>JBOHUH010000070.1:0-5222 GCA_050733915.1 Candidatus Dormibacteria bacterium | reverse complement strand
GATTGCGACACCACCGGGGTGGAGCCCGACATCGCCCTGGTCAAGTACAAGAAGCTGGTGGGCGGCGGGCTGCTCAAGATGGTCAATGGGACCGTGCCCGCGGCGCTGCGCAAGCTGGGCTACGGTGAGGAGGCGATCTCGGCAATCCTCGCCTATATCAGCGAGCACGACACCATCGAGGGAGCACCCCACCTTCGCGAGGACGACCTCGCGGTCTTCGATTGCGCCTTCCCACCCGCCAACGGGCAGCGCTCGATCAGCTGGCAGGGGCACGTCAGGATGATGGCCGCGGTCCAACCATTCATCTCCGGCGCAATCAGCAAGACCGTCAACCTGCCCCAGGACGCCACCTCAGAGGACGTGGAGCACGCCTACACGGATGCCTGGAAGCTGGGGCTCAAGGCCATCGCGGTGTACCGCGATGGCAGCAAGCGCAGCCAGCCACTCTCCACCTCCCGCAAGCAGGCCACCTACCGCGGCCAGGAGGAGGCCGAGCCGACGGCGGCGCGGCCCGCCCGGCACCGGCTGCCCTCGGAGCGGGCGGCGATCACCCACAAGTTCGACATCCAGGGTCACGAAGGCTACCTCACCGTCGGCCTCTACGAGGACGGCCAGCCCGGGGAGATCTTCCTCAAGATGGCCAAGGAGGGCAGCACCCTCAGCGGGATGATGGACTCCTTCGCCACCTCGGTCTCGGTGGCCCTGCAGTACGGAGTCCCGCTGCGGCTCTTCTGCGCCAAGTTCGCCCACACGAGGTTCGAGCCCGCGGGGTACACCGGAAACCCAGAGATTCCGATCGCCAAGTCGATCGTTGACTACATCTTCCGCTGGCTGGCAGCTCGGTTCCTCTCCGCCGAGGACCGCGACGCGCTGGGAATCATCAGCCGCCAGGAAGAGTCGGTCGAGAGCTCGGTTCTCGCTGGAGTGCCGAATCTCGCCGCGCCGGCCCCGACGACCCCGCCAGCACCGGGGCACGCCAGCGCCAAGCAGCTGTCGTCGGAGCTCACCTTTCGCAATCAGGAAGACGCACCCTCATGCTCGGAGTGCGGATCTCTGATGGTGCGCAACGGCGCCTGCTACAAGTGCATGAACTGCGGGAGTACGTCGGGCTGTTCGTAACGAGAGCCTCGGCTAAGTTTCCGCCAAAACCCAAGTAAGTTTCGGTCCCGAAGGGCGCTCCAGGAAGCTGGGGCGCTCTTTTGTCTGCGGGCCGCGAAACGGGCTCGGGAACGACTGATTTAAAGGGCGACAGCCCCCTCAAGGGTGACCGGACCCCCATGAACTGATCCAGGTGATGTGGACCCCTCAGCACCACCTCGAGCGTGGTGGAGAGGTCTCCGGGTGTCTGCGGCTCCAGATGTCGCTTGCGCAGCGAATGAACGGCACTCGGTCGCCGCAAATTGGCGGCAGTATCCAGAGCGGCGCCAGGTCATCGGTCACCTCGCCGGCTTTTAACGACTCCGTGGGACTTGACTCCGCAGGCTCGCCGAGCCGCTGTCTTGAGCCATTGTATCATAGGCTTGACATTTGCGCCGTAACGGTATATCCTATGATACATGGCCAACCGATCGGTTCCTGCCTACCCGCGTTACGGCCGCCTTGCTGCCGGCCTGGGAGAGCGTCTGCGCCTTGCCCGCCTCCGTCGAAGACTGACCGCGACCGAGATGGCCGAGCGAATGGGCGTGACCCGGGTGACCCTCGGCCGCCTCGAGCGCGGTGAGCTAGCGGTCGGCTTCGGAGTTCTCGTGCGAGCTCTCGGCGTGCTGGGACTCGAGGAGGATCTGGCAAAACTCGCCGGCGATGATGATCTCGGCCGTCGGCTCGTCGACGCGGGGAGTTTGACGAAGCGTCGCCGAGGCAGGTCGAATTGAGGAGCGGTGCCCTCGACCACGTTACGGTCGAGCTCGACGCTGCCGAACTGAGCGGCCCTGTCGACATCGGCGTCCTGCACCGGACTAAGGCCGCCGGGGGATCGATCGTCGGCTTCGCCTACAGCGACGAGTGGCTCGCCCGCAAGGACCCATTTCCCATCGATCCACTCCACGGTCTGTACCCGGGCGATCAGTGGCCGCGCGATGGGAAGATCGACCGGATCTTCACTGACGCCGCACCGGACCGATGGGGCCGCACTCTGCTGTCCCGGCAGGAGGCGCACGCCGCAACGACCGAAAAGCGGCGCCGCCGGATGCTCGACGAGTGGGACTACTTGCTCGGCATCTCCGATGTGTCGCGGATGGGAGCGCTACGTCTGCGTGCGCCCGATGGACGGTATGTTGACGATGCTGACGAGGTTCCGCCCATGACGCGACTGCCCGATCTTGTCACGGCAGTGCGCGAAATCGAGAGCCCCAGCCACGACCATCGCCGGCAGGCGCTGAGTCTCGCGCTGCTGCTGGCACCCGGCAGTTCGCTTGGCGGGGCCCGGCCGAAGGCCAGCTTCCTAGCTCAGGACGGCTCGCTCTGGATGGCCAAGTTTCCGTCGCGGACGGACACCAGAGATATGGCGGCGTGTGAATGGGTGCTGAACGAGTTGGCTGCAGGCGCCGGCATCGAGGTGCCCGAGCATCGACTTCTCGAGGTCGGGACCGGACAACACTCGTTCCTTGCGCGGCGATTCGATCGCGCCGGAGGTAGCCGTCGGCTCTATGCTTCAGCCATGACGCTCCTCTCGCGGCGAGACCGCGAGGATGCCAGCTATCTCGATATTGCCCTCGCTATCGCTGACCACGGCGAGCGTAGCGCGATTGGAGCCGAGTTGGCAGCGATGTTCCGCCGAGTGGTATTCAATGTCCTCACAGCGCATCGAGATGACCACCTACGCAATCACGGGTTTCTCAGGAGAGGTGCCGGCTGGCTACTGGCACCCGCCTTCGACCTGAACCCGATGCCGGACATGCCAGAACACACGCTTGCGATTGACGCGGTGGACCACATCGGAGACATCGACCTGGTGCTGAGCACGGCCGAGTTCTACCGCCTCTCGTCGGCGCAGGCAGGAGCAATCGTCGACGAAGTTCGCGCTGCGCTGGTTGGGTGGGAAAGGACGGCGCAATCAGCGAAACTCGGCCCTGACGAGATGGACACAATCGCCGAGGCGCTCGGCGATTGATTTGGGGCACACCCTCGTCTGCGACCACCGCGGCACTGAGGCGCGGTCGACGTTTCACGACGCGGTCACGCCTAATAGGAGCCGTCCACGGTGCGAATCGCCCACAGACTGGTCAGGGGGGCGGTGCTGGCCACCAGCCAGCCCGAGAAGAGATCGATCAAGCGCTCGCCGGGGCGTCTAGCAGCGGTCGCATCCCGATCACCTTCGGCCGGTGTTTGTCAGCCTTGGGATCCAGGTAGGCGCAGAGACGGTAGAGCGCAGACCCACTCGGGGCACGAATGATCATCTAAAGAGGACCACCGTGACCGGAGCCCCTTGTCCTCTACGTTGTCGGCGATTGAACAGCTGGCAACGAGGGGAGCGGAGGCATGGTCAAGGTGGCTGAGATTGAGGGTAGCCGCTGGCGACATTATCGGGAAGGGGTGAGCGTGCGTGCGCTTGCCCTGGAGTGCGGGCGGAGCTGGCGGACGATCCGGAGAGCGTGGGCGGAGCCGGGTCCGTGGGAGTACCGGCGGCAGGGGCGGCGGTCGAGCCCGGTGCTGGACCCGATGGCGGAGGTGATCGGGGGCTGGCTGGACCAGGACCAGCTGGCGCCGCGGTCACAGCGGCACACAGCGCACCAGATCTACGAGCGACTGGTGGCGGAGCAGGGATTCGGCTGTCAAATCTGGCGCGCGGAGCCCGCGCTGCCCCCACAGCCAAGGGCTCAAAACGTCCGACTACGCTGATCTAGGCACAGCTGCCCAAGAGGCGTTTCTGGAGTAATATCAGCTGTAGCGTCACTAAAACGGTCGCCGGACGATCTCGCACCAGTGGCGTTGCCACTGGGTGCCTGAAAAGCGGTTAGGGAGACTGATACATGCCTTCCATTTCAATCATCGGTACCGGGAACATCGGCTCGTCACTCGCACGCGTGTTTGCTCGGAGCCGGGTCGATGCGATGATCGCCAACACTCGTGGACCCGATTCGTTCCGTGAGCTCGCCGCCGAGATCGCGCCGACGGTGCGTGCGGTGACCGTCGGCGAGGCTAGGAAAGCTGACGTGCTGTTCCTGGCTATCCCGTTCCTTGCGACCGGACCATTTGGAGCCTCGCAGCCTGAGTGGAGCGGCAAGATCATCGTCGACACGACCAACTCGTTCTACCTCCCCAATGAAGACGAAGTCCTCGCCGGCCGACTGTCTACCGAGGTCCTTACCGACGCTTTCCCGGGCGCTGCAGTGGTCAAAGCTTTCAACCAGCTACCAGCGAGTGTCCTTTCCCGCCAATTGCCCGCCGAGGCAGGCAAGATCGTCATCTTCATCGCCAGTAACTCTGATAGCGCGAGTAGAGACATATCTCAAATAGCTGAGATGCTGGGCTACTCGCCCGTCGAACTCGGTCGAGTCGACGATGGTGGCCGTCTGATTCAGGCGCGTAACGCCCTTGTGCTGCGCCTGTTCACAGAACACCCGATGGACTGACCGCGCCCTGATCGGGTCTCATAACCGCTGACGCCTGCCTTTAGCTTCCCGGACCGGAGACCGACAAGGCAGGACTTAGCTACCTGGCCTCCACCGAGCCACTGCGGTCCCCGGGCCAACCCAGAGGCCCAAACCTGCTGGCTGTGACGGAAGGAGCTGTTGCCCATCCTGCGCTGGACCGTTCGGGTTCCCAGCGGTATTTGGTCCACCTCAGGGCCGCCGAGGCTGCGACGGACTCATCATCGGTCCGGACAGCGCTTCGCGCTCTGATCGAGACGACCGAAACGGCTGACCGGCTAGGGCCGCGACTGCGGCTGGTTGACGTCACTCTCCAGCCCCTTCACGATCTCCTCGTGGAACGGCTGGATCCGCCCCCGCGCCTCACCAGGCCGCTCCACCAGCCGCTCCCCGAACAGCCGCCCAACCAGCTCCTCCCACTCTGCCCTGGTGCGCTCTCGGTCCCCGGGCACCACCCCAGCCGCCTGCACCCGGGCCAGCACTGCCCGCAGCCGGTCCCCGCCCACCCCCACGCTCTTCGCCAGCCGTCTCGCCGAATACCCGGCGTGCCACAGCCGCAGCGCTTCCACCACCTCTGCCACTCGGAACCTCCTGCCCGCCATCCACCCTCCTTTGGGGGCTTCCGGCTCGGCC
>JBOHUH010000069.1:0-18146 GCA_050733915.1 Candidatus Dormibacteria bacterium | reverse complement strand
GGGCGGCCGCCCGGGGCGGTGGCGCCGGAGCCGGCCTCGGCGGCGACGCCGCCGGCGCGCCCCGCAGAGCCGCCAGGAACTCGGATGCCGACCCGAAACGCTCCCCGGGATCGTGGGAGAGGGCGCGCAGCACCGCCTGGTCCACCCGCTCCGGCAGCTGTGGTCGCAGCCGGCTGGGGGGCTGCGGCGGGCCATCGGCGGCCGGGGGACGGCCCACCAGAAGGTAGTAGACCAGGGCCGCCAGTCCCCAAAGGTCGCTGGCCGGCCCCGCCTCTGAACTGGTGGGTGCCTCAGGGGGCCGGAACGCCCTCGTGATGTCCACCCAGGGAGCCGCCGGGGTCACCCGGCTGACCACGGTACGGATGGAGTGGCCGGCGAGGACCGGTCCGCTTTCGGAGATGGCCACGGTGGCTGGCTGAACGTCGCCGTGGATCATCCCCAGGGCGTGCATCTGGTCCACCGTGCGGGCCAGCCGGGTGGTGGTGGCGAAGACCCCGGGGGCCCGTCCGACCTGGAGCAGGCTCACCAGGAAGCCGCGGGCGGCGTCCTCGGTGATCACGTAGACCACTGGGTCAGGCATCTCCTGGGCCCCGATCTCCACCACCCGCAGCAGGCCCGGGACGCGGGCGGCGCGGCGGTCCCCGGCCAGGCGCTGCAGCGTCTCCAGGAATCCGGCGGCCGAGGCATAGGGCTCGCGGAACACCCAGACCAGCACCGGGCTCTCCCCGCCGAGCACTGAGCCGCGGTGAATGCTGGCATAGGGCAGCACCTGGACGCGTCCACCGATCCGATAGTGGCCGATGGCGGTCCCGGTCAGCTCATCGACCCGCACGGCGTCCCTCATCTTACGGTTCGCCGCGGCGCCGTCGAGGAGCACCCCGGCCACCTATCCTCAGGTGAATATGCGTTCAATTTTTGAAGGTGTCTGAGTCTGGGACCGGGGGAGTTTCGCCAGCTGCCGGCGGTTCCGCCCCAGCGCACCTGCGGTTGTGGCGCTGCGGTCCGCTGGAGTCATCTGCAGTATCTGGCACGGGGCCGGAGCGGCCCGGTCTACATCTGCGCCGGATGTGGGCTGGCCTACCGCGGGCGTGAGGGTGAGCCGGCCCGGGAGTCGGCCTCTGCCGGCCGCCGCAGGCCACTTCCCCAGGCAGGCCCGCTCGCCAATCCGGTCCTCGACGAGGAGACGGCGGCCCGCTTGCGCCAGCTGCTCTTGGACCCGTGACCTCGGACTTCCTGGGCTAGCGGACGTGGCGCTCCAGCCATGCGGCGCCGGCCTGCGCCACCGGATCCCGGTCGACGTCGACACTGATCCCGTGGCCGCTACGGGGGAAGATCCGCATGGCGCGCTCCTCGGAGCTGACCCGGCTGATGATCCGCCCGGCGTTGCTGGGGTCGACGACGCTGTCGCGGCCGCCCTGGATGATCAGGATGGGCCGGAATATCGCCGGGAGTTCGGACCCCACCAGCCGCCCCAGCAGGGACAGCTGGTGAACCGCCCGGGTGGGGCGGCGGGCATAGCTGTAGAGCTGGTGGATGGCATCCGCGTCGTAGAGGTCCACCTCGTCCCCGGGGACGTGCCAGCGCACCAGGTGGCGCGCCGCCGGCAGCAGCCGGATGCGCCAGTCGCTGAGCTGCACGAAGCCCGCCTGGGAGACCACCGCCCGGGGCTCAGGCCGCGTGGCGGCCAGGTGCAGGGCCAGGGTCGCCCCCATCGACTGGCCGGCCACCCCCACCACCCGGCAGCGCTGCAGCAGCCGGTCCAGGGCGGCGCTGGCGGAGCTGGCCCAGTCGCGGTAGCCGGTCTGCTCCAGCTCCTCGGGAGCGGTGCCGTGCCCGGCCAGAAGCGGGGCGTGGACGGTGAAGCCGCGCCGGGCCAGCACGTCCGCCAGGGGGCGCATCTCGGGTGGGGTGCCCGCGAACCCGTGCAGCAGCAGCGCGCCGCGGTCGTCACCCTCCATCCAGAAGGGGGCGATCCGGTCCTGGGGGAGCGGGCCGACGTGCCTTGAGGTCACGGTCCGCCATGATGCCGCCCCGCACCTCCGGAATGCTCTGGGAGCGCCCGGCTCAGTCCGTAGACTCGGCCGGTGAGCACTGCCCTGCTGCGGCCTGAGGCCGCCCCGCCCGAGATGCGGCTGGGACCGCGGCTCAAGGCTCTGGTCGACCTCTGCCCCAGCACCGGCGCGGTGGCCGACATCGGCAGCGGCCATGGTCGGCTGGCCCTGGCCCTCAAGCGCCGCGACCCCCGGCGCTTGGTTTTCGCCACCGAGTCCAAGCCCGGCCCGGCGGGCGAGCTGCGCCGGATCCTAGGTCCCCTGAGCGGGGTGGGAATCCTGGAGGGGGTGGGACTGCAACCCCTGGCCGGCCGCGGCGTGGTGGGCGCGGTCATCGCGGGGATGGGGGGGAATACCATCGTCCGCATCCTGGACTCGGACCGCGCGCTCGCCGAGCGGCTGGTCTGGCTCTGCCTGCAGCCGGCGCAGCGAGCGGAGCCGCTGGAGGGCTGGCTGGGAAGGAGCCGGTGGATGCGGACGGCGACCCGTGAGGTGTCTGAGAAAGGCCATCTTTATCGAACGTTTCTGGTGCGACCGCAGTGAGACCCGCCGAGCTCCTCGCCGCCATCGAGTCCCTCGATCTGCGCCACCAAGCACTCCTCTCCGAGCAGGCGGAGGCGGAGCGCCGGGCGCACCCCGACCCCGAGGTGCGGCAGGTGCGGCAGCGCCGTGCCGCACTCGAGTCCGAGGCTCAGCACCAGGCCTCGGAGGTGAAGCAGTTGGAGCTGGAGGTGGCCGAGCTCTCGGAGCGGGTAAAGGCCCATGAGAAGGCGATCTACGACGGCAGCGTCCGCCACCCCGCCGACCTCCAACGCCGCCAGCATGAGCTGGTCAGCCTGCGGGCCAAGGTCGGGGGCTTGGAGGAGACCGAGCTCGCCCGCATGGAGGCTCAGGAGCGGACGGCGGCTGACCTGGCTGAGGTGACCCAGCGGCTTGCCGGGCGGGAGCGGGAGGTGGAACGCCAGCGGAGCGCCGACCGCGATCAGGCGGGCGCGATCGCCGCGGAGATCGCGCAAAACCTCGAGCAGCGCGGCCAGCTGGCCAGCTCGCTGACGCCGGCCCAGCTGCGCACCTATGACCTCACCGCGGCCCGGCACCGCCCGGCGGTGGCCAAGGTCGCAGGTGGCACCTGCAGCGGCTGCCGGCTGCCGCTGGCGCCCCGGCTGCTCCACGAGGCCCGCGGCGACCAGCTGGTCGCGTGCGAGAACTGCCAGCGGATCCTGCTCCTTTGAGCTTTTACCCGGAACCCTCTTCGAGCTGGCTCGATGGCTACTGCGATGGCGCCTGCAGCGGCAACCCCGGCCCCGGGGGTTGGGCCTACCGGATCGAATGGGAGGGGGCCGCCGAGGAGGGCTCCGGCGGGGACCCGAACACCACCAACAATCGGATGGAGCTGGTCGCCGCCCGTGAGGCCCTGCGTGCCTTCGGGCGCCGGGGGCGGCCCGACCAGGGCCTGCGCCTGCACACCGACTCGCGCAACGTGATCGGCTGGCTCAGCGAGCGCTGGAAGCGCAAGGCCAACCCTGACCTGTTCCCGGAGATCGACCGCCTCGTTGCCGAGCTGGGGCCGCGGCTGCAGTGGCGCCACGTCCGTGGCCACCGCGACAATCCCGGCAACAACCGGGTGGATCAGCTGGCGGTCGAGGCCTGCCGTCGGCAGCGCCCTCAAGGATGGGCGGCCGGACCTAGCTGATGCCGGCGCCGCACCGCAGCGGAGCTACCATGGCCAGGGATGGCGGGCAGATGACCGCGGCCGGGCTGGGCCTGGTCGAGGAAAGTCCGAGCTCCGCAGAGCAGGGCGCCGGGTAACCCCCGGCGAGGGAAACCTCAGGGAGAGTGCCACAGAAAGACACAGCCAGCGCCGGCGCTGGCGACGGTGAAATGGTGGGGTAAGAGCCCACCGGCAGCCGGGTGACCGGCTGGCCAGGTAAACCCCGCCCGGAGCAAGACCCGGCAGGGCGCGGGTGGAGACACCCCTGGGCGGCTCGTCCAGCAGCGCCCGGGTGGGTCGCTAGAGACGCCGGGTGACCGGCGTCGCAGATGGATGGTCATCACCCCCCGGGGGGAGCCCGCCGCGCGGGAGGCCCGGAGGGCACAGAACTCGGCTTACCGCCCGCCTTCCAACTCCCCGCAGGGGGTCCGCCCCCTGCGCCGCTCCCTTCCCAGGGATCGATATGGCCGTTTCCATCCACTAGGCAGGGATGATTCACCCAAACTGAGGTGATCGAGTTACACGCCCGCAGGCAACTTGGTCGATTTGATTGACCTGCCGCCCCTGGCGTGATACAGTCCCCGAGACCTCAGATCTGGGGGAATTGTGGTGAACAGGGAGAGAGCCATCCGGGATGAGCGGTGGGTCAGGGAGGCGAGATGGCGTTCTTCGGTCGCTTCGACCACTCCCTCGATGAGCGGGGCCGGGTCGCCGTCCCGGCTCGCTTCCGCGAGGAGCTGCGGGGAGGCTGGGTCACCGGCCACCCGGCGGGGTTCCTGCTGATGTACCCCCAGGCGGAGTGGGAGTCGATGACCGCAGAGCTGCGCTACGACCCCATCGCCCAAGCCGGCTACAGCGGCTACCTGCGCCGCCTCTACGCCGCCTCCCAGGAGATCACCTGGGACAGCCAGGGCCGGATCCTCTTGCTGCCCCACCTACGCCAGCACGCGGGCCTCCGCGACGACGTGGTCTTCGTCGGGGTCAACAACGTGGTCGAGATCCACTCCGAGCAGAGCTTCGGACTCCACGCGGCGCCGCTCGACGCCGCCGAGTGGGAGGCGATGCGGCAGACCGTGGTTAGCCAGAAGAGCGGCCGAGAGGCGCGCCCCGGAACCGAGGAGCTGGGTTCGTGAGCGTCATGCTGGGAACGATGCCCAGGTCCCGCCCGCGGCCCCGGTCGGCGGCGGCCGAGCGCATGTCGCACCCGCTCACGGCCCACCAACCGGTGATGCTCACCGAGCTGCTGGAGCAGCTGCGACCGGCGCCCGGCGAGGTGGTGGTCGACGCCACCCTGGGCGGCGGCGGCGTCGCGGAGGCATTCCGAAATCGCGTCCTCCCAGGCGGGCGGGTCTTGGCTGTAGATCGAGATCCGTCCGCTGTCGCCGCCGCCCGGCTCCGCTTCGCCCACCACGGCAAGGCCTTCCAGGCAGAGGCGGCCTCCTTCTCCGAGCTGGAGCGGGTCGCCGCTCAGCACCGGCTCCGCGCCGACATCGTGGTCATGGACCTGGGGATCTCGTCGCTGCAGCTGGATGACCCGGAGCGGGGGTTCAGCTTCCAGGCCGAGGGTCCGCTGGACATGCGCCTCAACCGCGCGGAGCAGACCCTGACCGCAGCCGACATCATCTCCAGCTATGGCGAAGCCGAGCTGGCGGACCTGTTCTACGAGCTGGGCGAGGAGCGCCAGTCGCGCCGGATCGCCCGTCGCTTGGTGGAACGCCGCGCCCAGGGTCCGATTCGCAGCACCACCCAGCTGGCGGCGATCTGCGCCGAGGCGGTGCCACGCCGCTTCTGGCCCAAGCGCATCCACCCCGCCACCCGGGTGTTCCTGGCCCTGCGCGTCGCGGTCAACGACGAGCTTGGGGAACTCCAACGGGGGATCACCGCCGCCACACAAATTCTTCGGCCCGATGGGCGAATTGGGACGCTCTCCTTCCAACCGTCCGAGCACAGACTCACTAAGCGCTCCCTCAACGTCCTAGCAACAGACTGTGTTTGTCCGTCCCATCAAATGGTCTGCACCTGCGCCCATCGGGCCACCCTCTCGCTCCGCTCTCACCGCTCCCTCAAGCCGACCCTGGCCGAGGTCTCCCGCAACCCTAGGGCACGCTCCGCCCAGCTGCGGGTGGCGGTCCGACTCCCGGACCCCGGCCCTTAGCCTGCGCGGCCGGCGCACCCTCCGCCCGTCACCTCCGCCGTCCCCTCCCACATCCCAGCCCAAAACCATTCCAGATGACCACCATCGCCGCCGAGCCCCGCCTCTGGGTCCCCTTCCTGCCCTTCGACGAGGAGGAGACCGCCCGGGCAGTCTCCCGGCGCCGCGGGCTGCCCCGATCGCTGGTGGCCTGGTTCCTGGTCCCCGCCCTGGCGGCGCTGGTTGCGGTGGGGTTGATGTACGCGGCCCAGACCGCCCAGGCCACCGCCCTCACCTACCAGATCGCGTCGCTGCGCGCGGCCAAGGCCCGGCTGGTCAACACTGAGCAGCACCAGGCGCAGCGGCTCGAGGAGCTGCAGAGCGCAGGCCAGGTCGCCCAGACCGCCAGCCACCTGGGGATGGGTCCGCCGGGCACGTGGTCGGCGGCCAGCCCGGCGGGCTCGGGTACCGCTGACCCGCTGACTCCGGTGATCGTCGCCCTCCGCGGCGGCTGAGCAGGTGCCGCCCCGCGACCATCGGGAGAGCCAGCCCAGTCCCACCTCGCGCCGGCGCCCCGCCGACCTGGCAGGAACGTCGCACGCCAAGCGCCTGGCCGCGCCCCAGGTCAGCCGCCGGGTGCTGGGCCTGGCGATCGTGCTGATCGTGGCCGTGGTGGGGATGGCCGCCAGGCTGGTCGACCTCGAGGTGAGTCAGGGCCCGCAGCTGGCCGCGGCGGCGGTCGCCCAGCAGGTCCAGTCTGTGAGCACTGCCGCGGCCCGGGGCCTGATCCTCGACGACGACGGCCAGGTTCTGGCGGGCAACTCGGTCGCGTACGACATCTTCGCCGACCCCAGGGAGGTCCCCACCTCGCGCCGGCACCGGGAGGCGATCTTGCTGGCGCCCGTGCTCAAGCTCTCCGCCAGCGACCTCGACAAGCGGCTCGCGGAGCCGCTCCAGTTCGTCTACCTGGCACGGGACCAGGGCGCGGCGGTGGAGTCCAAGTTGAAGCAGCTGCAGCTGGCGGGGATCGGCAGCCTCCCGGTGGAGGTGCGCACCTACGGTCCCGGGGCGGTGGCCGGGACCAGCCTCGCCGCCGATCTGCTCGGCTTCGTCAACGCCGACGGCCAGGGCCAGTACGGCCTGGAGGGCTACTACAACGGAATCCTGGCCGGTCGCCCCGGCAAGGAGTCTGTGGTACACGACCTGCAGGGCGACTCGGTGGTCCTCAGCGACCAGCCCCAGCAGACGGCGCTCAACGGCCGCGACCTGCACACCGACATCGACACCCCGATCCAGACCACGGTGGAGGAGGATCTGGCCGATGAGGTCAAGGCCGACCTGGCCGCCTCCGGGACCATGATCGTGATGAACGTGCACACCGGGGCCATCGTGGCCTGGGCTGACTACCCCTCGTACAACGCCAACGACTACGCTGGCGAGAACGACTCTCTCTTCCAGGACGCCGGGGTGGCCAACCTCTACGAGCCCGGCTCGGTGATGAAGGTGGTTACCTTTGCCGGGGCTCTCCAGGATGGGGTGATCACCCCGAGCCAGACCTTCGACGAGGACCCCGCGTCGGGGATGGTCCAGGGCGTGGAGATCCACGACTGGGACAACGCGTACCACGGAGTGATCTCGTACCAGTACGTTCTGGACAACTCGCTCAACGTTGGCGCGGTCCACATCCAGGAGCTGGAGGGTGCCAAGAACTTCTACGACTCGATGGAGAACTTCGGTATCGGCAAGCCCACCGGGATCGACCTGGCCGGTGAGGAGAGCCAGTCCCTGCCCGCCCTCAGCAACGAGAGTCCCCTGGACCTGGCGACCTCCAGCTTCGGTCAGGGAGTCGTGGTCACCCCCATCGAGATGCTGGCCGCGGTGAACACCATCGCCAACGGCGGGGTCTGGGTGCAACCCCACGTGGTCACCTCGATCAGCGGCGGGGGTCAGCCCACGGTCACCATCAAGCCCAAGACCCACCGGGTGGTGTCAGCCCAGACCGCCGCCACCTTGGCCAAGATGATGATCGGGGTGATCGACGACCCCGGTGCCGACGGCTCCGAGGCCAGGATCTGGCCCGCCTGGAAGGGGGAACTGGCCGGCAAGACCGGCACTTCCCAGGTCGCCGAGAACGGGAGCTACACCGACAACACCATCGATTCCTTCGACGAGTTCCTGCCCGAAAGTGATCCGCAGTACTCGATGATCTGCATCCTGCGGGAGCCCCAGGTGGCCACCTACCTGCGCTATTCCTTTTACGACGCGGTACCCACCGTGAGGAAGGTCACCCAGGTCCTGATCGACCGCTTCAAGCTCCAACCATAAGATGCCTCGGGTGAACTGGCTGGCGGCGGCGGGCGCGTTCGTGGGGGCGTTCGCCACCTACCCGCTGGCGATCTCCGGGCTGGGTCGGGTCGGGCTGCGCCAGGTGGAGCGCGCCGACGTCCCGAGGTCCCACCTCGGCAAGGCCGGGACGCCCACCGCCGGGGGGGTGGTCTTCGTTCTGGCCGCGCTGGCCGCCTGGGCGGTGGTGGCCCGGGACCCGGCGGGAGGCCTGGTGGCCGGAGCCGCGGCGCTCGGCTGCGGGGCGGGCCTGGTCGACGACATCGCCAAGGTCCGGCGCGGCGAGGGGGTGCGCTTCCGCCCCAAGCTGCTGCTGCTCGCGGGCTGTGCCGCGCTCCTGACCCTGGGACTGTTCGCCACGTCGGCCCAGATCCAGGTGGTCCCCTTTCTGGGGCCGCGGAACCTGGGCTGGTTGGGGCTGGCACTGGCCGCCTTCGCCATTCTGGGCACTGCCAACGCCGCCAACCTCACCGACGGCGTCGATGGGCTGGCCGCTGGATGCGGAGTTCCCGGGCTCGCTGCCTGCGCCGCCCTGGCCCTAGTCGAGCACCGTCCCGAACTGGCCGTGACCTGCGCCTGCCTGGTTGCCGGCCTGATCGCCTTCCTCTGCTTCAATCGGCCCCGGGCGGCGCTGTTCATGGGGGACGCCGGCTCGCTGGCGGTGGGGCTGGCGCTGGCGGTGGCCGCGGTCGAGGTGGGAGCGCTGGTGTTGCTGCCCCTGCTGGCGGTGGTCTTCGTGGCTGAGGCGGGCTCGGTGATCCTGCAACTGGGCCACTTCCGGCTCACCAAGGGCCGCCGCCTGTTCCGGGCCAGCCCAATCCACCACCACTTCGAGGAGGGTGGGATGAGCGAGTGGGGGGTCGACCTGCGCTTTTGGGCGGTGGCGGCGCTGGGTGCGGCGCTGGCCGCCTACTGGGCGGTCAGCGCCGGGTTGCCCGGGGGCAGCCATTGATCGCTCACGTCGAGCGCTGGCTGCCGGTGGGCCAGGCCCGGCGTAGCGGCAGCTCCATCCCTCGCCTACCCCTTCCCGAGCTGGACGTCTGGCTGCTCCTGCTGACCCTGGCGCTCTGCGGCCTCGGGCTGATCATGGTCTACTCGGCGAGCCAGGCCCTCGCCTACACCGAGTACGGCAACCCCGCCTACTACTTCCAGCGCCAGCTGCTCTGGCTGGGGCTGGGACTGGTGGCCCTGGTGGTCGGCGCCAAGATCGACTACCACAACTGGGTCCGGCTGGCGCCCCTGCTCACCGGTGTCACCGTGGTCCTCCTGGTGGCGGTGCTGCTGCCCCACATCGGTGTCGAGGTCCAGGGTGCCCGGCGCTGGATCCGACTCGGTCCCCTGGACCTCCAGCCCAGCGTGCTCGCCCAGCTGCTGGTTGTGGTGGGTGGAGCGGTCTGGCTGGACCGGCTCGGCGACCGGATCACCGACCTGCGCCGCGGTGTGCTCAACTACAGCTGGAAGGTGGGGGTGATCGCCCTCCTGGTGGTGATGGAGAAGGACCTCGGCTCGGCGGTGGTCCTGACCATGGCTGCCCTGGGGCTGCTCTGGCTGGCGGGGGTGCGGGTGCGACACCTGCTGGGGCTGGGCGCGGTCAGCTTCGTCGCCACCCTGTTGCTGGTCCGGGCCGAACCCTACCGGGTGGCCCGACTGCTCAGCTACCTCGACCCCTTCGCCCACCGGCTGGGGAGCGGTTTCCAGGCGGTCCAGGCTCTCTACTCCCTCGGGGTGGGTGGGGTCTTCGGCATCGGGCTCAACGGGGCGGTGGCGCCGGCCCAGCTCCTGCCCGAAGCCCACACCGACTTCATCTTCGCCATCATCGGCGAGGAGCTGGGGCTGGTGGGGACGCTCTTGGTCCTGATCCTCTTCCTGGGGTTTGCCTGGCGCGGGATCCGGGCGGCGCGAAACGCCCCCGATCGACTGGGCGTTCTCCTGGCCGGGGGGATCACCATCTGGATCGTCGGCCAGGCTCTGATCAACATCGGGGGGGTGACCGACACTATTCCGTCCACGGGGGTGCCGCTCACCTTCATCAGCTTCGGCGGGTCGTCGCTGGCGGTGTCACTGGCCGCCACCGGCATCCTGCTCAACATCTCGGCCCGACAGCGCCGAGTGGGGATCGGTAATGCGCGTGCTAATCACCGGGGGCGGAACCGGGGGCCACTGCACCCCGGCGATCGCGGTCTCGGAGGCGCTGAGGCAGACTGACCCCGCAGTTGAGATCGCCTACGTCGGCCGCGCCGACGGCCCGGAGTCGCAGCTGGTCCCCGCCGCCGGCCTCGACTTCGTGGGGCTGCGTCTCGGGAGCATGGGATCAGGCCTAATCAGTTCGGCGCCCCGGCTGGCCCTCCGGCTGCCCCTGAACTATCGTCAGGCTTCCCAGGTGGTTCGCCGCTTCCGGCCCCAGGTGGTGCTGGCCACCGGGGGCTACGTCTGCGTCCCGGTGGCTCTGATCGCCGGCCGGCGCTCCATACCCGTCCTGCTGCTCGAGCAGAAC
This sequence comes from Candidatus Dormibacteria bacterium, assembly GCA_050733915.1. Lineage (GTDB taxonomy): Bacteria > Chloroflexota > Dormibacteria > Aeolococcales > Bog-877 > Bog-877. Next base: position 7,416 of record JBOHUH010000069.1, on the reverse strand, counting down.
CTGCTGCCGGGCCGGGCGGTGCGCTGGCTCGCCAGTCGGGTGCGCCGGGTGGCCACCTCCTTCGAGGACACCGCGCAGCACCTGCCCCACATCCTGGTGACCTGCACCGGCAACCCGGTCCGGCTCCGCTTCGCCGAACTCGCCGGACAACCCGACCCGGCGGAGGCGCCTCCGCGCCTCCTGGTGATGGGCGGCTCCCAGGGGGCGCGGCACCTCAACGAAGTGCTGCTGGAGGCACTGCCCCACCTGTTGGGACGCTTTCCAGAGCTCACCGTGGTCCACCTCACGGGGCCCAGCGACCACCCCCAGGTGCTGAGCTCCGCCGAGGCCCGAGGGCTGCAGCCGGGAGGTCGCTATCGACCGTCGCCCTTCGTCGCCGACGTCGCGGAGCAGTTGGCCGCCGCCAGCCTGGTGGTGATGCGGGCGGGGGGCAGCTCGCTGGCCGAGGTGGCCTGCCTGGGCCGGCCCATGGTGCTGGTGCCCTACCCCCACGCTGGCGAGCACCAGAGCGCCAACGCCGCACCCTTCGAGGCGGCGGGGGCGGCCCTGGTGATCCCCGACCACGAGCTCACCCCCGAGCTGCTGGAGCAGGCGGTGGGCCGGGTGCTGAGCGACCCCGGGGGCTGGCGTGACATGGCACGGGCCAGTCGCTCCCTGGCCCGCCCCCGGGCGGCATTCGAGGTCGCGGACCTGCTCCGGCGGCTGGCCGGTACGAGCGCCTGAAATTGTCTGAGAGCGCACCTCGGGGTTGGCCACAGCCCCCGGGGCACCTGCACTTCCTGGGCATCTGCGGCTACGCCGTCTCCGGGCTGGCGCTCTGCTGCAAGGAGCTGGGGTATCGGGTCAGTGGCTCTGACGAGGACGCCTATCCCCCCACCACTGAGACTCTCGCCGCCGCGGGCATCCCCTTCAGCCCCCACCACGACCCGGCCAACCTGGACCGCTGGGGGGTTCCTCAGCTGGTGGTGCTGGGCAACCAGGTGCAGCTGGGCAACCCCGAGCTGGAAGCGGCCCAGCGGCGGCGCCTGCCCCTGCTCAGCGAGGCGGCGGCCTACCGCGGTCTGACCAGCAACCGGCGTCGCGCGGTGGTTTGTGGCACCCACGGCAAGACCACCACCTCGACCCTCACCGCCTTCATGCTCGAGACCGCCGGCTGCGGTCCGGGATTTCGGCTCGGGGCCACCTCCCGAGACTTCACCAGCACCGCCCGGATCGGAGACCCCCGGGACGGGGGGCCATTCGTCTTCGAGGGCGACGAGTACACCACCTCCGCCCTCGACCCCAGGGCCAAGTTCCTCCACTGGGAGCCCCATGTGCTGACCCTGCTCAACCTGGAGCTCGACCACCCCGACCTCTACCCCGACCTGGCCGCCTATGTGGCCCCCTACCGGGAACTGGTTGGGGGGCTACCTCGAGACGGCCGGCTGATCTACCACGCCAGCGATCCCCGGTCCGCGGAGCTGGCCGGGACCAGCCCCGCGCCGGTGGAGAGCTTCGGGGTGGACGAGGGTGACTGGACCCTGGCGGAGCCTGCCGCCCGCCGGTCGGGGCGAATGCTGCTGCAGGTCCGCGGCCCCGGGGGGTTGGAGCTGGAACTCACCCTTCCCGCGTTTGGTGCCCATAACGCCGCCAACGGGCTGGCCGCCCTGGCCACCGCGGTCAGGCTCGGGGCCGAGCCCCGGGCAGCGGCGGCCGCCGCCGCCCAGTACCGGGGTGCGGCGCGGCGCTTCGAGGTGCTTGGTGCGGTGGACCAGGTCACAGTGGTCGACGACTACGCCCACCATCCGACCAAGATCCGCGCCACCATCGCCGGCGCCCGTCAGCAATTCGGCGACGGTCTCCAGCTGGCGATGATCCACGTGCCCCACACCTATTCCAGGACCAAGGCGCTCCTCTCCGAGTACCGGGGCGCCTTCGACGGCCTGGACGTGCTGGTGCTGGGGGAGATCGAGCCGGCTCGGGAGCGCCACCTCGAGGGGACGGTGAGCTCGGCCGACGTGGCCGCCCTGGTGACCGGACTCGAGGTGGTGCAGGTGACCTCGGCAACCGCGGCGATTGAGGCGGTGCTGGCCCGGCTCCATCCCCCGGCGGTGGTGGTCTGCAGCTCGGTGCGTGGCTTCGATGACGTGGCGGGCCGACTGCTGCGCCTCCTGGCCGAGCGCTCGGCTTGACCTCGGCGCTGCTGCCCTGGGAACCTGCCGACCCCGAGCCGCTCGGGCTCTGCCGCCGGCTGGAATTCTCCCGCATGGTGCTAGGCGCGGGTAGCAATTGCCTCATCCTGGACGGCGGGATTCCCGGCCTGGTGCTGCACTTTCCGCCCTCCCGAGCTCGGTCCTTGGGCGCCGGCCTGGCCCGTCTTGGCGCTGGGGCCATGCTGCCCCGGGCGGCATTCGACACCGCCTACCTGGGCGTCGACGGCCTGGCCTTCGGGGTGGGCATCCCGGGCACCGCTGAGCTAGGACAGGTGCTGGAGGGGGTCGACGCGGTCCTCCCCGACGGCCAGGTGCGGCGGTTCTCGGCCTGAGAGCTGCGACCGCTCAACCGCCGCACCACCCTCCAGGAGGAGCCGCTCCAGGGCGCCGTGGTGACCCAGGTCTGGCTCCGCCTCCAGGAGGGCGACCCCGCGGCCGTGAAGCAGCGGGTGCGCCAGGTGATGGCGGAGCGCAAGTGGAGGCAGCCCGCTGCGGTGCGCAGCCTGGGCAGCACCTTCAAGAACCCCGGCCGGCTGACCGACTGGCAACGGATCGACCGCTGCGGTCTGAAGGGCTACACCCTGGGCGCCACCCAGGTGCTTGCATTGACGGAGCTAATCCGTCAACGTGTACGGCAGCGTTTCGGGGTCGAGCTTGAGCTCGAGATCATCCCCGTCGGCAGTCCCGATATCCACTCACGTTCCAGCTGAGGGGCAGCCATGAGTCCGCCGCGCCAGCAGCCCGCTCGGAGCCGCGGCTTCGGGGCGGTCGTCCCCGAGGGCTTCGAGGCCTGGCGGCCGGCGCTGGAGTTCGAGGACGACCGCCCGGGGGTGCGGTCGCGCCGGCCTCAGTCCGCGCCCGAGGGGCATCCCATCTGGGCGCGCATTCCCGACTCCGAAGTTGAGGAGGTGGCCCGCCAGGCCGCCGAGCGCCGCCGCGCCCGCGAGACCGCGCGGAGGCGCTTCCTCGGCCGGCACCGGGTATCGGCCCCCCGACGGCCGATCGCTTTGGAGGCGCTTCCCGGGGTCAGCCGGACCACCCGGGTGCTGGCCCTCCTCCTGGTCTTGATCACCGCGGCAGCGGTGCTCCTCTTCGCCCTCCCCTGGCTCAAGGTGCAGAGAGTCGAGGTGGAGGGTGCGGCGGTGGTCCCGAAGGCCCAGCTGCTCCACGACGCGGGAGCTCACCTCGGCGAGAGCACCATCCTGCTCAACGCCCCGGCCCTGACTCGCAACCTCCTGGCCCAGAGCTGGGTCAAGTCCGCCGCGGTACGGGTCAGCTGGCCGGGCACCCTGATCCTGGCGGTGACGCCACTGCCGCCGGTGATGGTTTACCGGCAGGGCGTGGAGGAGCAGCGGCTGGCTGCCAGTGGCGCCGCCCTTGGGCCCCCGGCCTTCGGGGGGCCCAAGGGTTTGCCCCTTTTGGTGGACCAGCGCCAGCTCCCGCTGGCGCAGCCCGGCGAGGAGGTGCTGCCGGCCCGGCTCACCAAGGCCCTGGTGGAGCTGGACGGGGTCTTTCCAGCCACCTACGGGGTCGCGGTGAGCCGCTACCTGATCACCGCCACCGGGGCGCTCGAGATCCGCAGCAGCGCCGGCTGGACCGCGGACCTGGGGCCGACGGTGACCCGGGCCCAGATAACCGCCGTCGGCCGCAAGCTGGAGGCGCTGCGGGCGCTGGCGGGAGAGGTCAACCTCAGCAGCGCCGGGATCAAGCAGATCTACCTGGAGGACCCCCGCCAGGTGGTGCTCAAGTACTGACCTGGGCGGCCCAGGCGGGGATGGCGCAGACGCAAAACTCAGGGTGTGGGAGGCCGCTCACCCACAACATGATGTGGTTTTGGCCCTCTTTGGTACTTGTGCTGCTCCCAGTTTGCGGCTACACTTCGAGGCGGCCTCGGAAGAGTCGCCGAAGGGGGCCGGAGGGCCTCTGAGCTTAAGCCTGACCACAGCCACACGTTGCAAAAAATCACACCACAAAACTTGGGGATTCTCCTGATGAGCAAGGGCGCTCGCCCGGCTTCCCGCGCCGCCCGCCCCCCGGGTCCTCGGTGAGCCTCCGCCGCCTCGTCGGACTCGACCTGGGCAGCTCCCGGGTCTGCTGCGCGGTGGCCGAGGACGACGGCGCCCGGCTGCGGGTGCTGGGGGTGGGGGAGGCCCCCTCGGCGGGGGTGCTCAAGGGAGTGATAACTGATCCCGATGCCGCCACCCAGGCGATCTCGCAGGCCCTGGATGCGGCCGAGCGCTCCAGCGGGGTGGAGATCGGCTCGGCGCTGCTCACCCTGGGAGGTCGGCACATCGAGAGCCAGAGCAGTCAGGCGGTGGTGTCTGTCGCCTCGCGAGGAGGGGTGGTTGGCTCCAGCGACCTGAACCGGGTGCTGGAGGGCGCCCGCAGCGTCGCCGGGCTGGAGGGGCGGGAGGTGGTCCACCTCATCCCGCGTCAGTACCAGGTGGACACCCAGGCAGGCCTGCGAGACCCTCGCGGCCTAGAGGGCTCCCGGCTCTCCGTGGATGCCGAGCTGGTGCTGGCCTCGAGCGCCCACCTGGCGGCGTTGGTGCACTGTGTCCACGCCGCCGGCCTGCGCATCGACGACGTGGTCGTCCAGCCCCTGGCGGCGGCCGAGGGGGTGCTCCGGGACCAGGAGCTGGAGGCGGGGCTGGCGGTGGTCGACGTGGGCGCCGGGACTACCAATATCGCCGTCTTCCAAGGGGGCAGCATTCGCCGGGTACTGGTCCTCCCGGTGGGGGGCCAAAACGTCACCAACGACCTGGCCACGGGGCTGCGCTGCGACCAGGAGGAGGCGGAGACTTTGAAGTGCCGGCATGGCCACTGTGACCCCGCCCAGGTGCTTCCCGAGGAGATGATCACGGTGGTGGGCAGCTCCCACGTCGGTGCCGAGGAGGTGCCCCGGCGCTGGCTGGCAGAGATCATCGAACCCCGAGTTCGGGAGATGTCCCGCCAGATCGGCCAGGCCCTGGAAGGGGAGGAGCGGGGCCTGGCCAAGCTGGTGGTCACCGGGGGCGGTTTCCGTCTCCGCGGCTTCGCCGCCGCGGTGCACCAGATCCTGGAGATGCCGGTTCGGCTCGCCGTGCCCGAGGGGCTGGCGGGCCTGGCCGACCAGCTCGGGATGCCCGAGCACGCGGCGGTGGCCGGACTCCTCAGGTGGGGCCAACGCTCTGGCGCCCGGAGGGACGGCGGCGGCAATCAGAGAACCACCCGCAGTGAGGGCCGGCTCAATCGCTGGCTCCACGAGCTGTTCTGACCCTGAAGGAGACGCGATGCCTCAAGACGACTTAGACCGCACCAGCCAGGGCAATGCTCGGATCAAGGTCATCGGGGTCGGCGGCGGGGGTAGCAACGCCGTCAACCGGATGATTCGGGCCAAGCTGCGGGGGGTGGACTTCATCGCGGTCAACACCGATCAGCAGGCGCTGGACACCTCCGACGCGCCCACCAAGATCCACGTCGGCCGCAAGGTGACGAGAGGTCTGGGCTGCGGCGGCGACCCCGAGGTCGGGGAGATGGCCGCGGAGGAGTCACGCGAGGAGCTTTCCTCCGCCCTGCACGAGGCTGACATGGTCTTCGTCACTTCGGGGATGGGCGGCGGCACCGGCACCGGGGCCGCCCCGATCATCGCCGAGATCGCCCGTTCCAGCGGGGCGCTGACCATCGGTGTCGTCACCAAGCCCTTCACCTTCGAAGGCCGCAAGCGGATGGAGGCGGCGGAGCGCGGGGTGGACCAGCTCTCCGGGCGGGTCGACACCCTGATCACCATCCCCAACGACCGGCTGATCGCGGTCACCGACAAGAAGACCTCGCTGGTGGACGCCTTCCGCAAAGCCGACGACGTGCTCCGCCAGGGAGTTCAGGGGATCAGCGACCTGATCGTATTTCCGGGCCTGATCAACCTCGACTTCGCCGACGTCAAGGCGATCATGATGGGCCAGGGCGCGGCGCTCATGGGCATTGGCTATGGCAGCGGCGACAACCGCGCCTCGGATGCCGCGCGGGACGCGGTCTCCAGCCAACTCCTTGAGACCTCCATCGCGGGGGCGCACGGCATCCTGCTCAACATCACCGCCAGCCCCGATCTCACCCTCTACGAGGTCAACGAGGCCTGCGACCTAATCCGGCAAAGCGCCGATCCCAACGTCAACATCATCTTCGGGGCGGTGGTCGACGACCGGATGGGAGGCGACGTCAAGATCACCGTGATCGCGACCGGCTTCAAGCAGGACGCCGCCGTCAACCCCACCCTGGCGGAGCGCTACCGGACCACCCGCCCCCAGGACCTCCAGGAGCCACTCCCCGAGCGTGCGCGGCCGCAGCCGGTCGACGAGGAGGCCGACAGCTACGAGGACGTGGACATCCCAGCCTTCCTGCGCGAGCCGCGGTAGCCGGCGGTCAGGGCCAGCTAGCCAGACCCAACGCAGGGGCGCCTCCGGCCATCCTCCCGCCCCGTGGGGCGGCCGACCCTGCAGGCTACCCCAGGGCCGGTCGGATTGGTTCCACTGAGGTCCCCGGAACTGGCGTAGCTCCAGCCCTCGGCCCGGCACAGCCGCCGTCGGGCGACTGAGGGAGTCGCCGTGCTGGCCGGGTGACTGGCACCTCCCTGGTCCCGTCGGTCACAGTCGACGTGTGTGTATGATGTGCGCATATGCCCAGGGCCAATATTTACCTTCCGGCTGAGCTGGCCGCCAGCGCCAGTAGGCTGGAGATCAACCTGTCCGCTCTGGTCCAAGAGCAGCTGCGTCAGCGGCTCCGCGCCGAACAGCTCTCGATCTGGCTTGGGGACCTCGCCGGGCTGCCACCGACCGGGGTGAGCCACGAGCAGGCGCTGGCGGAGCTCGATTGAGCGACGGGGGAGCCGATCAGAGGTTGGTTCTGGACGCGGCCGCTCTCTGCGACCTGGTCCTGGGCACGACGCCCGGGCGGGTCGTCCTTCAGGCGCTGGCCGGCCGGGAGGTGCACCTCAGTGAAGAGGCCGAAGTCCGAGTCCTGGGGGCGCTCTGGCGGCTGCGTCGGAGCGGCCTGATCAGCTGGGATTCGCTCCGGGTCCGAGCGGCTCTGCTAGGCCGGGCGGTGGTGGTGCGGCACCGGGCCGCGGACCTGCTGACCGGGGCGGAGGCGACCGAGCCCCACCTCCGCCTGGGCGACGCTGTGTCCTTGGAGCTCAGCCGTCGCCTGGGGGCGGCCCTGATCACCACCAATCCCCAGCTGGCGGCGGTAG
>JBOHUH010000068.1:0-39920 GCA_050733915.1 Candidatus Dormibacteria bacterium | reverse complement strand
CCGTCTCCACGCTCCACCGCCAGGTGAGCCAGAAGATGTTCGCCGGGCTCTGGCCGGATCTGCTCCCCGAGGAGGTGCCGATCAAGGCGGTCACCAACGGGGTGCACGCCAAGAACTGGATCTCTCCAGAGATGCGCCACCTGCTGGAGCGCTACCTGGGTCCGAGGTGGGATGTCCACGGCGCGGTGGACTGGTCCCGGCTCAGGGCGATCTCCGACGAGGAGCTCTGGGAGGCTCGGGGGCCGGGGCGCCTGCGCCTCGTCGCCGGAGCCAGGGAGCGACTGGAGCGCGCCGAAGAACGCCGCGGAGCCACCTCCGACGAGCGCGCCTGGATCGGGTCGGCCCTCGACCCGACGGCGCTCACCATCGGCTTCGCCCGCCGGGTTGCCGAGTACAAGCGAGCGCTCCTGCTCTTCTCCCAGCCGGAGCGACTCTCCCGGCTGCTCCAGGATCGGGATCGCCCGGTCCAGCTGGTGATCGCCGGCAAGGCCCACCCCCAGGACCAGCAGGGCAAGCAGATCATCCAGGCGCTGTGTGAGGCGGCGCGGGCCCCCGAGCTGCGCCGCTCGGTGGTCTTCCTCGAGGACTACGACATGGGGTTGGCGCGGATTCTCTATCAGGGTGCGGATGTCTGGCTGAACACCCCGCGGCGGCCCATGGAGGCCTGCGGCACCAGTGGCCAGAAGGCGCTGCTCAGCGGTGCCCTCAATTGCTCCGTCCTGGATGGCTGGTGGGCCGAGGGCTGGGATGGTAAAGGAGGGTTCGCGATCCCCTCGTTCGAGGAGATCGAAGATCAGGCGGAGCGAGATCGCCGGGAGACGGAGGCTCTCTTCGAAGTCCTAGAGAGCGAGGTGATCCCCACCTTCTACACCCGGACCGAGGCTGGGCTACCCCACCGCTGGCTGGCCGAGGTCCGCCACTCCCTGCAGACCCTGGGTCCCTGGGTGTTGGGCTCCCGGATGGTTGCCGACTACGTTCGCCTCCTCTACCAACCGGCGGTGGACGCGGCGGTGTTCACCCCGGAGGAGCGCCACCAGGTGGCGCGGGAGCGGGCGGCCTGGTGGGGACGGGTCCGCCGCGACTTCCGCCGGGCCCGAGTCTCGGCCAGGGCGCTGCAGCGGCCAGGCTCGACCGTTCCCCCGCCGGAGGGCCAGGAGCGGGTGGTGGAGGCACTGGTGGAGCTGGGCTCGCTGCTCCCCCAAGACGTCCAGGTTGAGTTGCTGCACGGCCTGATCGATCCCGCAGGGCACCTAATCTCGCCCAGCGTCGAGCCCATGGTCGAGGACCAGCCCCACGGCAACGGCGGTCGTCGCTACCTGGGCTCACTGGTCCTGGGGGCGGCCGGCGAGTACGGGTTCACAGTGCGGTTGCTGCCCCGGCCACCCAGCAGTGATCCGCTGCCGGCAGAGACCCCGGTGAGCTGGGCGGAGCCCGCCCGGCGACCCCTGGCGGCGCCGCTGAGCCTGCCCCGGCGCCTCTTCCAGAGGTGATGGCCCCGGCCCTTTCGCCGGGGCCCCCGGGCCCGGGCCAGGAGCAGGTGGAGCTCTATGTGCGCACCTACCGCTCGGTGCTGCGCTCGTCCGGCGAGATCCGGCTCCAGGCGTTGGAGCGGGCCCATCTCGGCATGGAGTCGTCGCTGCACCCCCTGGCGGCCCGCCCCGAGCTTGACAGCGGCGCCCTCCTCTATGCTCTGCACCGCTTGCCGCCGGTGGTGCTGGAGTTGGAGCACCTCTGCCTGGGCCAGTCCCCGGACCAGCTGCTGCGGCTGCGCGGCAGCAGCGCCGCGGAGTGGGTGGCGGTCACCGCCGAGGGGCGGCGGCGGCGCTGGTGGTGGCACCCCCAACTGCACACCCTGGCGGTGGCCCTGGCCAGCAGCTCGGACCTCGACGACCTGGTCCCCACCCTGGTCGCGCTCCAGATCGAGTGGAACAAGGCCCACGCACTCCTGGAGGGCGTGGGCGACCAGCCTGCGGAGGAGCGGACCCTGGAGGTGCGTCGCCGGCTGGCGATCTCCGACGATGACTACGGGCGGCTCCAGCTGGTCTTCGGGCAGCGGCTGGAGGAGTTCCTGGACCTGGTTTCCAGCCGACCCATGGACCTCGGCATCCAGCTCCTCGGGGGCTCCCAGGTGGGTTACGCTCGGGCCACCAGGGAGTGGTGGCGGCCGATCGGCGACGTGATCCGGCAACAGCAGCTACTCGACCGTCCCCTCTACTTCGTCAGCAGCAATGCCCACTGCCTGGTCAACGTGCTCTCGGGGGTGGCCCGCGATCGCAGCGAGCGGGTGATGGCCTGGGTTGCCGAGTCAGGGGACCAGGAGCTGCAGCTGATCGCCGCGGAACTGGCCGAGCCCGGGTCCCGACGCTCCCGGGACAACTTCCTCTACTATGCCGGCCGCCGCTGGTTCGAGGCCCATCCCGAAGAGCGGCAGCGGCGGGCCCAGGAGGAGCGCCGCGAGGGCATCTTCCACGTTCCCTCCCAGTCCGGGACCGACGTCGCCGCCCAGCTGATCGTCCTCGACCGGCTGCGCTCGGAGCGGCTAGATCCCCGGCTGCGCCCGGACCCGGCAGCCCTGTCCAGCTCCCCCCACCTGATCCTCAACATCCAGTATCCCCTGGGCCAGGGCGCCTACCACATCCTTCGCCAGGTGATGGAGGCGACCGAGCATGTGGAAGGGGTCTACGTCCTGGGCAAGGCGGCCACCCTCAACGCCGATGTCGGAGACGTCCTGATCTCCGACGTGGTCCACGACGAGCAGAGTGGGAACACCTACTGGCTCAACAACTGCTTCGACTTCTCCAAGCTCGACCCGCTGTTGAGATCCCGGGCGGTGCTGGACCGGCAGCGGGCGGTCTCGGTGCGCTCAACCTTCCTGCAGAACCGGGGCTACCTGGAGCGCTACTACCGGGACGCCTACACGGTGGTCGAGATGGAGGCGGGTCCCTACCTGGGGGCCGTCTTCGAGGCCGGGGACAGCGCCCGCTATCCCGGCCAGGAGCAGGTCGACCTGACCCGCCCGGCGATGGAGGTGGGGGTGATCCACTACGCCTCCGACACCCCCTACACCCAGGCCCGCACCCTGGGCGCGCGGGGGCTGCGCTTCGAGGGCATGGAGGCCACCTACGCCGGGGCCCTGGCGATCGCCGCCCGGATCCTGGAGCGCTGCAGCGGGGAGGTGGCGGTGGGGGGGTCGTAGTGGTGCCGCAGCTGTACCGGGAGCGCTGTCAGGCCTGCACCGGCGAGACGCCCCTAGTCGAGGGCGAGGAGCTGGCCACCCTGCTCACCGAGCTGGATCGCGGGTGGTCGGTGCAGCAGCGGCGCCTTCGCCGCCGACTCGAGTTCCCCAACTTCGCCGCGGCTTTCACCCTGGCCACCCGGATCGCACTCCTGGCCGAGCGCGAGGGCCACCACCCCGAGCTGCGAGTGGGCTGGGGGTACCTGGAGCTGGAACTCTTCACCCATGCGGTTGGGGGGCTGACCCGCAACGACCTCATCCTGGCCGCCAAGATCGACCGCGCCGCCGCGGCGGCGGCCCAGCCGGAGCCACCCAGCGCCGGCTAGTCGCCCTCCTCCTGGTCGCCCCAGCCGCCCCGATGCCGCAGCCGCCGCCGCTGGTGGCGGAGGCCGTGCTCCTGGATCCGGGCGAGGCGACGCTCCAGACGGTCAGCAATGTCCGGAGTCAGCCGGGACTCACCCTTGGGCGGCTTGGTCACCACGCTCACCTCACCCATCAGCGCATAGGCGGTGACCCTGATCGAGGGTGAGCCCGGCAGGGGCCTCGCCGAGCTCCCCTTGAGGGTCTTCGTCCCCATCACCGCCAGGCCCTCGAGGTCGACATCGATGCCCGGGGGGACGATCACCCGCACCGAGCCCATCAGCGCCACCGCGGTGAGCTGGCTCGAACTGGCCAGAACCTCGGCGTTACGGAGATCCAGGACACACTCTCCCATCACCGCCAGGGCCCTGGAGCGGGGCTGCAGCACCCAGCTGCCCCGGCGCACCGTCTGGGACATCACCGCGACCAGCCAGGCGACCCGGCCGCTGGCGCTGGGGGCGGTCACCGCCGCCGGCGGGTGGCCCAGGTCCGCCTCCAGCGCATGGACCTCGGCCATGGTCTTGGCCACCAGCGCCGCCTCCAGGCGGTCCGAGAATGCGGCCAGATCCAGGCGGCCATCGGCGCAGGCCGCGCTCAGCCGCTCGACCAGCCGATCTCGTTCCCGGTCGGAGGCCAGGGTGAGGTCGGCACCTCCCAGTTGGGTGGGTTGGGGAGATCGCACGTCCGCCACTGCGGCAGTCTATCCCCTGGGCTGAGGATAGGGAGCTCGCCGCGCGGGCCCGTCGGGATAGCCGCGAGTGCAGCTTGCGCTTTGCAAGCTACGCTGTCACCCAGATACACTCGGGCGGTGAGGCCGTGCTACCGGAGGGTGCTGCTCGCCATATCGCTGCCCCTGACGCTCCTTGGGTCGTTGAGCCTGGCTCCGGTGGTGGCGGCTAGCAAGGCAACGCCGGAGCTGGCCAACATCGCCAGCGCGGGCTCGCTCCAGCTGCTGATGGACAAATATCTGGGGCCGCCGTTCATCAAGTCGACCGGCGACGAGTACCAGAACCAGTCGGCGGGGAGTGAGGGTCTGGCCCAGGAGATCGTGGCCGGCGAGCTCACCCCCAACGTCTTCATGCCCATCGGGGCGGCGCCGATGCAGCTGCTACAGCCCAAGTTCAGCAGATGGGCGCTGCGGTTCGCGGCCAGCCCGTTGGTGCTCGCCTACTACCCCAAGGGGCGCTATGCCGCCCAGCTGAAGAAGATCGCCCGAGGCAAGCTGCCGATCAAGGATCTCTTCAGGGTGATGGCCAAGCCGGGCTTCAAGCTGGGTCGCACCGACCCCGCTCTCGACCCCCAGGGGCAGGGCTTCATCATGATGGTCCAGTTGGCGGAGAAGTACCTCGGGGTTAGCCCGGCAACCGCCGCCGCCGACCTGGGCGGCGCCCACGGTAGCTCGCAGATCTACTCCGAGACCGGCCTGGAGCCCACCCTGCAGGCGGGCCAGTTGGACGCCGCCAGCGCCTACCTGCCCCAGGCCGTCCAGCTCGGCCTGCCCTACGTCACGCTCCCGGCCAAGGTCGACTTCGGCGACCCCAAGTACGCGTCCATCTACCGGAAGGCCAGCCTGACCCTCTCCACCGGCCAGACGGTGCACGGTTCACTGCTGGATCTGGAGGCCTCGGTGCTCAGGCCCGACGGCGACCGCGCGGCCGCCACCGCCTTCGTCAGGTTCCTGCTCAGGAAGTCGGTGCGCCGCCTGATGCGAAACCAGGGCTACACCCTGCTCGCTCCCACCATCCTGGGGCGTGAGTCGGCGGCGCCCGCCTCGCTCAGGGCAATCGTCGCCCAGAGGTGACCATTCCTCCCGCTCCCTTGCCGGGGCGCGGCACGGGGGTAAGGGTGAGCACCGGGGCGGCGCTCGCCGGGGCGCTGGTGGTGTGGGTCGCCCTGCTCGGCCCCCTGATCGCGCTCCTGGCCCACCTCACCCCCTCGGCGGTGGTGAGCTCGCTGCGCCAGACCGGCGCGTTCACGCCCCTGATCACCTCCGTCGAGGCGTCATTGCTGGGGCTCGCGGTGATCGTTCTCCTGGGCACCCCCCTGGCCTATCTGCTGGCGCGGGGCAGGCTGCCGTTCCCCCGGATCTGGGAGGTGGGGATCATCCTGCCCCTGCTGACCCCGCCCCTGGTGGTGGGCCTGCTGCTGATCTTCATGGTGGGTCCGGCGACCCCGATAGGGGCGGGGCTGAGTCGGATCGACCTGAGCGCCTCGGACACCTTCTTCGCGCTGGTGATCGCCGAGATCTACGAGGCGGTGCCCTACTACGTGCTGGGGGCGTCGGCGGCCTTCGCCGCGGTCGACCCCGACCTGGAGCAGGCGGCCCGGCTGCTCGGCGACCGCCGCTGGCGGACCTGGCGCCGGGTCACGGTGCCCCTGGCGGCCCCCGGCCTGGCGACCGCGCTGGCGGTCACCTGGGCCCGGGCGATGGGGGCGTTCGGGGCGGTCCTGATCATTGCCTACCACCCGTTCGGGCTGCCGATGCAGATCTGGGTCACCCTCCAGGAGAGCGGACTCTCTTCGGCGCTGCCATTCGCGCTGGTCCTCTTGGTCGTGGCCCTGCCTTTGCCGGTGGTCGCCTACCTTTGGAGTGCTCATGCTCGCCGCCGACTTTGAGGTCCGCCGGCGCGAGTTCAGCGTCGGCTTGACACTGCGGCTGGACCAAGGGGAGCGGTTGGCTCTGCTGGGCCCCTCCGGCGCCGGCAAGACCACCTGCCTCGAGGCGCTGGCGGGGCTGCTGCGGCTGAGTCGGGGCGAGATCCGCAGCGGGATCCGACTGCTCAGCTCGGCGCAGTCGCCCCAGACCGATCTCCCCCCGGGACGTCGCGGGGTGGGCCTGCTGCGCCAGAACCCGGGGTTGTTCCCCCACCTCACCGTGCTGCAGAACATCGGCTACTCCAAGGGAGTTGACCCGGAGGCCGCCCGCAGCACCGGGGCGCGGCTTGGGCTGGGGGCCATGCTGGGGTCCCGGCCCCGGGGTCTCTCCGGCGGCGAGGCCCAGCGGGTGGCACTGGCCCGGGCGCTCCAGGCGCGGGTCGAGCTGCTCTGTCTCGACGAGCCGTTCAACTCCCTGGACCGGGCGCTGGGGGAGGAGCTGCTGGGGCTGGTGGAACTGGAGCTGGAGAGGTCTTCTACCTCGGCGATCCTGGTGACCCACCAGCTGGAGGACGCCCAGGCCTTCGCCCACCGGGTGGTGGTCTTGCGGCGGGGTGCCGTCCTCCAGGTGGGAGATCCCCGCGAAGTGGTACTCCGGCCGGCCAGCCGGGAGGTGGCCGAGATGGTCGGCTATCGGGGCTGGCTCAGCAGCGCGGGCCGGACCATCGCCCTGCACCCGGAGCGGGTTCACCCGGTCGGCTCCGGGTCGGAGGGCGCGATCCTCGCCCGGGTGCTCAAGGCCGTCCCCCAGGGAGCCAGGGTCGAGCTGGAGCTGGAGGCGGAGGGTCGCTGGCGCGGCCGGTTCCGCTGCCGGACCGACCGGGCTGCACTGGTGGGCGAGAAGATCTGGTTCGTGGCCCCCCAAGCTCCTGAGTTCCCCCGCCCCGCGGGGTTCTCTGATGCCTGAACCGCGCCCCCGCGGCCGCCGCGAACCCGGGCCGGATGCGCTCGCGGCGGGGCGGCGGCTGCGTCTGGCCCGGCTGGCCGCGGGGCTCTCCCAGAGCCAGCTGGCGGCCGCGTGCGAGGTGAGCCGGCAGGCCCTCGCAGGCGCCGAGACGGGCGTCTGGTCGCCGTCTTTGGCGGTGGCGCTGCGCCTGGCCCGGGCCCTGGGGACGACCGTGGACCAGCTCTTTGCCACCGACCCCAGCGGTCGTGCGGTGGTGGCGTCGGCACTGGTTGCGGGGCGGACCCAGGGGAGGGCGCGCATCGTCTGGGTCTGGGATCGCTGGGTGGCGATGCCGCTGCAAGGTGACCGCGCGATGCTGGCAGGATTCATCCCTGCCGGCGGTGTCCTGGGGGGTCCAGGCGAGCCGTCCCACCTCTGGGGTACCGGACACTCCCTGCTGGTCGCGGGCTGCGACCCCGCCCTGCCGCTGCTGGCGGGACCGGTAGCCGCCGCGGGCGAGGGCTGGTCGCTTGACTGGTGGTCCTGTGGTAGCGAGGAGGCCCGCCGCCTGCTCGATGACGGAATGGTGCACGCCGCCGCAGTGCATTACCCGACCCCCGAACGTGGAGTTCGCACCCGACCCCCCAAGCTCGCCAGCGTGGGGTTCGCCTGCTGGCGCGAGGGAGTCGCCGTGCGCTCGGACCAGCAGCCCCCACCAAGGTCCGTCGAGGAGGTTCTGGCGCTCGGTTTGCGCTGGGTCAATCGAGAGCCCGGAGCTCAGGCTCGTCATCTCCTGGACCAGCAGCTCGCGCGGCTGGGGGTCGGCGGCGAGGCGGTGCCGGGCTACCGCAGTGAGGCGGCGGGCCACTTCCAGGTTGCGGGTGCCGTGGCCTCGGGCACCGCCGACGTGGGGATCACCACGGAGCCGGCCGCCCTGGCCTACGGGCTGGAGTTCGTCCCTCTCTCCGAGGAGGAGTGCGTCCTGCTGGTGGAGCGGGATCGGCTCGAGACCCCCGAGCTCCAGCTCCTGCTGACCGTCCTGGCCGGACCCCAGCTGCGCCGGGAGCTGGACGCCCTGCCCGGGTACGGCGCCGACATCGCGGGAGCTGAGCTCTGAAGCCCAGGGGAACCAGGGCGGCCGGCCAGATCGCGGCGGTCGTGGCGAAGTTCTGCCAGGTGAAGGGCCTAGGTCGTGAGGCCGTCCAGTCGGCTGAGGCCACCCATGTGCACTACCTCTCTCCCCTCACGGCCGCAGTGGAGGCGACGCGAAGGCGGAGGGCCTCCGGTGGCTGATCCGACGCGGCCTTGGCGCCGGGTGGGGCTGGGCCGAAGGCATGGCATAGCTACTCGCCCACCGCTGACTGCTCAAGCTCCCGCCCCGATCCCCACTCCGGTCGTCTTCTCCTGGAGCGCCGGGAAGGACTCTGCGTTCGGCCTCTTTACACTGCTCCAGGACCCGCAGTTTGAGGTGGTGGCGCTGCTCACCACCCTGACCGAGGGCTACGACCGGGTCAGCATGTCCGGGGTCCGAGAGGAACTTCTGGACCAGCAGGGAGCGGCCCTGGGCCTGCCACTCGTCAAGGTGTGGATTCCTCCCGACTGCCCCAATGTGGTCTACGAAGCGCGGATGGGAGCGGTGCTGGGGTCAGAGCCGCTCCGCGGGGTCCGTCACTTCGCGTTTGGCGACCTCTATCTGGCAGATGTCCGGGCATACCGGGAGGAGCGCCTGGCGGCATCCGGGCGAACAGCGATCTTCCCGATCTGGGGACGGTCCACCTACGAGCTGGCCCGGGAGATGATCGCCGCCGAGTTCAGGGCCATCATCGTCTGTGTGGATCCGAGGGTATTGCCCGCCT
This sequence comes from Candidatus Dormibacteria bacterium, assembly GCA_050733915.1. Lineage (GTDB taxonomy): Bacteria > Chloroflexota > Dormibacteria > Aeolococcales > Bog-877 > Bog-877. The sequence continues at coordinate 30,928 of JBOHUH010000068.1, read as the reverse complement.
CGTTCGCCGGCCGGGCTTTCGATGAGCAGCTGCTGGCGGCCTTACCGCAGGGGGTTGATGCCTGCGGCGAGAATGGCGAGTTCCACACCTTCGTCTGGGACGCGCCGAGCTATGCCCAGCCAGTGGCCTGTCACGCGGGGGAGGTGGTGACCCGTGACGGCTTCGTCTTCGGGGATCTGGTGCCGGGCGCAGCCGATTGAGGCTACCCCACCACCAGCCGCGCTGAGCACCGCCGCCTCCGCCTGGTTGGGGACCAACCGCCGGGCGCTCTCACCGGGACGGCGTCACGAGAATCTGGCAGATCGATTGCTCGCATTTCGCTCACGGACCCCGCGGTACCTTCGGTCCCGCGTTGCCACCGGACGGCACCGCCAGCGGCTCACGCAGTCCAGAACCACGCCAGACGGCGCTGCCTGGCGCTGTGCGGGACTGGTCCTAGGGAACTTGAGAACGGCTCGAGCCCGGGCGTCAGGTGCCGATGTCGGGTTGGCATCAACCACGAGCGATTAAGCTGCCGGCGGGGATGTTCGTGCCCGCTATTTGATCTCGAATCTGATGGTCTGGCGGCTAGGGCTGCCAGACCGTCTGGATGTTGGTGAACTCCCGAATCCCGAAGTGGTGGAGCTCTCTTCCGTAGCCGCTCCGCTTGACCCCGCCGAAGGGAACGCGGGCATCGGAGTGGGTCATCCCGTTGACGAAGACCCCGCCGGTGTCGAGCTCGGCGGCGAGGCGCAGCCCGCGCTCCACGTCGCCGGTCCAGAGATTGCCGCCCAGCCCGTAGCGGCTGTGGTTGGCGAGACGCAGGCCTTCGGACTCCTCGCCGAAACGGCTGACGGCGGCGACCGGCCCAAAGGTCTCCTCGTCGAAGGCCGCCATCCCCGGGGTCACCTCGAGCAGCACAGTCGGCGGGTAGAAGAAGCCCCTCCCTGGGGGCAGCTCGCCACCCAGGGCCAGTCGCGCGCCATCCGCCAGCGAGCGCTGCACCTGCTGGTGCAGGGTCTGGCGCAGATCCTGGCGAGCCAGCGGGCCGAGGCGGGTCGCCGAGTCCAGAGGATCGCCCACGGGAAGCTGGCGGACCAGGGCCAGGAAGCGCTCCAGGAACTCATCCGCGATTGACTCTGCCAAAAGGAACCGCTTGGCCGCGATGCAGGTCTGGCCGGCGTTCTGGAAGCGGGAGTTGGCCCCCACCTGGGCGGCCTGTCCCAGGTCCGCGTCCTCCAGGACCAGGAAGAAGTCGGAGCCGCCCAGCTCCAGCACCGCCTTCTTGATCTCCCGCCCCGCCACCGCAGCGACCTGGCTGCCCGCCCGGTCGCTGCCCGTGAGCGTGACCGCCCGGACCCGGGGGTCGGCAATCAGGCGGGGGATGGGCTCCACCCCGCTCAGCACCACCGCCAGCGATCCCTCGGGGAAGCCCGCCTCAGCGACCAAGCGCTCCAGGGCGAGGGCGGTCCCGAAGCAGTTGGGAGCGTGCTTGAGCAGCGCGGCGTTGCCGGCCATCAGGGCCGGCGCCAGAAAGCGGAGCACCTGCCACAGCGGGTAGTTCCAGGGCATGATCGCCAGCACCACTCCCAGGGGCCGGAACGCGACCAGGCTCCGCGGCGAATCGGAGGGGGACGGCTGGTCGGCGAGGAAGCTCTCCCCCTGGTGCGCGAAGTACTCGCAGGAGGTGGCGCATTTGTCCACCTCGGCCCCGGCCTCGGCGAGCGGCTTGCCCATCTCCGAGGTCACCAGCTGGGCCAGCATCTCCCGCTCACGGCGCAGCCCGGTGGCCAGGGCCAGCATCCGTTCCCTCCTCCAGGCGAAGGTCTGGCGGCGGTTGACCTGGAACGCCCCCTCCGCCTTCGCCACCTTGGACTCCAACTCGGCAGGTGACATCGCCGGGTACTCGGCGATCACCTCCTCGGTGGCGGGGTTGACCGACCAAAAGGTTGTGGTCGCGGTCTCGACAACGGCCATGGCAGATCGCCTCCCCTGGGGCTCGGCCCGCCTCAGGCGGGCAGGTATTCCACCTTCGAGTCTGACAGCAGCTGGCGCAACTCGCCGCGCTGCACCAGCAGCTCGAGGTGGGCTGCGGTCTCGCCGACCGCCAGCATCTGGTTGAAGGGATCGAGGTCGGCGAAGTGGCGCTCGCGGCGGGTCCAGGGGAGTTCGGTGGCCGCCGCCATGGCGCTGCGCGCCCCTCGCAGCACCGCCTCTTGGCAGAGTTGGAGTCGATGCTGGTGGTGCTGCAGCAACTGGTCCACCCGCGCCGCCAGATCGGTGAAGGTGGGCCCGTGTGCCGGGAGAACCAGCCGGGCCGGGAGTTCACGGACCTGCTCCAGGGAGCGCAAGAAGTCGAGCAGGGGCAGGCCCGGGCCGGGGAGCTCGACCCCGATCGAGGGGGTGATGTGGGGGAGCACGTGGTCGCCCGAGAACAGGGTCCGCCCGCTGGGGTCCCAGAGACAGAGATGGCCTCGGGTGTGGCCCGGGGTGGGCAGGATGTCGAGTTGGTGGCCCGAGAAGCGCAGCTGTCCGCCGCTGAGGAACAGGTCGGGGAGGGGGGAGGGCCGGGGCTCCTGTGGGCTGGCGGCGCCGTCGCGCTCCAGAGCCTCCACCACCTGGCCCGCCCCGTGGCGCCGCAGCAGCTGGCGGGTCCTGGCGCGAGCCGCTTCCGGGTCGCTGGCGAACAGCTCGGCGGACTCCAGGTCGCCCAGGCCCAGGGTCACCAGGGCCCGGCCAGCCTCGCGAATGCGCTGGGCCGCCCCGAGGTGGTCCCCATGGACATGGGTGGCGAAGACATGGCGGATCGTGGCGGCGCCGCTGCCGAGCCGGCGCAGCGAGCCGGTCAGACTCTCCCAGCTGACCTGATCGGGCCAGCCGCAGTCGATCAGAAGGTCGCCCCACTCACCCCGCCAGAGATAGGCGTTGACCGCCCGCAGCGCGTCGTTGGGCAGGGGCACCGGGATCCGGAAGAGCCGATCACCCACCTCCTCGGGACCGTCCTCGGCCCAAGCGGCCCGACGCGCTGTGGTGAGGTTCAAGCGGGCGGCTCGGAGGAGCCGCCCACTCGGGGCTGGGCCTCCGCCTTGGGCTCTGAACTGGAGAGGATGGCGGTATTGACCGCGGCCAGGTCGAGGACCCGGTGCGAGCGGATCTGGAGCTGGCAGGTGAGCTGCCCAGAGGCCTCGGTGGTGAGCCGGGTGGGGCGCAGGAAGACCTGCTCGCCAGGCCCCAGCTGGAGTGCCTCGGTGAGCTCCTGGTGCAGCCGGGTGAGGTGGATGTCGGGGGGAAGCACCAACTCCATGTCGAGCTGGATGGGCACGTGGGTCACGGTGAGCGCCGAAGCCAGTGCGGCGCTGTTGGGGATGCGCACCAGCCTGCCCCCCACGTCCATGGTGGTGTAGACCACTCCGATCTGGGTCACCACCCCCGAGTAGTCATAGCCTCCGAAGAGATAGGTCCGCAGGTGGAGCCAGCTACCCACGCTGAAGGGGCGGGCCATCAGGAGCACGATGCCGGCGAAGACGCTGGCCAGGGAGGTCTGGGCCGCCACCCCCACGATCACCCCGAGGATGGCCCCGGCCGCCAGCAGCCCGCCCAGGTTGATGTTGAGAGCGGAGAGCACCCCCAGCCCCAGGATGACGTACAGGCACCAGGTCACCACCGGGCGCCAGCCCGAGAGGCCGCTGCCGCGGAGTCGGTAGAAGCCCCGGGCCACCAGCGAGCGGACCGCGATCCCGCCCAGGACCACCGCCAGGAGCAGGATCCCCAGCTGGATCTCGGTGCGGTAGTGCTTGGGGCCGAGGGAGAGGAGCTCGGGGCGGACCGCGAACAGGGCCGCCAAAAGCACCAGGGCAATGGCGGCGGCGATCCAGGAGCCGTTGCGCTCGGGGGTGAGGGTCGGCCGGGGGGCGATCACCCGCCCATGCTGCCAGAGCCTAAGCGGGCATCGCTTGCGGCGGTGGCGCGCTCAACCCGGTTGGGACGGGCGGTTCGGCGGCCCGGCCGCTATATTCGCCATCAAGGCATGGATGAACTGGTCTCGCTGGAGGAGTCGCCCTCGGACTTTGACCGCCTCGCGGCCGCGCTGCGGGCGGACTCTGCCGACCTATCCACTTTCCTTGAGGTGGTTGCCAGCAAGTTCGAGTCCGCTCTTCCGCAGCGGACCAAGGTGGAGCGCGAGGGGGGGGGGCTGCGCCGCCGCCGCCGCCGGGTGCGACGGATCACCGTGGACCTGGGCGAGCTCCACTTCGAGCTGGTCGGGGCGGGAGGGGCGGTGGCAGCGCGTTGCACCAGAGTGGTGCGCGGGATAGCCCTCAAGTCCGAGGCGCTCAACCTGGACGCCTGGCTGCAGCAGCTGGCGGGGGCTCTCACCGCCCAGGCCGGGGCCAGCTCCCAGGACCGGGTGGCCCTGCAGCGGTTGCTGGGCTGATGCGCTTTCTGGGACGCGGCGGCTCGGGGCCCAAGGAGAGCGCCGAGGCCAGAGGGGTGAGGGAGCAGCGAGAGGGGCAGAGCCAGCGGATGGTCGAAGCGGGTGGGATCCCCCTCGAGGCCGAGGAGAGGATCCAGCGCCAGCTGGAGCAGGGCGGGGTCTGGACGTCCGACCTGTCGGTGGATGAGCTGGCGGCGCTGCGGGCGGTCGGCTACGAGCCGGTGGCCCAGGTGCTCGGCAGCTCGCTCTACCGGCTCAGCTGGATCAGCACCGGCTGGGGGTTGGGCGCGGGTCTCGGCGGTGTCCGCGGCGCCTCCGCATGGGGGGCAATCCAGCCGGAGGAGAACCAGGCCCTCACCCGGGCGCTGATGGAGGCCCGCTCTCGGGCGATCCATCGGCTGGTCCTGGAGGCCCAGGGACTGCGGGCCGACGGGGTGGTGGGGGTGCGCCTCACGGTCCAGCACTGGGACTGGGCGCAGGGAATGTCCGAGTTCACCGTCCTGGGCACCGCGGTGCGTCGCAATGGCGCCGAGCCCCCGGCGGAGCCATTCACCTCGACACTCAGCGGCCAGGACCTGGCCAAGCTGCTCTCCACCGGGTATGCGCCGGTGCGGCTGGTGATGGGTGCGAGCGCCCAGCAGGCGATCATGATCTACGGGTACTCGACCTGGTTCAACCGCGAGGTGGCGCCGTTCACCAGAGCTCTGCACCAGGCCCAGACCGCCTCCAACCAGCGGATCGGCCTGGAGGCCAGCCAGGCGGGCGCCAGCGGGGTGGTCGGAGTCGAGTTCAGCTCCAACGTAGTGGAGTACTCGACCGGTACGGAGTCGGTGCTGGGGCGGATCGTGGAGTGGGTGATGCTGGGGACGGCGGTCGCGCCCCAGTCCGGCACCGCCCCCTCACCGGCCCCCACCCTGGTGATGCCTCTCAGATCTAGGAGGACTTTGGATGGCGGATCAACTCTCCCCTGAGCGGGACATCCCCGAGGATGCGGTTCGCCGGCTGCGCGAGATGCGCTCCGGCGACGGCCGCAAGGGGCTCTTCACCAGTGACCTCTCCATCTCGGAGTTCCTCTTGGTCAAGGAGGCGGGCTTCGACCCGGTGGGCCTGGTGATTGGCAGCTCGATCTACCACATCGGACTCCAGGTCGCCAGCTATCGCCAGAACCAGGAGCTCCAGGTGCTGAGCCAGGCCATGTACCAGGCACGGGAGCTGGCGATGAGCCGGATGGAGGAGGAGGCGGACGCCCTCGGTGCGGACGGCATTGTGGGAGTGCGCCTGGACATCAACCGCTACGAGTGGGGCCAGGGCCTGGCTGAGTTCATGGCGGTGGGTACGGCGGTGCGGAGCGCCAACGGCACCATGCGCACCCCGAAGAACAAGCCCTTCACCTCGGACCTCTCCGGGCAGGACTTCTGGACCCTGCTCCAGGCCGGCTACGCGCCCCTGGCCCTGGTGATGGGGTCCTGTGTCTACCACGTCGCCCACCAGCGGCTGGGGCAGTGGATGCGCAGCGTCGGTCAGAACCAGGAGATGCCCAACTTCACCCAGGCTCTCTACGACGCCCGCGAACTGGCCATGGAGCGGATGCAGACCGAGGCCGAGGAGGTCTCCGCCGAGGGCATCGTGGGGGCCCAGATCCGGGAGAGCAACCACGGCTGGGGCAGCCACGTGATCGAGTTCTTCGCTGTGGGCACCGCGGTCAAGCCGACCAAGGCCGACCACCGCATCGCCCCACCCCAGCTGGTGCTCTCGCTGGACCAGTAGTTGAGCCGGGGCTCGCCGGAGCCGCTGCCGCCGCTGCGCTTCTTCTACGACGAGTTGTTCCTGCGTCACCAGGCCGTGGGGCACCCCGAGTCGCCTCACCGGCTGCAGGCGATCACCGCGCGGCTCCGACTCCAGCCCGAGCTCCAGACCTGCAGCTGGGCGGCCGCCGCGGCGGCGCCGCTGGAGGCGGTGGCGCGGGTCCACTCGAGGTCCCACGTCGACTCGATCCGGGATCTGAGCACTCGCGGAGGTGGTTGGATCGATGCCGACACCTACTGCGGGCCCCAGTCCTTTGAAGTCGCCCTGGGGGCTGTGGGGGCGGCCCTGGCCGCGGTGGATGCGGCGGCGTCCAGCCCGGCCAGGCCCGCCTTCGCCCTGGTCCGTCCTCCCGGCCACCACGCCACTCCGGAGCGGGCCATGGGCTTCTGCCTGTTCAACAACGTCGCCATCGCCGCCCGCCATGCCCAGGCCCGGTACGGGGTGGAGCGGCTGGCGGTGCTCGACCTCGACGTCCACCACGGCAATGGGACCCAGGACACCTTCTACGAGGATCCCGCGGTGCTCTACTGCTCCCTGCACCAGCTGCCCCTCTATCCCGGCAGCGGCGGTGCTCTGGAACGGGGCGCCGGGGAGGGGCTGGGCGCCACCCTCAACCTCCCCCTGGCGCCGGGGTCGGGGCCCGAGCCCTGGCTGCGGGCGCTCCGGGAGCAGGCCCTGCCGGCGCTGCGCCGGCAGCGGCCCCAGCTGATCCTGGTCAGCGCCGGGTTCGACGGCCTGGCCGCCGACCCCCTGGCCCAGCTCATGCTGACACCTCAGACCTACCGCGAGGCCGCGGCCCTGATCCGTGGTGCCGCCAGCGAGCTGGGCGCCGCTCCCACCGTCTGGGTCCTGGAGGGCGGCTACCATCTGGAACGGACCGCCGAGGCCGCCAGCCTCTGCGCCCTGGAACTGGCTGGCGCCGGGGCCGCGGCCCAAGCGCACCGCTTAGCATGATCCGGATGCCACACGCGACCTCCCCCTTCGTGGTGGACGAGCTCGCTCGCCGCCCACCCTTCGCCGAGGCCGAGGGACTGGTGTACGAGCGCATCGAGCTCCACAAGACCTTCCGCGGCGAGCTTGATGCGCACAGCCACGTGGAGATGCTCTCGGTCACCGGGGCCGCCGAGGGGGCTGGGTACGTCGCTCTGGAGCGGGTGGAGGGGACCCTCCAGGGCAGGAGCGGCAGCTTTGCCCTGCTCCAGATCGGGACCATGGTCGGTGACCGTCCCTGGGTCAAGGTCCCGATCGCCCCCGGCTCCGGCACCGGGGAACTGCGGGGGATCTCCGGGGAGGCGACCATCGAGGTCGACCCCGCGGGAGCTCACACGCTCCAGCTGGAGTACCAGATCGGCTGACTCGGCGGCCCCGCCCGCGAGGGGTGCGGCGAGCGCGGCCCGGTCGCACCGGGGCACGCCGGGCGGGGCTGCTGGCAAAGGCCCCCAGACCCGGCGCATCCCAGACGTCCGATGCGGCTCGCGGCGGCCCGGCGGCGCGAGGCCCCGCTACCGGCCTGCCGCCAGATCAGGGCAGCTGGGTCTGACCCCCGCCCAAGTCGCTGATCGCCAGCGAGTGGATACCGGGCGCGCCGCCGACGGCCAGCACTCCGGGAACTTCCCCGCCCAGGTGCCGCCGCAACGTCGCCTCGGGGCCGCCCACCTCCACCAGGGAGATCTCCTGCGCCGCGACCCGGTGCTCTGCCCGCCCCCGGGACGGATGCTGCCCGGGGTCCCGCCAGCGGATGAAGAAGGGCAGGCGGACCTGCCCGAAGGCCTGCTCCAGCCCCACGCTCTGCCAGCCGATCTCGGTGCCGTCCGCCAGGGTCCGAGTGCCCTCCTCGACCGCGGTCCCCAGTCGGGCCGCAACCGCCTCCAGGTGCTCAACCGCGAGGCACAGCCCGATCGGGCAGAGCCGGTCCCGCTCGGCGGCGGCCAGCACCGCCCGGCCTAGGAGCGAGCCCGCCGCCAGCTCCCGATTCTCCACCGCCACCAGTTCCAGGTACTGTCTGCCGATGGGCACGACCCGGTTGGCGGTGCCCCAGCTCAGATGGCTGCCTCCGGGCAGGCAGCGCAACCCATACGCATGCCAGAGCTGGCGCTCCCCGTGGTCCAACTCGGTGGTGGCCAAAAGGACATGGTCGATGCTGGCCATGACTAAGGGCGGCGGATCTCCACCTTGCCCTGGTTGACCCTGGTCTCGAAGACCGGGTTGGGGGTGGTGGCCGGCCCGTGGGTGACCCGGCCACTGCGCAGGTCGAAGTGGGACCCGTGCCAGGGGCAGTGCAGCTGGCCGTCTTCCAAGGGGAGCTCATCGAGGGGGCCGCCCGCATGTGAGCAGACCGCCCCGACGGCGCAGACCTGGCCCTCAAAACGCCGCAGCAGCACCTGGTTGTTGCCCGCCTGCTTGCGGACGAAGGCGTCGTCGACCACCTCCCCCTCGTCGGCCACCGCGGTCCACTTCTTAGGCCCGGAGTTGAAGGCGTTGCGGTTGACCTGCATGCCCTCCCGGAAGACCATGTCGCCGCCGATGTAGGCACCGAGGCCCGCCATTGAAGCGCCCGCCAGCGAGAACCGGACGGCGGGGCGCCGGGCCCCCTTCCAGCGGAGCAGCATCGAGGTGGAGCAGAGGCCCAGGGCAACCGTGTTGACCAGGCCGTGGGCGGTGCCCAGGTCGCGCTGTTTGCCGTACTGGTCCTGCCAGTCGGCGAGCCCGGTGGCCGCCGCCGCCGCCCCTGCCAAGCAGCCCAGGGCCAAGAGCAGGTCCGCCCCTTTGCCCAGGCCCTCCCCGGCGCCGCCGTCCAGGAGGTCGAGCACGGCGGCGCTGCCCCAGGCCCCTATCGGCAGGTTGGTGAGCGCCGGGTGGAGGGGGTGGCCCAGCCAGGTGCCGTTGAGGAGATCCTTGGCCGGGCCTGCACCGGCACCACTGGCGGCACCGAGCTGGGCCAGCCACTTGTTCAGCAGCTCCCCGAGCGGTCCCAGGAAGGTGAGCCTTCGGACGATCCGGTCGAGGAGATCGAGTGTCATGCGGAGCACCCCATGCGGAGCCGCTGAGATCGCACTTGTGGGCCGGAGTCCATGAGAATGGCCCGGTGTTAGTTCCCATCCTAGAGGGCGACCCGGATTACGCGGACGTCGCGCTTCACATCGTCTCCCAGACCTCCGGGCTGGAGCCACGGGTGGTCAGCTCCCTGGACCAGCTCTCCCAGCTGATCCGCAGCGATCCACCCGCCGCGATGGTGGCCGACCGCGCCCTTCTTCAGGGTCCTCGGGGGGTGGAGGCGCTGCGCACCATCTCCAGCGCTCCCCTGGTGGTGCTCACCGCCGATGCCCAGGAGACGGTCGCCCTGATGGAGGCGGGGGCCGACTACGTCCTGACCAAGCCCTATCCCCCCGCGGTGCTCCGGGCCACAATGCGGGCCATCTGGCGCCGCCGCCAGGTGGAGCGCCGCTCCGCGGGCAGGGTGCTTGAGGTGGGTCCGCTGGTGGTGGAGCCAGCCCGGCGCAGCGCCCGGATCGAAGGCCGGCGCCACCTCCTCAGCCCCCGCGAGGCCGACCTGCTGGAGTATCTGGCGCTCAACTCCGGGGTAACCCTCAGCCGCCGCCAGATCATCGACGGTGCCTGGGGTGGCGATCCCAACGCCACCCCGGCCGCGGTGACCATGTGCGTCCACCGGCTCCGCCTCAAGCTAGAGGCCAATCCCAGCCACCCCCTGCTGCTGCGAACCAAGCGCAGCGACGGCTATGTCCTGGACGCCAAGCTGCTCGCCGCGCCCGAGACCTGATGCCCGCAACCCCCGCGCCGCCGGTGCTGCTCACCGGCGCCAGCGGCTTTGTGGGCGCCGCCGTGCTGCACGAGCTGCGGCGGTCCGGCTACCCGGTGCGAGCTCTGGTCCGCCGCCCGGAGCGGTTGTCGGCTGCGGAGGGGGTGGAGCCCTGGGTGGGCGACATCACCGACTTGGCGGCGGTGACCGCCGCCGCCAGCGGCTGCCGGGTGGTGATCCACTGCGCCGCCGACTACCGGCTTTCGCTGAGGCCTTGCGAGGTAGGTCGGATGATCGCGGTCAACGTCGGCGGCACCGCCAACGTGCTGGCGGCGTGCGGGCGCGCCGGGGTGCGCCGCCTGGTCCACTGCAGCACGGTGGGCACCCTGGCCTTCCAGCGCTCCGGCAGGGTCTGCACCGAGGTGGACACCGCCTCCTCGCCGGCCCTTCTGGCCGGACCTTACAAGCGAACCAAATGGGCCGCCGAGCGCCTGGTCCTGGAGCGGCCGCCCCAGGGCCTCGAGGTGGTGGTGGTGCAGCCCAGCACCCCGGTCGGCCGGGGCGACCTCCGACCCACCCCGACCGGCCAGACCATATGGGACTTCCTCAGCGGCCGAATCCCCGCGGTGGTCGACACGGGCCTCAATCTGGTGGCCGTGGAGGCGGTGGGGCGGGGGCATGTGCTGGCCATGGAGCGGGGGGAGCCGGGCCGGTCGTACATCCTGGGGGACCGCAATCTCACCCTGCGGCGGCTGCTCACCACCGTGGCCGAGATCGCCGGGGTGGCGCCGCCGCGATGGCGGGTGCCCCTGGCCCTGGCCTACGCCACCGCCCTCGCCAGCGAGTCGGCAGGCCGGATCCGGCGCCAGGCGCCCGCGATCTCGTTGACCTCGGTGCGAATGGCGGCCCATGCCATGTACGTCAGCTCGGAGCGGGCCCGGACCGAGCTCGGCTGGGAGCCCGGGGACCTCACCGAGGCGCTGCGGCAGGCGGTGGCTGAGCTGGCGCCGCCGGGCCGCGCAGGACGCTAGCTTTGGAGCCGCTGCTCAACCGCTGGTACGCGTTCGCTCCCTGGGTAGTGGTGATCCTGGTGATCTGGCGCCAGTACGGCTGGCGCCGGGCTCTGCCGATTGCCGTCGGGGGCTGGGTGATCGCCTTCGCCGCGGAGTGGTCCTCGACGCTGGGGCCGGGAGTCCCCTTCGGCGCCTATGCCTACAGGAGCGCCGGATTGGGCCACGACTGGCGGATTTTGGGGACTCCCCTGTTCGACAGTCTCAGCTTCACCTGGCTTGCGTTCTGCACGTACGTTCTGGCGGGGGCCCTCGGGGTCCGGGGAGTCCGGCGCCTGATCCTCGGCGCACTGGCGCTGGTGGCGATCGACGTGGTGCTCGACCCGGTGGCCTTGCGGGGGGCTCACTGGTGGCTCGGCTCGATCTATTCGTATCCCGCCCACGCCGGGGTGTGGTACGGGGTCTCGGCGCTCAACTACCTGGGCTGGCTGGTGGTGGGCTTGGCGCTGCAGCTCTGGCTCGGCTTCTGGCTGGGCGGCGAGCGGGGTGGCGGTCACACCAAGGTCTGGGTGGCGGCGGTCCTGGCCGCCGGGGCGGTGGTGCAGAGCTGCGCCCTGGCGGTCATCCTAGGCATCTGGCCGAGTGCCCTGCTGGCCCTGCTGCTCCTGGCTGGGCTGGGGGTATGGGCTCGGGGCCTGCACGGGCTGGCGCACGGACCTGGTCACCCAGAGGTGGTGCTCGCCTGCGCCCTCAGCGCGGAGGCCAGGACGATCCGGCGGGCACTGGGGCCGGGATGGGCTGCCAGGCCCCTGCTCAGCCAGCGACGATGGAGCTGCCGTCGCCACCCCGGAGTCGAAATCTGGGAGACCGGGGTGGGCATGCTGGCGGCTACCGCCGCCGCCCGACTGGCGCCCCGTGGGGCCGCGGTCCTGGTGGCCGGGGTCGGTGGGGCCTGCTCGGACGATTGGGCCCCCGGTTCCAGCGGGGTGGGGCGCCGGGTGCTGTCGCAGGAGGGGGCCTGGCTGGAGTTGGACCCGGCGCTCTGCCAGGGGCTGGTCGCCCTCGGGGCGGGGCGTCCAGCTCAGCTGGGGAGCCGAGACGCGCCGGTCACAGGTGCCGCCGAGCGCCGGGCCCTGGCCGACCTCGGGGTGGATATCGTCGAGATGGAGACGGCCGCCTGGATCAGGGTCCGCGCCGGCGCCGCCGGCATGCTGGCAGCCCTGCGCACGGTCACCGACACCCCTGCGGCTCCGCTCGGGGCCGCCGCCCGGCTGGTGGCTCCAGGGGCCGTGGGGCCCAGCCCGGCCCGGGTCGCCAAGCTGCTCCTCCGCCACCCCGGCAGCTTGCCCGGGCTGCTTGAGCTGGGCCGGCACCAGCGCCTGGCGCTGCGGGTGCTGGGGGATGCGGCGGCGGTAGCCGTTCCTGCCCTGGGACGGCTGGCTGGGGTGCTTGAGGAACCCGGTGTCGACCATGCGCCTCCTGCTGGCTCCTGACCGGGCATCCCACCCCAGACCGCCCGTCCCGAGTGGATAGGACGGCTCCGCCGGAACAGATCGGTCGTGCGGCGGTCTCTGGCAGCACCGCCGGCAGCCGTCCAGGAGCCTCGCCGTCATCGGTAGGGAGCCGGCTTGCGCCACCGGCCGCCGGGTGTGCCCGCCCGCGGTCGGTCGAGGCGGATCAGCGATATGTCATCGCACCGGGTGCGGACCCGGATGCCTTGGCCGCCGAGTCGCGCCAGACCAATTGCGTACTCCGGGGCCTTGGCGCTAGGGCTATGCTCGCTCCGCGCTCAGCAGGCCCGGAGGTAGCTCATCGACGCCGAGGAAGTGATCCGATCCGACCCTGCCGTCGAATGCTCAGACGTCAAGATGCTTGAGGTGGCCGAGGCCGAGACCTACGAGACGAGTGCGGCGGACAGCGACTCCCAGCTGATGTGGCGGCTGCGCGGCCGCGATGAGGAGGCCCTGGCCGCGCTTTATGACCGCCACGCGGGGGTTGCCTTCGGTCTGGCCCTACGCATGCTCCAGGATCGCTCGATCGCAGAGGAGGTGGTACAGGATGCCTTCCTCTCCCTCTGGCGGCTGGCCGCCTCCTACGCCCCGGAACGAGCCAGCGTGCGCAGTTGGCTGCTGGTGATGGTCCGCTCCCGGGCGATCGACCGGCTGCGCCCGGCCAGTGCGCGGGCTCGCCCGGTTCCCCTCGACGACCAGCCGCAACTGACCGCGGTCAACGACACCTGGCGAGCGGCCGCGGATTCGCTGCGCCGCAAGGTGGTCCAGTCGGCTCTCACCCAACTCCCCTCGGAGCAGGTTCAGGTTCTGGAGTTGGCGTACTTCGGAGGCCTCTCCCAGAGCGAGATCGCGGACCGTGCGAGGCTGCCGATCGGGACCGTCAAGAGCCGGACCCGGCTGGCCCTCGACCGCTTGCGGCAGCTTCTGGCCGAAACCATCGCCGCCGAGGAGCCGGACTCATGAGTTTTGGCGTTGGCGGGCGGCCGTCGCTCCCGAAGATGAACTGCGCGGAGTTGCAGGATCTGCTGGGCGGCTTCGCCCTGGATTCCCTGGAGCCGGGCCAGGAGGCCCGGGTGCGACAGCACCTGCGCGGATGTGCCAGCTGCCGGGCCACCGCCGACGCCCTCCGGGCGGCGGCCATGATGGTCGGCGAGGGGGTGGCCGAGGCCACCCCGCCAACCGAGCTGCGCTCTCGAATCATGGCCCGGGTGCACGCCGAGGCCGTGCCCCGGCGCACCCCGGTCCGGACTGGGGATGCCCAGGGGCGAGCTCGGAGCTGGAAGTCCCGGCACCCGTCGCCCTGGGTGGCGACGGCGGCGGCTGCGCTGATCGCGCTCTCCGCAGGGGGCTGGGCGCTGTCCGAGCACTTCTCGCGTCCTGGTCAGCCGTCGGGGGTGACCGCGGTCAAGCTCAATCCACTCGACCGCCTGATCGCGAGCGGAAACTCGACGGTGATCACGCTCGCTGCCAGCCAGCGGTCGGGGGCCCACGGGGCTCTGGTCACCGATCCCCGCACCGATGCCACCTATTTTTTGCTCTCGGGAGTGCCAGCGCTACACCGCCAGGAGGTCTACACCCTGTGGTACATGGCGCTTGAGGACGGTTCCCTGACCCCGGTGCGCATCGGTGAGATGAAGCACCCCGGCGCCTACCGGATCAGCCGCGGACCCGCTGGCTTCACCCAGGTCGCGCTCAGTCGGGAGCCCCGGACGGGGGATGCCACCCCAAAGGGCCCGGTCTTGCTGGCTGCCCACCTGAGCTAGTGGTCCCCGGCGCCACTCCGTGAACCCCCGGCCGCCCGGGGGTGGCCGCGGTGGGGCCGGTGCGGGGTTGGCGCAACGACTCGTGCGGCCGGCGGTGGAGGCGTAACGCTGGTGCCCCGGGGAGCCGGCCAAGTGAAGTCTCCATTGTCGAGCTCCCCCTGGGCGAGAGTTCGCAACCGTGCGTCGGCCCGGTTGGACCAAGGCGCATCGCCGAGCGGGACCCGGAGGCCAGGGCGGCGGGGACGGGCCTTTTGCCAGACGTGAACTGGGGTTGAAGGATGAGTGTCGAGCTGGTCGAGGAATTGAGCCGACTGGCCTCGAGAACTGGGCTGTCCGTCTATTCCAGGCGCGGGACGGAGCGCTCGCGAGTGCCCCTTCCGACAACTTGCCGGGGTGCATCGCGAGCCCTGCGGTGAGGTCCTCCGCACCCGCAAAAGCCGCCCCCTCAACGGGCGGCAAAGCTGGTCTCAGCTACGCCGGCTCCGCGTCCCCTCAGAGGGAGCTCGGGTCCACGAAAGGCTGATGCCGGGCGACGAGGTCACCGCGCCGGATCGGCCCCGCTCCCACCAGGGTCACCGCTAAGCGCCGCGGCCCATTGGTGGGCCCTCTCGGAGGGCCAGCCCTTACGGGCAAAAGTGATCCGTTCCGATGTTTCGCCTCGTAGACGGTGGCAAGCAGGCCCAAGGCCCACCAATCGATCCCCCGTCGGTGTCGGTACTTGGCAGCGATGGCACCACCCGGCTGCGACAGGGGGTTGGATTGGCCCTCCCTGCATCGACCAAGCCAGGACGGCCGGCAAGCGGCAATCCGACACAAGGAGAACGGCATGAAGCGAGTCTCGCGGCGCGCGTTCCTGCGTCAGGCGTCGATGGGCGCGGCAGCGGTGGGGGTGGCCGGCACGGTGCCTTCCTTCCTGCGTTCAGGAAGCAAGAGCCCGGCCAAGGCGGTGCCCATGGGGCGCGTCAGCCACGACGGGCCGCTGGTGGCCCACATCGACGACGTCAACACCGGGGAAATCACCGTCATGGTCGGTACCCATGCGGTGACCTATCGCAGTCATGAGGTCGCCCGGCAGCTGTTGAGCGCGACTCAGTAGCGCTCTGTCCCCCGCGTCAACCACGTCCAAATCCATTTGAGGTAAGCAATGTCATCGCATCGCGAAGCGCCGGAGATCTCCAAGGATCCGGTCGCCGACAACACCGATCTCTACGCCTTCGTCAGTCCCGACAAACCAGACACCGTGACTCTGATCGCCAACTTCATTCCGCTGCAGGACCCGGCGGGTGGGCCCAACTTCTACGAGTTCGGTGACGACGTCCAGTACGAAATCAACATCGACAACGACGGCGACGGCAAGGCCGACATCACCTATCAATTCCGCTTCAACACCACCGTTGAGGACGGCAAGACCTTCCTCTACAACACCGGCACGATCAACTCCCTGGACGACTCCACCTGGAACCGGCGCCAGTTCTACGACGTCACCCGGACAGATTCCCAGGGGACCAAGAACCTGGGACGCAAGCTGGCGTGCCCGCCCTGCAACGTAGGACCACTCTCGACTCCCAACTACGCCAGCCTGGCAGGCGCTGCGGTGCACTCGCTGAAGGGCGGCGGGGTGGTCTTCGCGGGCCAGAGGGCCGAGGGCTTCTATGTTGACCTGGGGGCGATCTTCGACCTGGGGGACCTCCGGCCATTCCAGTCACTGCACATCGGGCCCCGACCGGCCGCCTCTGGCGTCAATGCCACCGCCGGCACCAACGTGCACTCCATCGCCCTGCAAGTCGCCAAGCGGGAGCTGACCAACAGCGGCTACAGCGGCGACGACGCCTCCAACCCCAAGTCGGTGATCGGGGTGTGGACGGCGGCCAAGCGCCAGAAGGTCAACCTCCACGGGGACGGCCGCCGCACCAGAGTCGGCCCTTGGACCCAGGTGTCCCGGTTGGGCAACCCCCTGGTCAACGAGGTCATCATCCCGATGGGGGAGAAGGACGGCTGGAACGCGCTCGAGCCCAGCCGGGAGAAGCGCTTCCTCAACAGCTACGAGCACCCCGAGCTGGCGGGGCTGCTGCCGGTGCTCTACCCGGCCGCCTTCCCCAACCTCGCCGCCCTCAACAAGCAGGGCACCGCCCGGGCCGACCTGGTGGCGATCCTGCTCACCGGGATCCCCTCCGGGGTGATCCCCGGATTTCAGAACTACACCGGCAAGACCCATGCCGACATGCTCCGGCTCAACCTCGCGGTTCCGCCGTCTTCCAGCCCCAGCCTGCTCGGTCTGCTGGGGGACGACGCGGCCGGTTTTCCCAACGGCCGCCGGGTGTTTGACGACGTGACCTCGATCGAGCTGCGGGCGGTGGCCGGGGCCACCTACGCACTGATCGACAAGAGCTACACCCCGGACGCGGCGTCTTCTCTCATCTACGACGTCACCGACCCTGCCAAGGGCACTCCGGCCTCCCTGTCCAGCATCGGGATGAGCTACCTCAGCAACTTCCCCTACCTGGGCATCCCCAACGACGGATTCGACACCCCTTCGGTAACTCCCACGTCGATGGGAACCTGAGCCGGGCTTGCGTGATGTCTGAAGAGTTCGCCAGCGCTGGTCCCAGCCGTGCCGTCATGGTTGACGTCGGACCGGGGTTCGGGGCGCTGGTGGTCACCGCCTCGGCGGACCTCTGCGGCGCGGAGATTGAGGTCAGCCCGGTCGCGACTCCCCAACTTCGCCAGCACGTGTACGTCCTCCCACGCGCCCTCCCTCGGGGCACGGCCTTCGCGGCCGTGTTCCCGAGTCTGGGCGCCGGCGACCACCTCCTCTGGAGCCCTCAGGGCAACCCGGTGATGACCGTCACCGTCGCCTCGGGGGGCGTAGAGGAGGTCAACTGGCCGACCCCCCAACGAGAGCCTCCGAGCGCACCCTCGCGCTAGCTCCCACGACCACCGACATTTCAGGAGATTGAAGTGCTTTCACCCACCCATATCGCGCTCCTCGCCGTCGTACTCATGCTCGCCCTGGTTGTCTTTGGCCCCAAACGGCTCCCGGAGCTCGGCCACAGCGTCGGCAGGGCCATTCAGGAGTTCAAGCACGCCAGCAGCCACGCCCGCGAGGAGCTGAGCTCCGCCGGGACCGAGCTGCGCAGCACCGTGCATCAGGCAAGCTCCGAGGAGCCGGTGGCCAGCGCGCCGGTTCCCAGCAACGGCTCCGCCTCGCCTGAGTCCCGGACCTAGCGCCGAGGACGCAAGATGGCCACACAGCAACTGAGCGGTTCACTGGCCCGGGCCCCCCAGCGGGGGGCGCCGGAGCCGGTGGACGAGGGTCCCACGCTCACTCTGGTTGAGCATCTCGCGGACCTCCGCCGGGCGCTCCTGATCTGTTTGGTGGCCTGGGTTGGGGCGACGGCTCTGGCCTTCGCCTTCAACCACGAGCTGATCCACCTCCTGGAGCGTCCGCTCCAGCTGGCCCTGGCGCATCGGGCCCACTCACCCTTTGGCAACCACCTGATCGTCACCAGCCCCATCGAAGGGCTGACCATACCCTTCAAGGTGGCGGCTGCCGCCGGGGTGGTGATCTCCTTCCCGGTCATCGCCTGGCAGGGATGGGCGTTCGTGGCGCCCGGGCTGCGGGGCCGCGAACGCCGCCTGATCTGGCCGTTCATCTTTGGCAGCTTCCTCTGCTTCGCCGTAGGCGCCGGATTCGCCTACCTGGTGATGCCGCTGGGGCTGGCCTTCCTCAGCACCTTCCTCGGCAGCAATGCCGTCTACCTGCCCGACCTGGCCGCCTACCTGACCTTCTTCGGTCTCATCATCGCGATCTTCGGCCTCACCTTCGAGATGCCAGTAGTCCTCTGCCTACTGGGGGCTCTGGGGATCGTTGGCAGTGGGCAGCTGCGGCGCTGGCGGCTCAAGGCCTACTTCGTGATCGTCGGCGTATCCCTCGTGATCACACCCGGCGCCGACCCGTTTACCCCGACCCTCCTTTCCGCGGCGTTGATCCTCCTCTACGAGATGAGCGTGCTGATCGTCCACCGCCTGCTGCGACGCTGAGCCGGCCACTCGGTCTGCCAGACAACCATCGCGGTCGATCAGCCTAGGTGGGCGGGTTCAAGGGGTGAGCGCAACGAGGGCGGCGACCTTCTCAGATCGGCTGTTGACACGAGTCAGTGGAGCGAGGCCGCCGCCGCTCGCCCGCTCCGGACCGCTCCCTCCATGGTCGCGGGCCATCCGGTGTCGGTCCAGTTGCCGGCCAGCCACACCCCCTCTAGAGGAGTCATCGGGCCGGGGCGGGCGGCGGCCGAACCGGGCAGGGCGGCGAAGGTGGCGCCGGCCTCACGGGTCACTCGACTGTGGCGCAGCCGGGCCCGGCGGGCTGGCGGGAAGAGCTCCTGGCAGAGGCCCCAGAGCTCCTCGGTGACCAGCGTCTCGGCGACTCCGACCCGAGCGTCGGCCGCCGAGAGCGACACCGCGGTGTGGAAGATCGGGGTCCCCTCCAGTTGCAGCTCCGGCTCGCCCAAGCGAGACCGGTCGAAGAGCCACTGCAAGGGCGAGGCAGGGGCGGCCACCACCGGGCCGGGAAGGAAGGGCCGATCGGTGAAGAGGTGGAGGTTGACGATCGGGGAGCTGGGCAGCTCCGCCGCGGCCTCCAGGGTGGGGTCGACCACCCCGCGCTCGACCAGGAGACGCCGAGTCGCCGCCGCCGCCCCGCTGAGCACTACGGCGTCACACTCCAGCTCCGCACCCTCGGGGCTAGAGAGGACGTGGCGAAGGCTCCTTCCCGGCCGCAGCTGCACCGCCCGCCAGCGCAGCCGGACCTCGACCCCCGCGGCAGCCAGGGCCCGCCGGGCCCCGGGGTCTAGCCAGGCGGTGAGGTCGGTCGCGGGGATCCGCAGGGCCCCGGCACCGGGGCTCTCAAGTAGGCCCCTGCGGATCACGTAGGCGGCGACCCTGGCGCTGCAGCGATCCAGGGTGACGTTGCACGCGGAGACCAGAAAGGGGTCCCAAAGCCTGGCGATGGCGAGGTCGTCCTGGCCCAGGCTCTGGAGCCAGCTGCGGGCGGGGACCACATCCAGGAGGGCCTCGTCCGCGGGGCTCAGCCGGCGCAGGCAGCCGAGTACTGCAGCGGTCCGGACCAGCTGCCGGGTGGGCAGGCCCGGCCACCTCACGAGGAGTGGAAGCAGGTGGGCGGGGGCGGGGAGTGGCGCTGCCCGCAGCCGCCTGGCGAAACCCCTGCGGGGGCCGGCCACCACCAGCTCGAGGCGCTCTTGGCGCCAAGCCGGCTCGGCCCCGACTCGCTCGAGGAAACTCTCCAGCGCGGTGCAGCAGCCGAGGTAGACGTGCTGCCCGGTGTCGACCCGACCCGCCACCGGGTCAGCCACGGAGCGGCAGAGGCCGCCCAGCACCGGAGCCCGCTCCACCAGGATGACGCGGGCGCCGCGGTCGGCCAGGTCCAGCGCCGCGCTGATCCCGGCCAGCCCTCCCCCGACCACCACCACGTCGGTCACCGCCTGCCCCTGCGTCTCAGCGGCCCAGGGTGGCTCCGGCCCAGGCCCCCAACGCCAGCCTCAGCTTGCGACCCCGGCTCAGCGAGATCCGCTGCGACTGCACGTCGAAGTCGCGGCCCTCGATCTCCTCCAGCAGCGCCCGGTAGAGCGCGGCGAGGGCCGCCGGGCAGCCCCGCGCGTCCCGCTGCACCAGAGGTACCAGTCGGGTGCCCTGGTCGAACAGGCGGCGCGCCCGCGCCACCTCGTGGATCATCAGCCGCCGGTAGGCGGCGGCTCGGGGGCCGCTCCGGCCCCGGGCCAGGTCGCCGACCTCGCATCCGAAGCGCTCCAGGTCCTCGAGCGGGAGATAGCATCGGTGGTGTTCGTCATCCTCCTTGAGGTCGCGCAGGATGTTGGTCAGCTGCATCGCCTGGCCAAGCCGGACCGCCAGCTCGGGCACCCGCTCATCGCGGTAGCCGAAGATCTGGGAGCTTAGGAGTCCCACTGCCCCAGCCACCCCATAGCAGTACCGCTCCAGATCGACGACCGTGCGGATGGTGAGCGGCGCGCAGTCGGCGGCGCAACCGTCGATCACCTCGCTCAGCCGCTCGGGATCGAGCCCGAAGGCCCGTACCGCGTCCCACAGAACCAGCCACCCCGGGTCCGGTGGGGATCCCGCCAGGGTCTTCTGCAGCAGGCCCCGGAACTGCCCGAGGCGCTGGCGGCGTTGGGCGGCGCTGCCCTCACCGTCGGCGATGTCGTCGGCGGCCCGGCAGAAGCGGTAGACCGCGTGCAGCGCCTGTCTTTTGCGCCGGGGGAGCAGCCGGAAGGCGTAGTAGAAGTTGGCGGCCGTTGCCCGCACCTCCTGGCCGCAGGCGCGATGGGCCGCCCGCAGCTCCTCCTCCGAGGGTGGGAAGTTGGCGGCCTGGGAGGGCGCGGTGGCGCTCAACGGGATCGCGGGGCTGCCGCCTGGCGCCATACCCAAGAGGCCTGCCACACCGCCCTCCGACGCCGGGCCGCGCTGAGCGCCGCCTTCTCCTGGAAGACGCGCGGGCCCGCCTCCAGGGCGGCGCTGGTCGCGGCCAGGCCGCAAAGGATGAAGGTGGCCATCTCCACCCGCATCAGCCCGGGGACCTGCCCCACCAAGGGCCAGCCGTCCACCAGCAGCCGGCGCGCCCGCGCCAGCGCGTGGGCGAAAGCCGCCCGCAGCACCGGGCTGGCCTCCCCGCCCTCCCATTGCGCCTCGGTGGCGCCGTGGGCGGCGAGCACCTCAAGTGGCAGGTAGCGTCTTCCCCTGGCCCGGTCGGAAGCCACGTCCTGCCACATGTTGGCCAGCTGCAGGCCGGTGCAGATGGAGTCCGAGTAGCCCACCCGCTCGTGGTCCCGGATCCCCTCCAGCGCCAGCACCAGCTCGCCGACCGGGGTCGCCGAGAGGGTGCAGTAATCGTCCAGCTGGGCCCAGGTGCGGTAGTGGGTGACCACCTGGTCCTGGAGATTGGCCTGGATCAGGCGCTGGAACGGCCCCGGCTCCAGCTCGAACCGCTCGATCACCGGCTGCAGCCGGCGGAAGACCTCGTGCTGGGGCCGTCCGGAGTAGCAGGCCTCGAGCTCCTCCCGGGCCAGCTCCAGCAGGGTTCGCGGATCACCCAGTTCCTCGTCACCGAGATCGTCGACCAGGCGGCAGAAGCCGTAGATGGCGCTTCTAGCCTCGCGCCTACCCGGGCGCAGCAGCCAGGCCGAGATCGGGAAGTTCTCCACCCGGCGCGCCCGCGCCTGCCGGGCTCGGGAGTACTCCGGAAGGCCGGCAGGTGGCCGCTCGGACACCGCCGCCGCCCCAGCGCTGCTCACCGGAAGCGCCCGCCCTGGACACCGCCGGGCTGCAGCACCCGCCCCAGGGCCATCACCGGGAAGATCGTGGCGTAGAGGTGGTAGCGCAGGTAGAAGGCCCTGGGGAACCCGGTGCCGGTGAAGTATTCATCGCTCCAGCCACCGTCCGCCTCCTGGTGGCGTGTCAGCCAGCCCACCGCCGACTCCGCGGCCAACCTGAGCTCCGCCCGCCGCTCCCGGTCAGGGCTGGCCCCGGCCGCCTCCCGCAGCGCCAGCAGCGCCCAGGCGGTCTGGGAGGGGGTGGGCTCGCCGCGACCGACGTGGGCGCGGTCGTGGTAGGAAAGCACTGACTCGCCAAAGCCTCCCGAGGCATGCAGGTTGAGCCGCACCCACTCGCCTACGCGCTGCAGCCGGGCGCCGTCCTCGGGTTCCCCGGCGGTGGCGAAAGCGGTCGCCGCCGCTGCGCCGCCGTAGACGTAGTTGACACCCCAGCGCCCGTAGTAGGCGCCGGACCCCTCCTCCGAACGCCGCAACCAGCCGAGGGCACGCTGCCGCGCCGGCTCGAGGTCGGCGCCGCCCAGCCGGGTGAGGGCCTCGACGACGTGGGCGGTGACGTCAGGGCTGGGCCGGTCGAGCATCTCTCCGAAGTCAGCAATGGGCAGGTGCTCCACCCAGGTGCGGTCATTGTCAGCGTCGAAGGCGCCGTAGCCGCCGTCACCACCCTGCATCACTAGGAGCCAGTTGAGGGCACGTCGCATCACCGCTCCCACCTCGGTGCTCTCGGCGCGGCTATGGCCGGCCACGGTCAGCGCCGAGAGGACCACCGCGGTGTCATCGGTGTCCGGGTACTCGTCGTTGTAATACTCGAAGGGCCAGCCGCCCGGTGGGCACCCGGGACGGCGCACCGCCCAGTCGCCCACCTTGGTGACTTCGCGCCCCACCAGCCAGTCCACCGCCTTGACCAGGGCCGGGTGGCGGGCCGGGACGCCGGCGTCGAGCAGGGCCCAGAGCGCCAGGGCGGTGTCCCACACGGGGGAGATGCAGGCCTGGAGCCGGAAGCCCTGCTCGTCCTCGATCCCGAAGGTCTCGAGGGCCTCGAGGCCCCGCCGCATCACCGGGTGGTCCAGCGAGTAGCCCCGCGCCCGCAGCGCCATCAGCCCATACACCCAGGGGGGCTGGATGCCCGCCCAGGAGCCGTCCGCCTCCTGGTGCTCCACGATCCAGCGCTCGGCCCGGGACAGCGCCAGCTGGCGTACCCCGACCTGGGGCAGCAGACCGTAGGTTCGGAGTGCCCGGTCCACCACCTTCCATGTCGGCGCCCCCACCCCGGGCCGATGTGACCCCAGGGGGAGCTCGTCGCGGGAGGGGCTGTCGAGCGGGAAGACGGTGCGCAGGCTGCGCAAGATGGTCAGGGGGACGGTGGTCGCCCGGGCCCAGGAGGCGAGGTCGTAGATGCTCCCCAGCTGCGGCCCGGGCACCAGCATCCACTCCGGGGGTATCGCCGGGATCTCGTGCCAGGGCCAGAGGCCGCCCAGGGCCAGCCACATCCGGGTGAACAGCCGGGTGGCCCGCAGCCCGCCGTGGGCAGCGACGAAGAGCCAGGCCCGCTGCACCTGGCGATCGTCCGCCGGAACCCCGGCGGCCCGCAGGGCAACCAGGACCTCCGCGGTGATGCTGACGTCGCCTTCGATCTCGGGCGCGATCCCGTAGCTGCCGTCATCTCGCTGCAGACGGCGCAGGTAACGCACCGCGGCCGCCTCCCGCTGGGGCCGGGACAGACCCAGGTAGCGCTGCAGCAGCACGTACTCCGCGGTGATCGAGGCGTTGCTCTCCAGTTCCCCGGACCAGGACCCGTCGGATCCCTGGCGCTGCAGCAGCCGCTCGACCGCGTGCTGCAGGGCGGCCCGGGTGGCGGCGCGAGCGACATGGCTGCCGGCCCGCCGCTGGGCCCGTTCCGGCTCCAGCTCGAGGGTCAATTCCAGCGCTCTCCCAGCCAGCGGCCGAGTATCTCCAGGTCCAGGCTTCCCTCCTCGGCGAGCGGGAGCTTGGCGGCGGCCACCAGGGCACGCTCGGTCCAGGTGGTGGTCAGCCCCTGGCAGCGCTCTGCGACGCCTCCCTGGCGGAGCAGCTCAACCGCCGCATCCAGGTCCCGCCGGCGCAGGCCGGGAGGTTGCAGCCAGGAGCGGGCGGCCTGGCCCAGCTGGCCGTTGCCGGTGAGGGCCAGCACCAGGGGCAGGCCCTGCTTGCCTCGGAGCAGGTCGTTGCCCACCGGCTTGCCGGTCTCCGCGCTGTCGCCGAAGACCCCGAGGACATCGTCGCGCAGCTGGAAGGCCACTCCCAAGGTGCGCCCGAAGTGCTCGCAGGCGTCCACCGTCGCCACCGACCCCCCCGCGGCTATCCCTCCCAGGGCCGCCGCTGCCCCCAGTAGGGCGCCCGTCTTGCGCTCGACCATGCTGAGGTACTGGGGCAGATCGCCGGGCGGCGCGCCGGTGGCCGCGATGTCCGACTGCTGACCGCCCACCATCTCCAGGGTGGCCGTGCTGAGCCGGGCGGCACTCCGGGCGCACGTCCGGGAGGGGAGGTCGGCGCCGGAGATGACGCAGAAGGCGGCGGTGAGCAAGGCGTCACCACTGTTGAGGGCGGTCGGCACCCCGTCGCGCACCCAGAGCGCCGGCTGGCCGCGGCGGGCGCGGTCGCCGTCGACGATGTCGTCGTGGAGCAGTGAGAAGTCATGCACCAGTTGCACCGCCAGGGCCAGGGGCAACGAGGCTCCAGCATTGGCTCCCAGAGCCTCAGCCAGGAGCATGGTCAGGGTGGGGCGGAGCGCCTTGCCGGGCCGCGCCGAGGGCAGCAGGCCGAGGTGGTAGCGGGCGGGCTCACGGACCTCGGCGGGGAGCATCTCCAGGACTCCCGCCAGTCCATCGTAGATCTGCGCCTGGTAGCGGCCCAGGATCTCCTGAGCACGCAGTGCCAAGGAGCCGTGGCTTCCCTTCTCGGTGAGCTCGGCGCGTTCAGAGACCATGACAGGCCGCCTCCACCTCGTCGACCACCCAACCCGGGGTGGACGTTCCCGAGGTGATCCCCACCAGCTGGCCCGGGTGGAACCACTCCGACTTGATCTCCGCCGCGGACTCGACATGAAAGGTGGGCCGACGCTCGGCGCAGGTCTCGGCCAGGGCGATGGTGTTGGCCGAACCCCGCCCGCCGACCACCAGCACCACGTCCGCCTGGTCGAGCAAGCCGTTGACCGCCTCGCGCTGGCGCTGGTTGACCACCGGGCAGGTGGTGTCGCGGACCTGGAGTTCGCCGCTGCGCTGCCGCAGCCGGCTCACCAGCTGCTGGAAGCGGGGTTGAGGGAAGGTGCTCTGGCAGACCACCCCTCGGCGTTCCCGCCAGGGCAGCCGCGCCGCCTCCTCCTCCGTGCTCACCACCGCGACCTCGGCGTCGGGGCGCTGGCCGGCCCAGCCCAGCACCGCGCTGACCTCGGCGTGCTCCGCGTCGCCTACCACAACCACCGCCAGCCCGGCCTCGGCCAGCTCGCTGGCGTGGCGCTGCACTCGGTGCACCAGAGGGCAAGTGGTGTCGACCACCGTGAGCCCGCGCCGCTCCGCCTCTGTGAAGAGCTGGGGCGTACCTCCGTGGGCGGTGACGACCACCGTGGGGCCGCCCGCCTGGGGCAGCTCGCTGGCCCGCCCCAGCCCCTGCCGCTCCAGCTCCTCCAGGGCACGGGCGTTGTGCACCACCTGGCCCAGCGCCACCATGGTCTCACCCCCCTGGAGGGCGTCCGCGGTCAGCTGCAGGGCGTCGCGAACCCCGAAGCAGAAGCCGGTGTGCCGGGGCCGCACGGTCTTCACGATCAGCCCTCCACCGCAGCCTGGGTCCGTTAACGAACCTAAACGATCCCCTCTCCGCGACCGTACTCGGAACCGATCTCAGTCTTGGTTACGAGACTCTGCCCCAATCTTACTCGGCTGTTATCTTTCTAAGGTCTCGAGGATTGCGGCCGCCAGGCTTCGGCACCGCTAACGTACCTCCCGTGCGCGCCCTGCTCTTCGACCCCTCCCCCCGTCGCCTCCCGCTGGCTGGGGCGGCCAGCCGCATCCGACCCGACTGGGCCCTGGGTCGGCTCTCGCTGCTCTCGCTGCGGGAGCTGCCCGAGCCCGCCCCGCCCGGGCCGGAGTGGGTGCGGCTGAGGGTGCTCTGGGCGGGGATCTGCGGCAGCGACGTCAAGCAGGTCTTGCTCCAAGCCGCGGCCGACAACCCGCTCAGCGGCCTGGTCTCCTTCCCCCATGTGATGGGGCACGAGGTGGTGGCTCGGGTCGAGGCGCCGGGGGGCTCCGCGACCCTGACCCGGGGCCAGGTGGTGGCGCTCGACCCCTGGGTGGGCTGCGTGGTCCGGGGGGTGGACCCGCCCTGTCCGGGCTGCGCCGGCGGGTTTCCTCCCCACTGCCGGCACCAGCCCGACGGGGGGCCGTGGGGGTCGGGTGGCGGCCTTCACCTGGGCAACATCCGGGACCTCCCGGGCGGCTTCGCCGAAGTCGTCCACGCCCATCCCAGCCAGTGTCACCCCCTGCCTGGCCAGCTCGAACCGCGTCTCGGCGTGCTTGCCGATCCCCTGGCGGTGGGGTTGCACGCGGTCGGCCGCGCCGGTGCCGACCCCAGGGGGCCGGTCCTGGTCCTCGGCGCCGGAACCATCGGGCTGGGGCTTGCTCTCGCGGCCCGGCGCAGCTGGCCAGACTTGCCGGTTTGGGTCACCGCCGCCTGGGCGCACCAGCGGCCCCTGATCGAGGAGCTGGGGGCGGAGGCGCTGCCCACCCGCGCCCAGGAGGTGATCCCCGAGGTGGCCCGGCGCACCGGGGCCAGGCTGGTGCGGCCCTGGCGGGGCGGGCCCTGGGCCCTGGGCGGCGGGGTGGGCCTGGTTCTCGACTCGGTGGGCAGCCGCGACACCATGGAGCTGGCCCTGCGCTGCATCGCTCCGCGGGGCCGTATCGTGGTGATCGGAGTGGCCAAGCCGGCCCGCACCGAGAACACCCTCGCGTACTTCAAGGAGGTGGAGATCATCGGTAGCAATGGCTACGGCACTGGCCCCGGCGCGGCGCCCGCCCACCTCCTGGACGAGGCCCTCGGGATCGTCCGCGAGAGGGCGGACGTTCTCGGCGGTTGGCTCACCCACACCTTCCCCTTGAAGCACTACCAGGCCGGGTTCGCGGCGGCCGCCCGTCCCGGCCGGTCGGCGGCGATCAAGGTCACCTTGCAACTGGCCGGAGGGTCACCGGAATGATGATCGCCAGAGCCAGCGTGCTGGTCCGGGCCCCGGTCGAGGCGGTGCGCGAGGCTGTCCTCGATCCCCACGCCTACACCTACGGCGAGACCAAGGTCCAGGACATGGTGGTCGAGTCCCGCAGCGAGACCGAGCTGGTGGCCCGGATCAACGGCCACCTTGGCCCCTTCAACTCCTATATCAGGGCGCGCTACCAGCTAGGCCCGGGCCAAGTCGAGCTCACCATGCTCCAGGGTCGGCTCCGCGACTTCCACGCGGTCTTCCTCTTCGAGCAGGAGGAGGCAGGCGTCCTGCTCACCCATCAGGAGGAGTACGACTTCGGCTACCCCCTGATCACCCCCATCCTGGAGCGCGCCCTCCAGGGGTGGGCCACCCGCAGCGTCGAGGCCGAGGTGGCCTCGCTCAAGCACGCCGCCGAGGCCCGGGTGGTGGCCCCCGGCTGACCCAGGTTTGGGGGCCCTGGGGGACGGGCAAGCTGGGGATGCCGGGCGGTGCCCGCCCCCCTGTGATCCTGGAGTGAGACCTTGAGCGAAATCCCCGAGTCGACAGAAGAGAGCCCCAGCCCGGCACGGCGCCAGCTGCGCACTCCGGAGATCGAGTCGCTGCCCCTGGTGCCCCTGCGGGACAACGTGGTACTGCCTCATCAGCTGGCCCCTCTGGGCGCCGGCCGGGATCGCTCCGTGAGCAGCCTGGAGGCGGCGGTCGCCGCCGAGGGCAAGGTAGTCCTGGCGGTGCAGCGTCAGAGCGAGCTCGACGAGGTCCAGCTGCTGGACCTCTACCCGGTCGCCACCGTGGCCCAGATCGGCGCCTTTCGCAGAGGTGCCGCTGGCGCCCAGGTGCTGGTCGAGGGACTGCGCCGGGTCCGTCTGATTGAGCTGGAGACCGGCGACGTCTGGACCGCCAAATTCGTCGCCCTCCCCGACACCGAGCCCCAGGGGACGGAGATCGACGCCCTTGCCGGCACCGTGCGCCAGATGTTTGCCGACTACGTCGCCGCCGGTGCCGCGGTGCCCCCCGAGCTGGCGGTCGCAGTGGCCCGGGCCAAGGAGGCGGGCAAGGTGGCCGATCTCAGTGGGACCGCCCCCGACCTCGACCCCATCGACCGGATCGCGCTGCTCCAGGAGCCGGACGTGGAGCGGCGGCTGCGGGGGCTGGTGCCGCTGCTGGCGCGGCAGCTGGAAGTCGCCCAACTGCGCAACAAGATCCAGCAGGACGTGGCCCAGACCATCAACCAGGGCCAGCGCGAGGCGATTCTCCGCGAGCAGCTCAAGGCGATCCGTAAGGAGCTTGCCGAGGTGGGCGGGGAGGCCACTGCCGAGGATGACCTGCGCGAGCGCATCGACGCCGCCGGGATGCCGGAGGCCGTGCACGCCCGCGCGGTCAAAGAGATGGACCGCCTGGAGTCCCTGCCCAGTGCATCCCCCGAGGTGGGCATCGTGCGCACCTACGTGGAGTGGCTGGTGGACCTGCCCTGGATGGACGCTGGCCAGGAGCGGGTGGACATCCGCGAGGCGGCCCGGATCCTCGACGAGGACCACTACGGACTGCCCAAGGTCAAAGAGCGAATCCTGGAGTGGATGGCGGTGCGCAAGCGGGTGCTGGAGCGCCGTGCACTGGCGGAGGCCGCGGCACCCCCTCCGGCGGAGGCTCCTGCCCCCGAGGCCACGGCGGCCCCGGAGCATTCCCCCGACAGCAGCCCGGCCCCGGTCCGGGCCCTGCAGACCCCGATCCTCTGCTTCGTCGGCCCGCCCGGAGTCGGCAAGACCTCGCTGGGACGGAGCATCGCCCGCGCTCTGGGGCGCAAGTTGGTGCGGGTCTCGCTGGGCGGCATCCGCGACGAGGCCGAGATCCGGGGACACCGGCGCACCTACATCGGCGCCCTGCCCGGGCGGGTGATCCAGGCCATGAAACAGGCCGGCACCAAGAACCCGGTGATGATGCTCGACGAGATCGACAAAGTGGGCCTGGACTTCCGCGGCGACCCCTCGGCGGCCCTGCTCGAGGTGCTCGACCCGGAGCAGAACCGCGAGTTCTCGGACCACTACCTGGAGGTCGCCTACGACCTCTCGCAGGTGCTCTTCATCACCACCGCCAACGTGATGGACACCATCTCGCCCCCCCTCCGCGACCGCATGGAGATCATCCAGATCACCGGGTACACCGAGGAGGAGAAGCTGGGGATCGCCCTGCAGCACCTGGTTCCCCGCCAGATGGAGCAGCACGCCCTTGACAGCAGCGAGCTGGAGATCAGCGAGGAGGCGCTCCGGAGCGTCATCCGCAACTACACCAGGGAGGCCGGGGTGCGCGGCCTGGAGCGCCAGCTGGCCCAGGTGATGCGCAAGGTCCCGCGGCGGCTGGTTGAGAACCCCGAACTGAAGGGGGTCCGGGTCCTCGCCGACGACCTCATCGAGTACCTGGGCCCGGCCCGCTTCGAGCACGACGCCGCCGAGGCCGAGGACCGGGTCGGAGTGGCCACCGGGGTGGTGGTCTCGGACGTCGGCGGGGACCTGGTGACTGTCGAAGCGCTGGCCATAGCCGGGCGCACCGAGATGCAGCTCACAGGTCAGATCGGGGAGGTGATGCAGGAGTCAGCCCGGGCGGCCCTCTCCTGGGTCCGGGTTCATGGCGCCGACTACGGGGTCAAGGAGAACTTCTTCGATGACCACGGGGTGCACATCCACGTCCCCGCCGGGGCCATCCCCAAGGATGGTCCCTCAGCCGGGATCACCCTCACCACGGCGCTGGTCTCGGTGGCCAGCGACCGACCGGTCAAGCACGACCTGGCGATGACCGGGGAGGTCACCCTGCGAGGCCGGATCCTGCCCATCGGCGGAGTCAAGCACAAGCTGCTGGCAGCGCATCGGGCGGGGATCAAGGTTTTCCTTCTGCCGGAGCGCAACCGCCGCGACCTTTTCGAGATCGACTCCGCCCAGCTGGAGGGGATGGAGGTCGCCTTCGTGCGCTCGGTCGAGGAGGTGCTGGATCGGGCCCTGCTGCCCAAGGTGGAGATTCGCCCCGAGCGTCGCGCGGTGGGGTTCGGCCTCACTCCGCCCCCGCCCCTGCCCCCCTCCGGAGTGGCCGCCACCAACTGAGCTGGTCGACTAAAGGGCCAGCCGGCCCAGCAGGTCGGCCACGATCGCTCCGGTGGCTCCCCAGACGAAGTGCTCCTGGTGGAGATAGCCCCGCGCCTGCAACCCGCCCTCTCGGAGCCGCACCTCCCGACGCACCGGAGTCGCTGGAACGCCCCGCGGGAGCAGGGGAAGCCAGAAGTAGGAGGCGACCTCCTGAGCCTCCGGCGCGGGCTCGAACGGCTCGGCCAAGAGCCCCACGAAGGGGACGATGGCGAACCCGGAGTTGAAGGTCGGGACCACGCTCGCCCGACCGCGGAGGTCGACTGCCCCCCGGGGCACCCCGAGTTCCTCCCACGATTCGCGCAGGGCGGTCTGCCACAGCGGCCCGTCCTCCGGTGCCGCGCTGCCCCCCGGCAGCGCCGCCTGGCCAGGATGGGCGCGCAGCTCAGAACTCCGCTGCAACAGGAGCAAGGGGAGATCGGGATCGCCGGGATCGAGCAGGGCCAGCACCGCGGCGAGCCGGAGCTGCGCCCACTCAGGGCTCGGCGCGGGGTCCGCCAGGGGCTCGAGGCTGCCCAGCAGGCGGCGCAGCGGAGCGGAGGGGTGGCCGGGGGCAGGGGCCGACGGTGGCCGTTCTGGTTGGCTCAGAAGTCGATCCTGCCGGTCACCAGCAGCACCGCTGCGGCAACAACCACCAGGAGCAGCAGCCAGAGCACCAGGTAGCCGCCCCGGCGCCGGAACTTGGGCTCGAAGCGGTAGGGCTCCACGGCGATCAGCTGGGTGGACTCCGAGTCCCCCGGGCTCGACCCCTCGTCATCTCCATCGGGCATTGCCAGCGCCCGTAGCGAGGCTGGGGTGAGCGGGGGATCGGTGGGCCAGCGAGGTGACGGTTGCCCCAGCCCCGGAACAGCCAGCTGAGGCGCGTCGGGGGTAGTACTTGGCGCCCAGCCGGGGCCCGCGGGGGGCCCCGCCGGCTGGGCGGCCGCCCGGGGCGGTGGCGCCGGAGCCGGCCTCGGC
>JBOHUH010000067.1:0-9804 GCA_050733915.1 Candidatus Dormibacteria bacterium | reverse complement strand
CATGAACGTCGTGGTACCGGCGGTGATCCGGGGTCGCTTCCCAGAGCAGGCGGCCCTGATGACCTCAGCCTATACCGTCTCCCTCAGCATCGGGGCGGGACTGGCCGCCGGGCTCACCGTGCCCATCTTGCATATCGGTGGCTCTCTGCAGCTGGCGCTCGGGATCTGGGCGCTGCCGGCGCTGTTGGGGTGCCTGGTCTGGGCCACCCAGGTACCGCTGCGGCGCCGGCGTGGCATACCGACGAGCCCTCCAAGCGCGGTGCCCCCGGCCGCGGGCGCGAGTCTCTGGACCAGCCCCGTGGTGCGCGGGGTGACCGCCTTCTTCGGGCTGCAATCGCTGGTCTATTACGCGCTGCTGTCATGGCTGCCCTCGATCTACCGAGCGCGCGGGGACAGCGCCGCCGCGGCGGGCCTTCTCCTGGGAGTCATGGTCACCATCGGGATCGTGGGCAACCTAGTGGGTCCGGCGGTCGCCTCGCGGACTTCCGACCAGCGCCTGGCGGCGCTGGTCGCGGTCGCGTTCGCGGTGGTCGGCCTGCTGGGGGTGCTGCTGGCCCCGCTTGGGACCGCGTTGCTGTGGGTCGGCATCCTCGGGATCGGCACCGGGGCCACCTTCTCCGTGGCGCTCCTGCTGGTGGTGGTGCGCTCCGCCAACGCCGCCACCGCGGTGCGGGTGTCGGCCACCGCCCAGGGCACCGGTTACCTCATCGCGGCGACCGGTCCTCTGGTCCTGGGGCTGGTGCACGCCGCCACCGGCGGCTGGACCGTGCCCCTTCTGGTGCTTCTCGCTCTCCTGCTGCTGGAGACCCTGCCCGGCCTGGCCGCGGGCCGGGACCGGGTGGTGGGACTGACCCAGGAGTCCAGCCAGGTCAGCCCCCGGTCCTAAAACCAGATCCGCATCGGCACCTCCAGCTCTGGGTCGAACTGGTCGGCGCCGCGGGGCAGCCATTCCGCGCGCTGGGACTCGACCCGTCGCGCGGTCCAGAGGCAGGCGAAAGCGTCCAGCGCGTCGGCCGCTTTAACGGGCCCGGGGTCGAGCTCGGTCAGGATCGGGAAGTCCGGTCGCAGCAGCTGCCAGCGGGCTAGCCTACCCTCCCGAGTGTGCTTGGAGGCCAGGTCGGTGGCCCCGCCCGAGAGCGCCTGGAAGGCCAGCTCGGGGTGTCCCTCGTGGAACTTGTGGCCGTGCCGGCCACGGATGAGCCGGTCGACCTCGGCGACCCGGGCTTGGATGCCGAACGCCTGACGCGAGCAGCCTCGGCCGTCGATGCCGCGGCGCACGCGCTGCGCCTCCTGGTAGGAGTCGGCGGAGAGCATTGGGCGCAGCGGGGCGGGGAAGACGCTGCTGCCCCGGGGACGGCCCAGCGACCTCCGCGCCGCTAGGTCGCAGGCGCGCGGGCCTTCCGCAGTGAGGCCGATGGGGATGTCCAGGACCGCGACGGCGACGCTGCGAGAGCGGCTGGCCGCGGCCAGCCGGGGGGTCGACCAGCGCTCCAAGGAGAGACTGCGATCGGTGAGCTCAAGGGCCACCATCCAGCCACCGGGGCAGCCGTCGGCGCCGATCAATCGCAACCCGGGAGTCACCCGAGGAGGGTAGCTGGAGGGTCGCCGGCGAGCCGTCACCGAACATCGGTTCGTATGATGTGGGGGTGAGCCAGCCGGTCTTCTCAGAGCTCTGTGCCCGTTCCTATTTCTCCTTCCTGGAGGGTGCCAGCGCCCCCGAGGCGCTGGTGGCCCGGTGCGCCGAGATGGGCATGCCCACGGTGGGGCTGGTGGATCGGGGCGGCCTCTACGGGGCGGTGCGGCTGGTCCAGGCCGCCCAGCGAGCGGGGCTGACGGCGATGGTGGGGGCGGAGCTGAACCTGGTGGGCGGTGGTCGGCTGGTGCTCATGGCGCCGAACCGCCTCGCTTACCAGCAGCTCTGCCGAGCGGTGAGCCGGGCTCAGCTGGCTGGCGCCAAGGGGGCCCATCGACTCCACTTGCGCGGGCTGGAGCAATCCCTCGCCGAGGCGGCCGGGGGCAGCGACGACGGCCGGGATGCCATCGCGCCGCCGGGCCTGGAGCGGCGCCGGGGGAGAGGTGAGGGTGCCAAGCTGGCGGAGGAGGGCCAAGTCGGCCCGGAGCAGATCGACCAGTGCACAGTGCTGGCGGGAGGCCCGCATAGCCCAATCACGCGGGCGTTGCTCCGCGGCGACCGAGCGGCGGCGGACCGAGCCGCCACCGCTCTTCGGGGGGCCTTCCCAGGCGATCAGGTCTACCTCTTCCTGGTTCATCACCTGCATCCCGGAGACAGTTGGCTGGCGGCCGAGACCGCCGCCTGTGCCGAGCGGAGCGGGGTCGGGCTGGTGGTCTCAGGAGCTCCCCGCTACGCCGCCGCCGGCGAGGCCGCGGTGCTCGACGTTCTGACTGCGATCCGCCACAACTGCACCCTCGAGACGGCGGCGGAACGAGGGCTGCTGCTCGGCAATCATCAGTACGAGCTGCGGGATGGGGCGGAGCTCTTGGAGCTTTTGCCCTACCCAGCGGCCTTTCAAGCCACCGCGGAGCTGGCCGCCCGGGCCGAGCTCAGCCTGGATTTCCGGCACAGCCGCTTTCCCGCCTTCACCGCCCCGGAGGGGCGCAGCCCCGATCAGTACTTGGAAGAACTCTGCCGCCGAGGGATCCCGGACCGCTACCCCGTCCTCGGGCCCGAGGTGGAGGCGCGGCTGCGCCATGAGCTGGGGGTGATCGCCAGGTGTCGGCTCGCCGAGTTCTTTCTCATCGTCTGGGAGCTGATGGAGTTCGCCCGGCAGGAGCGGATACCGGCCCAGGGCAGGGGCTCCGCTGCCGACAGCCTGGTGGCCTACCTGCTGGGCATCACCAGGGTCGACCCGATCGCCCACCATCTCCTCTTCGAGCGCTTCCTGCACGAGGACATGCAGGGCACTCCCGACATCGACATCGACATCTCAAGCGCCCATCGGGAGCGGCTGATCCGCCACGTCTATGACACCTATGGCGAGGAGCGCACCGGGATGGTCTGCACCGTGATCACCTTCCAGGCCCGGATGGCGATCCGGCAGGTGGGGGCCGCCTTCGGTCTGCCGGCGGCGGTGGTGGACCGGCTCAGCCGCTCGGTGGACCGCTGGTACGGCAAGGGAGAGGGGGAGATGGTCGCCGAGCTGCTGGAAGTCGGCGGCGAGCGCTCCGAACAGGTGCTGGCCGCACCTTCCTGGGGGCAGTTTGCCCGCCTGGTGGAGGCGGTGGTGGGGGTGCCTCGACACCTCTCCATCCACGTCGGCGGGATGCTGGTAACCGGTGAGCCACTCTGGGACATCGCCCCGCTGGAGCGGGCCACCATGCCCGGGCGGGTGGTGGTGCAGTTCGACAAGAACGATGTCGAGGACCTGGGGCTGATCAAGATCGACCTGCTGGGGCTGCGCACCCTCTCGGTGGTGGCCGAGACCCTGGACCAGTTGGAGCAGGCGACCGGTGAGCGTCCCGACCTGGAGGCGCTGGACCTGGCCGACCCGGAGGTCTACGCCATGTGTGCCCAGGCCGACACCATCGGGGTTTTCCAGATCGAGTCCAGAGCGCAGCAGCAGACCCTGCCTCGCAGCAACCCCAGGGAGTTCAACGATCTGGTGGTGGAGGTGGCGATCATCCGTCCCGGGCCCATCCAGGGCAAGGCGGTCCACCCCTACCTGCGCCGCCGCCAGGGCCGCGAGCCGGTGACCTACCTGCACCCGCTGCTGGAGCCGATCCTGCGGGACACCCTGGGAGTGATCCTCTACCAGGAGCAGATCCTGGAGATCGCCATGCAGCTGGCCGGGTTCAGCGCCGGGGCGGCCGACCGTTTCCGCCGCGCCATGAACCGGCATCGATCCCGGGTGGAGATGGCCTCTCTGGAGCTGGAGTTTCGCGAGGGCTGTGCCGAGCGCCAGGTCTCGGAGGCGGTGGCGAGCCAGCTCTTCGAGGCGGTCCGCGGCTTCGCCGCGTTCGGCTTCTGTCGCAGCCACGCCGCCGCCTTCGCCCGCACCGCCTATGAGACCGCCTGGCTGCGCCTGCGCCACCACCCCGCCTATCTGGTGGGTCTGCTCAACCACCAGCCCATGGGTTTCTACCACCCCTCGGTGCTGGTGGAGGATGCCAAGCGGCGCGGGGTCAAGGTGCTCTCGGTGGACGTCAACCTGAGCCGGGGACGCTGCCATCTCGAGGAGCTCCAGGGACCGGTGACCTCTCCCTACCGCCACGGGGTTAGGCTCGGCTTCAACTATGTGCGGGAGCTGGGCGAGGCGCTGCGAGAGCGTCTCGATCTAGAGCGGGAGCTGGGTCCCTACCGATCTCCCGAGGACTTCTGGCACCGCACCGAGCTACCCCGCCCGGCCCTCGACTCGCTGGTGCTGGTAGGCGCTTTGGACAGCTTCGGCGAGTCGCGCCGCAAGCTGCTCTGGCGGCTCAAGGCGGTGGAGGAGTCGCTGTTGGGGGTCCGGGGGAGTCGGGCCACCATGACCCCGGCGCGGGACGGGGCGCCTCGAGCTCGGCAGGCACAGCTGCTCGAGCTTCCCGCGGAGCCTCCGCCGCTGACCGAGCTCACCCAGTTGGAGCGGGCCGCCGCCGACTACCGGGTCATGGGACTGACCACCGGCCCCCACCTGGTGTCCTTCATCCGGCCCCAGCTTTCTGAGCTGGGAGCTCTGCCCCTGGTCGAGGCCCGGCGAGCGGGCGCGGCGACCAGGGTGCGGACCGCCGGGCTGGTGATCACCCGTCAGGCTCCCTACTCGGCCCACGGGATGCGCTTTTTCACCCTGGTCGACGAGACCGGTCAGCTGGACCTGGTTCTCCGACCCCAGGTCTACCGGGCGCACCGGAGCTGGGCCAACCACGAGCCGGTGATCTGTGCCGAGGGGGTGCTGCAGGTGGCGGATGGAACCACCAGCCTTTTGGTGGAGCGGCTGCTGCCGCTCAGCTCCAGCGGCGACGCCCGGCCGCCGGCTCCGTTCAGCGACCCGCTCTTTCTGGCTCCCTCTGCCCACGACTACCACTGAGCGCGGCGGGCGGCCGTCCGGCGACGGGAGCTCCCGCCGCGGCGTGCCTCGGTAGGCCCAGCGCCAGCCGGGGCCGGAGCCGGTCGAGCTGGCGGATCGCGGCGTCCAGGTCGGCTGAGCCGAAGCCGGTCCGCGCCCTGCGCTGCAGGGCCACGGTCAAGCTCCCCGACCCGGTCAACTCCAGGGGGAGGACCATCATCGAGGTCAGGTCGAAGTTGGTGCGGGGCTGAGGCCTAGTCGAGGGCGGCTCGGTCCAGAGCAGCGGCCGGCCCCCCTGGCGCGCCTGTTCGGCCAGGTGACGCACCAGGTCGGCGGACCCCAGCTCAAGGCTGCCCTGCGAGGACAGCAGCTGGCCCTCACCGTCCAGCAGCAGGGCCAGCTGGGCTCCGCCCACCCGGCTCACCTGCGCCAGGAGCTGCTCCACCCCGACGGGGCTCGCCGAGGGCCGCCGGTGGCGCTGGGCGAGCTGCCAGTTGAAGGCGGCGTTGACGGCCATCCCGACCACCGCGGCGATCAGGCCATCCACCAGCAGCGCCAGGGTGGTGCCCACCAGCCCCAGGAAGACCACCAACTGGACCCCGCCGGCGGTGAGCGCCGAGGAGACGTAGCGCTGGGTCAGGGGATAGCGCTCTCGGCGCAGGTCGGCGAAGGTGAACCTCAGGTTCCAGCTGAAGTTCCAGAGCCCCGAGATCACGAAGGCGACCGCCCAGGCCGACAGTGCCGGCCAGCCGAAGACGTTGCCGCCGAACGCCAGGACCACCAGGAACAGGACCAGGCCGCTGAGTCCCACCGCGGCGAACTTCAAGGGGCGGGCGCTGCCGGGGACGTCGCGCACCAGCGACCAGACATGGCGCAGGAAGAGCAACCCCTGGGAGAAGCTGGCCTTGCTCATGCCCGCCGCGCGGGCCTGGAAGCGCAGGGGCACGTCGACCACCCGGGGGGGTGGGGAGCAGACCAGCAGCTCGAGCAGGACCTTGAAGCCGACGGGGCGGAACTCGACTCCCCGCAGCAGCGCGCTGCGGCAGAGGAAGAAACCGGCCAGGGGATCGGTGCTGGCCCTGGCCTCGACGAAGACGGTCCGGGCCAGCAGGGTGGCTGCTCGCGAGACCAGCTGGCGCAGGCGGCCGTCGAGACCCTGGCGGCTGCCACCGGGCAGATAGCGGCTGGCCACGACCAGGTCGGCACCCTGCCGCTCTGCGGCGAGCAGCGCGGGGATGGTCTCGGGGGGGTGCTGGAGGTCGGCGTCCATGACGCAGACCAGACGCCCCCGCGCCTCATGCAGGCCCAGCACTACCGCGGTGCTGAGCCCTCCCTCGCGGAGCCCCGGCTGACGGTGCAGGACCCGGATCCGGGGGTCGACGCCCGCGGCGGTGGCCAGGCAGGCCGCAGTCGAGTCATCGCTGTCGTCGATGAATACGAGCTCGAAGTCGACCGCCTTCAGGGTCTTGCGAAGGCGCGCCAGAAGCGCTGGCAGGTTGTCCGCCTCGTTGCGGGTCGGTAGGACCACCGACAGTTCGGGTGAACCGGGGCGGATGGCGCTGGGGGGCGGTGCCTCTGGGGGTGATGCCGCGGGCCTAAGGGAGCTGGACACTCAGCCGCAGTCTAGCCCCGATCCTTGCTGGTCTTGGCCTCCGTCACAGGATCGTGAGGGACGTCCGTCGTGCCCGCCAGCAGCGCCGCCAGGGCAGTCTCCAGCCGCCTCGGATCTATGCGACCCTCATCTGCTACCACTCCGCGATAGCGGATGACCGGCACCCGGTCGGTGAACTGACGCTGCAGCTCGGGATCCTCGTCGATGTCGAGCTCGGAGATCCCCACCCGGGCGGCGCGGTCGGAGCGGCCGAGGTAGGCCCTGGCCAGGTCGCAGAGCGGGCAGTTGCGTCGACTCAGCAGCTCGACCCGCTCAGGCGTCGAAGATACCCCAGGATTCCATCCGGTCGCGATGGCGGCGGTTCCAGTTCCAGAAGGCCGCCCAGGCTCCCAACCAGAAGCCGAGCTCGATGGCGACGCCGACCCAGGTGGAGGCGGCCAGATGGTTACCACTTAGCGCCAGCATGGAGTAGACCAGAAAGCGCATCACCACGATGCCGGCCAGCCCGGTCATCACCACGAAGGCGACCCGAACGGTGCGCCGTTCTGCGCGCAACGCCCCCCGCAGCCGACCGACGCTCTCGACCTCCCCGCCGCCGAGGCTCCAGGGCGGCTCCGGCTGTGCCGAGCCCAGCCGGAACGAGCCCCAGCCGGCGAGCAGGCCGGCGGCGGCGACCGGGACCAGGCTCTGCCAGGGAGCGCCGAGGCGCAGGAAGTTCTGCCAGCCGCTGAGGTGTTCTCCCGCCGCGAAGGCGGCGCTGAAATGGCTCTGGAGCACGTACGAGGTGATCGCGATGGCCAGTCCCAGGACCACGCTCGCGGCTCCCACCGAGGTCTCCAGGGGGTGGTGCTGGGCCGCGGCCTTGAGCGCGGCGGCGCCGCTCTGCGGCCAGACCGGCAAGCTAATCCGGCGGCCTGGGTGCTCAGTCACGGGGCCAGCTCCCATCCAGCATTCCCAGGTAGCGGGCGGCCGAGCGCTGCACCGCCTCGCGGGCGTCGCGGGGGATCACGTCCCCCGGCCAACCGCCGTAGAGGCGGTCGAAGCGCAGCCCGCCCACCCGCCCAGCAATCTCCGCTACATCGGCGGCCGGCAGGGGGATGCGGTTGGGGTAGCTGTAGAGGAAGGAGACCCATGCCCGGTCCGCGACCACCGCGATGGTGTCACCACTGAGCACCACCCCTCGGCCGGCGGCGCCCGCCGGCCAGTGGAGCACCGTGGACCCTGCGAA
The DNA here is from genome assembly GCA_050733915.1 of Candidatus Dormibacteria bacterium. Taxonomy (GTDB): domain Bacteria; phylum Chloroflexota; class Dormibacteria; order Aeolococcales; family Bog-877; genus Bog-877. Next base: position 1,961 of record JBOHUH010000067.1, on the reverse strand, counting down.
GTGCCCCCCCAAGCGGATGACCCGCAGCCCCGGCAACGGCTCGACATCGTCTCCGGGGAAGTGTTGTACCGCTTGGCTGCTCCGGACCAGGTGGCCGCGGTCCCGTTCGCTGAGGTGGATGGGAGCGCCGCCGAAGGCGTCGCTCCACTCGACGCAGCTGGCATAGAAGTGGGGGTGGCTGATGGCGATGGCGGCGAGCCCCCCAAGTTGGCCCACTGCCGCCACGGTGTCGCCATCCAGGTGGCTGAGGCAGTCCCAGAGAAGATTGCCGGCCGGGGTTCGCACCAAGAGCGCCCGCTGTCCGATCGCGAAGGGCGGTTCCGTGGCCACCTGGTAGAGATCCGGCTCCAGCTCGCGGACCTCGGTACGGTGGTCGGCCGCGAGCTCGGCCAGGGTGGTCCACCGCTGGCCTTCACGCCCCACGTACTGACGCTGATCGGAGCAGATGGCGCAGAACTCAGGCGGGCTCGGAGTCGGCGGCTGCTGCACCCCACAGGTCTGGCAGATGTAGTGGGGCATGGCGTGCTGATTGTGCGACTTGGGCCGACCTCATCCCGGCCTAGAATCAGACGGATGGGTCCGTCGCCGGGCGAGCGGAGCCCCTCGCCCGAGCCGAGCCTGCGACTGCGGGTCGCCACCTACAACATCCTGCTCGGCGGGGGTGGACGCTGGCCTGAGATCATCGAGCTGCTCCGGGCGATCGACGCCGACGTGGTGGCGCTCCAGGAGGCCGAGGACCGCGGTGCAGTGGAGGTGGCTGCGCAGGAGCTGGGCTACGCGGTCTACTTCGGCGAGGCACCCACCCCGCGACACCAGGCGGTGCTGAGCCGGCTCCCGGTGGGTCATTGGCGCAACCATCGCGACCCATCCGTCTTCCTCCGGAACTCCTTGGAGATCTGGCTGCAGCCGCCGCCCTCCAGCGCCTTCTCCCAGGTGGCCCTTCACACCGTCCACCTCACCGCCGCCTTTCAGCGCCGCGGCCGCGCCGAGCCGGAGCGGATGCGCGAGCTGGCCGAGGTGCGAAGGCACGCCGCGGCCCATCCCGAGCTACCCCACCTGGTGGTCGGCGACTTCAACTCCCTGGCTCCTGGCGACCCGGTCCGGGCCACCGACTTCTTCGCTCAGATCAACCAGTGGCGGCGGAGCGGGGTGCTCCAAGAGGCGGGGGTGCTGGGGCCGGTTCCGCCCGGGCTCTCGCACCTGCGCTGGTGGCAGGAGGCCGAGGGCCGGGATTCCATCGTCGAGGACCTGCCTGAGGCGGTGCGCAGCGGCCTGCCCAGGCTGCCCTGGCTGGTGCATCCCCTGTTCGAGGTGCTGCCACGGGGCGAAGCCATCGACGCCGTGCTCGGGGCTCTGCTGCCCCGGGCCGCAGTGCGGAGCATGCTCCGCGCCGGCTACGCCGACTGCTTGCGTCGACTGCACCCAAGGGCGGTGGCCTTCACCTGCCCGTCCTACCGGCCGGCGGTGCGGATCGACTACGTCTTCTCCAGCTCGGAGCTCACCGGCCGTCTCAAAGAGTGCCGGGTGGTGGGTCGCGGCGGCGACCTGGCGGAGTTGGCCCGGCGAGCCAGCGACCATTTCCCGGTGGTCGCCGAATTCGACCTCGGCGCGGCCTGAGGGCCCGGGGGCGGTCAGACCAGGGACTACGTCGAGGGCCACCCGTTGAGGCAGCCCGCCGGAGCCGAGGCCCGAAGCTGGCTGCCGCCGCTCACCTTGGTGGCGGTGACGGCGGTCTTCGGCTGGACCTTCCTGGTGGTCAAGGATGCCCTCGCCGCGTACCCGGTGCTGCCCTTCCTGGGCCTGCGCTTTGGGATCGCTGCGATCACGCTCTTGTTGCTCCTGCGCACCTGGCCCCGACGCACCGACTGGAGGGTCGGTGCACCAATCGCAGCGGTCCTGGCCTTGGGCTACCTGCTCCAGACCCAGGGGATGGTGACCATCCCGCCCGGGATCGCGGGGCT
>JBOHUH010000066.1:0-4563 GCA_050733915.1 Candidatus Dormibacteria bacterium | reverse complement strand
CGGGAGAGTGATCACCCCCAGGCCGGTGAGCAGCGCCAACGCGGTGGCGGACGCCCCCCGGACCGTGTCCGAGGCCAGCATGGCCAGCCGACGCGGGACCCGATCCACCACCACCCCGCCGACCAGGAGCAGGAGGACGGTGGGCACCAGTCGGGCGGCCAGGACGAAGGAGAGGCCCGTGGGCCGGCTGTCGACGCGCAGGGTCTCCAGCGCCAGGGCGATGGTGTAGACGCCGTCCCCGAGCAGGGAGACGGTCTGGCCGGACCAGAGCAAAGCAAAGTCCCGCTCACGCAGCGCCCGGGGCGGCGACCAGCGCCTCGGGCGGGGATCCTCAGCCATGAGCGCCCGCCCCAACCGACCAGCTCTCCAACACCCGAGGAAGCCTATAGGCAGACCAAACCAAACGCCGAGGTCGCGCGGGCGTCAAGCGGGCCACTCCCAGTTGTTGGATCATGCGGGTGTCGTGGCGACGATTTAGAGGAGACTGCCACCGTGGCTGAGACCAGGCCCTGGGTACGCTTCGAGAGCAACGCCGAGGGACAGTTCGCGGTGAACGGGCCGGACCTCAAGGTGGAGGCGTTTTTCGTCAACTTTGCCCAGTCCGCTCAGCGGGACCTTGCGCCCCACCCCGGTCCCCGGCTGACCCGGGCAGATCTCATCTTCATGTTGGGAGCCAAGCGGAGGAACTGGCGTCGGGATCGCGCCTCGGCGGCGGAGCGGGCCACCATCCTGCAGATCGGTGGCCGGCTGGAGCGCAGCGGGCTCAGCGCTCGCCAGTTCGCCAAGACCTCGTTCGGGCTGGCACCGTCGACCTATCTCGCCTGGAAGGCGAGGTCGGGCGGGACCTGACGATCGCTGGGGACCGATTTTCGGGCGTCCCTCGATAATCGCCCCATGGCCAACCAGGATCTCCGCCTGATGATCGTCCACGCCCATCCCGACGACGAGGTGACCTCGACCGGAGGGATCTTCCATAAGTACGGGAGGGAGGGGATCGAGACCATCCTCGTGACCTGCACCGACGGCGAGTTCGGCGACGGGCCGGGCGGGCTCAAGCCGGACCAGCCCGGTCACGACCCGGAAATGGTCAAGCAGGTCCGTCACCGGGAACTGGAGGAGTCCTGCCGAATCTTGGGGGTGAGCCACGTCGAGCTCCTGGGCTACCACGACTCGGGGATGGCCGAATGGGACCGCGCCGGCACCCCCAGGGCATTTGCGGGGTCCGACCTAGAGGATGAGGTGGCCAAGCTGACCGCCCTGCTGGAGCGCTACCGCCCCCAGGTGCTGGTCACCTACGACCAGGACGGCGGCTACGGCCACCCCGACCACGTCCGCACCCACCAGGTGGCCCGGGCGGCGGGCCTCGATTCGGGAATCCCCAGCAAGCTCTACTACGCGGCGTTCCCCAAGTCGCTGGCGCGCCGGGTGCTCAATCAGATGAAGGAGCTGGGCATCGACCCCTGGGAGCTCGGAGAGATCGAGTTCGATCCTGACGACCCGCCCTTCGGCGTCGACGACGGGCTCATCACCACCGTGGTCGACGTGCTCGCCGACGTTCCCGCCAAGTTGGGGGCGATCCGGGCTCACGCCAGCCAGAGCGACAACGCCTTCTTCGCACGCCTCCCCGACCAGGTGGCCCCTCTGATCATGGGCGAGGAGTACTTCGTCCGGGCCTACGACCGTTCCGGGGCGGCGGTGCCGGAGTCGGACCTCTTCGCCGGCCTGCGCTAAGCGAGAACGCCCCGCCCGGCCTAGGCTGAGCCCGCGCCACGGTGCCCGCCCAAGACGGGTCTAGATCAGCTGACAGGGGACCCCTAAGCGTCGACCGGGGGTTCCATCCGGCTGCGCAGAATCTCCAGGGCTCGGTCGGCGTGGACCCCCATGCGAGTCTCGCTCTTGATCACCGCGAGCACCCTGCGATCACCGCCCACGACGAAGGTCCAGCGCTTGACCGGGATGGGACCGAAGCTCCGCCGAACCCCGAACTGCCTCGCCACCTGACCGCCGGGATCCGAGAGCAGTGGCACCGTGAGGGAGTTCTTCTGTTGGAACTCGAGCTGGCGCTCGACGCTGTCGGTGCTGATCCCGATCACCTGGGCACCCAGCTCGGCGAAGTCTCGGCCCAGGTCACGGAAGTGGCAGTTCTCGGCGGTGCAGCCCCTGGTCATCGCGGCCGGGTAGAAGTAGATCACGGCTGGACCCTGGGCAAGGAACTCCGACAGCCGCCGCAGCGCCCCGTGCTGGTCGCGTAGCTCAAAGTCCCCCACCCGGTCACCCGGTCCCACAGGGCCAGCTTATGCCTCTGCCGCCCAGGCGGTGGGTGACGGCAGGCGGCGGGGGGCCCCTGATCTGGAGCGGCTCCGATTAGTCCACACCATCGCGCTGAGGGCTGGCGCGGTGGCCGGGCTCGGGGCGTGCCGCGCCCCGGAGGGGGTTCGCCCCCCGGCCCGCCGGGGGGGTCCTTGCGACCTCTTAGGTAGGCCCTGTGGGCCGCCCACGGCGCGATGCGGACCGCCGGGGGCGGAGCTCCCACGGACTCCCACCGGTCGCCGGAAGATGCCCTCGGAGACCTTCCAGGACCTGCCAACCCCCTGCCTAGAATCGCCTGGTCGCCGGGGAGTGGATTGAGTGGCACCGGCAGTACGACCAGCCCCAGGGAGCCCTGGTGGCGCGCCTCCAGATGGTGCAGCAGCGCATCCGTGGCACCCTCGACGAGCTGCCCCCGGGTGAGGTCCGGGTCATCAGCATGTGCGCCGGCGACGGGCGCGACCTGCTGGGCGCCCTCCGCGACCATCCGCGCCGCGACGATGTCCGGGGACGGCTGGCAGAGCTCGACCCCGAGTTGGTGCGGCGCGGTCGCCGGCGAGTTCGGCGAGCCGGGCTCTTGGGTATCGAGTTTGCCCTTGGCGACGCCGCGGCGAGCGCCGTCTACGCCGAGATGGCGCCCGCGCATCTGCTGCTGGTCTGCGGGGTCTTTGGCAACATCAGCGGCGCCGACATCCGCCGGACCATCGTCTTCCTGCCCCAGCTCTGCGCCCCCCAAGGGACAGTGATCTGGACCAGGGGCCGGTTCGAGCCCGACCTGACCCCCACGATTCGGCGCTGGTTCGCCGAGTCAGGGTTCCGGGAGCTCTCGTTTACGGCGATACCCGACAGCACCTCCTGCGTCGGCAGTCACCGGCTGGTCCAGGCGCCCAGCCCCTTGCCGGGCGATCAGCACCTATTCACCTTTCAGCCCAAGGCGGTTCGCGACCGGCGACACCAGCGGCAGGCCCAGCCCCCGCCTGGCTCCCCCAGGTGAGCGGTCGAGGGCACCGGTAGGCGACTGCCGCTCAGCCGTCGCCCTCGCTCCCAGCACCTTGCTTGCGCGCCCGGATGTAGGCGGATCCAACCTTCCCCGCCCCGCCCGGGACGGTCTGGACGTCGTGGACCTCCACCTCCGGCTCCTCGAAGCCGGCCCCGACGAGGAGGGCCAGGTAGTCCGCCACCGGGATCGTGCCGGCGATGCAGCCGGCCCACGAGTCCACGGCTCGCTTGATCTCAGGGGCCAGAGGTTCCACCTCCACCATGTCGGCCACCGCCAGCCGCCCGCCGACCCGGAGCACCCGGTACGCCTCGCGAAGCACCACCCCCTTGTCCTCGGCCAGGTTGATGACGCAGTTGGATATCACCACGTCGACCGACGCCTCGGGGAGCGGGACCCGCTCGATCGTTCCCCTGAGGAAGGTCGCGTTGTCCACCCCGGCCTGGCTGCGGTTGCGCTCCGCCAGCTCCAGCATCTCATCGGTCATGTCGATCCCGTAGGCGTGGCCCCGGGGGCCGACCCGGCGCGCCGAGAGCAGCACATCGAGGCCGCCGCCGCTGCCCAGGTCCAGCACCACCTCGCCGGGTTGCAGCGACGCCAGCAGGGTGGGGTTGCCACAGCCCAGGCTGACCGACTCCCCCAGCCCCAGTTCAGCCAGATCCGAGCTCTGGTAGCTGCCGCTCGGACAGCAGATGTCGCCCTCGCCGGACCCGCAGCAGCCCTCCGACCCCGCCAGCTGCCCCGCGAGCCCGGCGTAGCGCTCCCGGACTGCCTCTCTCAACTCGCTCATGGCTCGCCTCCTAGAGCATCGATTATCGTCAATGGCTGCTCACTCTAACGGTACTTATCGACGGATGTCAATGTTTTGCGTAAAATCCCCACATGAGCGTGGTCCGGGAAGATGTGGCGCGCAAGAGGGGGGTGTGCTGCACCCTGGACCCCGGGATCGAGCCGGGGCGGGTCGCCGAGACCGCGGGTTTGCTCAAGGTCCTTGCCGATCCCACCCGGCTCTCCATGGTGGCGGCGCTGCGCCGCGCCGACGGGCCGGTCTGCGTCTGCGACTTCACCGCCACCTATCAGTTGGGCCAGCCAACGATCTCGCACCACATGGCCAAGCTCAGAGCTGCGGGACTGGTCGAGTCACGCAAGCACGGAGTCTGGGTCTACTACCGCATGGCGGCCCACCTGCCCCCAGCGGTGGAGCGGGTGCTGGACGCCGCCCTGGGCGCCGCCTGACCGCTCTTCAAGGCGTCCTCGGC
>JBOHUH010000065.1:0-5576 GCA_050733915.1 Candidatus Dormibacteria bacterium | reverse complement strand
GGGGCTATACTCCGATCCGGGCGGGAGTAGCTCAGCCGGCAGAGCGTCTGCTTCCCAAGCAGAAGGTCGCGGGTTCGAGACCCGTCTCCCGCTCCACCCGAGGCACGACCGGCGTGCGTCGATGTCGCTCTCGATCCTCAGACGATCTCGAAACTCGGCTCCAGGTAAACGGCCAGCTCACCGGCTCCCCGGAGACCGTGGGGCTGCTCACCGAGGCCAGCATCGCCACCACGGAGCGCAACCGCGCCGTGGTGGTGGTGGGCCGGCGCACGCGCCAGACCAAGCCCGGGGGCTGCTCTTCCGGGAGGCATCGTTGGGGGTGGGGAACAGGTCCGCCAGCGCTATGACCGACCGGCAACCGCCTGAAGCAGGTGCTGGTCAGCGGCCGGGCTGACCCCCTAAGATCCAGCAACTGGTGGCCCTCTACACCACCACCAGTCCACGCACGCTCAAGCGCCGGATCGACCGCCGCCTAGCCGCCCTGCCCGCCGCCCTGGGAGTCTTCGAAAGTGCCTGAGTGGCTCTCCACCGCTGCCCCCACACCGGCCGAACCACCCAGTGCAGGCCAAAACGAACATCCGTGCCGCCGCAGGCACGCCCAGCTTCCCGTCAGGCTACCCACGGATCGGGCAGGAGGGCCGCTTTTACGGCAGCGCCAGGGCGCGACTGTGTGCGCGCCGACGGAATGTACAGTCATCGCTGTCCCGGTCCAGTGGTCTGATTTGCGAATCCCGCGCGCCAGGACCAGGATCTGGCCCCCGATGGCGGGGCTGAGCGGCGCCACACCGGTCGCGGTCGCGTGCGGTGTGCCTGCGACGGTGGAGGCGGGCTGACATGGCCATCGGAGCGCTCCGCCGCCGCCGTGGCCTCCTGCGCGCCGTAGTCCCTTCCGCGCTGCACGGCCCGGCCAAGGCCGGCGAGCTGGCCGAGGCCGGCCGTCCCCCCGGTGGCGGGTGGCGCAGCCACCGCGGATCGCTCCTCTTCCTCGCCCCCGCGGCGATCTGGCTCGGGGTAATCGTCGGCTATCCCCTGGTGATGACCATCCGGGACAGCTTCTACAGCCAGTCGGCGACGACCTTCGTCGGCCTCGGCAACTACCAGACCATCTTCTCCACCGCGGACATCCTGGTCAGTTTCCGCAACAACGTGATCTGGGTGATCGTCTTCCCCTTCCTGGTCACCTTCCTGGGCCTGCTCTTCGCGGTGCTGACCGAGCGAATCCGCTGGTCGACGGCCTTCAAGATCGTGACCTTCATGCCCATCGCCTTCAGCATGACCGCGTCGGGGCTGGTCTGGAACAGCCTGATGGACATCGACCACAACATCGGGGCGGTGAACGCGGCCATCGAGACGGCGACCGACTGGTTCAGCCCGCCGGGACTCTACCCGGTCAACTCCTCGGCGGGTCAGAAGGTGGCCAGCCTGGCCTCCACCGGGCTGCGGGCGGGACCGCAGAACACGCTGGTGAGCGATGCCACGGTGTCGCCGGGAGGGACGCTCGAGCTAGGCATGATCGGCATCAGCCCGGCGACGCTCCAGTTGGTGAAGGCCCAGCAGGCGGTGCCGTCGGCAGCATCGTCGGGGGCGGTGAACGGGCTGGTGTGGCGGGACTTCTCAGCGGCGCACCCGACCGAGAAGGGCACGGTCCTGCCCGGCGAGGATGGCATCGCCAGGCTGCGCCTCACCCTGCTGAGCAAGGCCGGCGGCAGCGTGGCATCGGCCACCACCAACGCGCGAGGCGACTTCACCTTCACCGGGGTGAAGGCGGGCAGCTACCGGGTTCAGGTGGACTCGGCCAACTTCTCCTCGGGCTTCACCGGGATCTACTGGCTTTCCGGGACCGAGAACGTCGGCGGATACAGCACCAGCGGGCTCAGCCAGACCGCCCAGGCGCTGCTCAGCGTCCCCCTGGTCGATCTGTCCATGATCATCGCCTACCTCTGGATCTGGTCAGGGTTCGCGATGGTGATCATCGGCGCCGGTCTGGCCTCCCTCAACCGCGAGGTGTTGGAGGCAGCCCGGATCGACGGCGCCACCGAATGGCAGACCTTCCGGCGGGTGACCATGCCCATGCTGGCCCCGGTGCTGACCGTGGTGTTCGTGACCATGATCATCAACGTCCTCAAGATCTTCGACATCATCGTCAACATGGCGCCGTCGGTGTCGCAGGCCAACACGCTGGCGACCGAGCTCTACTATGTCGGGTTCCAATCCTCGCCACCGGACCTGGGGGTGGCCAGCGGGCTCGCCGTGATCCTGTTCCTGCTGGTGGTCCCAGTGATGTACATCAACCTGAGGGCCATTAAGTAATGAGCGCCGGACAGGCGGTTTCGCGGCCAATCGTGTTGAGGGGGCGGCGCCTCGCCGTCCGCCTCAGGCCATCGCACTGGGTGCTCAACGTCGTGCTGGGGCTCGTCGCCATCTTCTGGCTGGTGCCCACCATCAGCCTGCTGGCGCTCTCGCTGCGCCCCGAGAACCTCTACGGAGTCACCGGCTGGTGGACGGTGTTCACGGCGCCGGCCCAGCTGACGCTGCAGAACTACAAAGACCTCATCGTCGGTGCTCCGGGGCTTGCCGTCCCCAGCGGGCTGGCGGCCGGGAGCATCATCGACTCGCTGATCACCACGGCGCTGATCACCGTGCCGGCGACGCTGTTCGTCACCGTCATTTCCAGCCTCGCCGCCTACTCGGTGGTCTTCGGCCGCTGGCGGGGACGCACCGCCGTGTTCCTGTTCGTGGTGGGGCTGATGGTGGTCCCGGTGCAGGTGGCGCTGATCCCGGTGGCTCAGCTCTACGACGCGTTCGGACATCTGACCGGCTTCGACCCGTTTGGAACGCTACCCGGGGTGGTGATCTTCCACGTGGCGTTCGGGCTCCCCTTCGGGATCTTCCTGATGCGCAACTTCTACACCGGGATCCCCAAGGACCTGCTCGAGGCCGGGCGCATCGACGGTGCCGGGGAGTGGACCCTCTTCCGCCGCGTCGTCCTCCCCCTCGGGCTGCCGGCGGCGGCGTCGCTGGCCATCTTCCAGTTCATCTGGGTCTGGAACGACCTGCTGGTCGGTCTAATCTTCCTGGGGGGCAACCCCCACCACACCCTGACCATCTACCTGTTCGAGCAGACCCGCACCCTTTCCGCCGACTACTGGATCGTCGCCACGGGTGGGATCATCTCGATCATCGTCCCGCTCATCGTCTTCTTCGCTTTTCAACGCTATTTCGTCCGCGGCGTGCTCGCCGGGGCGGTCAAGTGAGGCGCCTGCCATGGCCCGTGTCGCTCTAGAGGATCTGACCAAGCGCTACGCCGGGGGGATCCTGGCGGTCGACCGGCTCAACCTGGAGATCGCCGATGGCGAGTTCGTCTGCCTGGTCGGTCCCTCCGGGTGCGGCAAGACCACGGCTCTGCGCATGATCGCCGGCCTGGAGGACATCAGCAGCGGGCGGGTCCGGATCGGTGAGCAGGTGGTCAACCTGCTGCCGCCCCGCGACCGCGACATCGCCTTGGTCTTCCAGAGCTACGCGCTCTACCCCCACATGACCGTCTACAACAACATGGGGTTCGGGCTGCAGCTGCGCAAGGTGCCCAAAGCCCAGATCGACACCCAGGTGAGGGCGGCGGCGCAGATCCTGGACCTGGAGCGATTCCTGGACCGCAAGCCCGGACAGCTCTCCGGGGGCCAGCGCCAGCGGGTGGCGCTGGGGCGGGCGATCGTCCGCGAGCCCGCGGTCTTCCTGATGGACGAGCCGCTCTCCAACCTCGACGCCAAGCTCCGGGTGCAGACCCGGGCCGAGATCGCCCGGCTTCACCAGCGGCTCGAGGCGACCATGATCTACGTCACCCACGACCAGGACGAGGCCATGACCATGGCCGACCGGATCGCGGTGATCAGCGAGGGCGTGCTGCAGCAGGTGGGGACCCCCAAGGAGCTCTATGCGGAGCCGACCAACCGCTTCGTGGCCGGTTTCATCGGCTCGCCGTCCATGAACTTCGTGGAGACCACGGTGGAGCGGGATGGGGGCCAGCCGCGGCTGCGCGCCGAGGGGATGGAGGTGATCCTCAACGACGCCCAGGCCGCCCGGCTGCGCGCCCTGGGCCTGGAGAAGGTGGTGGTCGGGGTCCGCCCCGAGCACCTCCACGTCGGCCCCCCCGAGGGCGCTGGGCTGAGCGTTTCGGCCAGGATCGACGTGGTGGAGTTCCTAGGCAACGGCGAGCTGATCCACGCCGCCTCGGCCAGCCGGGACATCGTCGCCATCGTGGACGCCGACGCGCGCCTGGCGGTCGGGGACTCGGTGGTCATGTCGGCCCTGTCTCGCCACGTCTACCTGTTCGACCCCAAGAGCGATGCCAGCCTGGCGGTGAACTGAGCGTGGAGCCCTAACTCGAGGTCTGGAAACGGTTGGGATGGGAGGTCCATCCCCTCTGCGGCGAGCAGCCGGTCACCATCGGCCGGGGCTGCCCCAACGGCACCCACCTCAGCTGCGAGCAGATCATCGGAGAGGGGGTGCCGCGCCCCGACGACGAGATCCAGGTCGGGGGAGTGCGGCTCTCTTTCCGGGCCGAGGGCCGGCGATGGCCCGAGACCGCTCTGGGTCTCGGGCCATCTTGTCGAGGTGGTCAGTGCCCCAGCGCGGCCGTCGCCTGGGACTGCATCGTGGCTTCGATCGACGCGATGCTGGAGGCGCTGGGGTCGGCCACGAAGCTCCTCATGTCGCTCCACAACTGCGGCTCCCAACTGCCCTGCAGGTCGTCGAGGCTAAAGACGAACGAGCTCGCGTCCACCAGGCCCTTGGCGTCGGCCCGGGTGACCGGGTCGGGGTAGGTGCTGAGCGGGACCGTCTTGTTGGGCGAGGTGAAGCCGCCCGCGGCGGCCCAGATCGAAGCGCCCTCAGGCCCAGCCAGGTACTTGATCAGGGCCTTGGCCTGGGGCGTCGGCTTGAGCAGCATCCCCACGTCACCCGAACCCTGGATCGCGCTCTGGTTGGCGCCGTCGGCGGACGGTGCCGGGAAGGGGAAGAATCCGTAGCAGCCGGTGGCGGCGCTGGTGGTGCAGCCGCTCGCGGTCGGGCTGGTGACCGGCTTGTAGGTGGTGGCGTTGCTCTGGATCTGAGTGACCACGAAGTCAGCCTCGACCACCATCGCTGCCGTTGGCGCCCCGGTCGCGGGGAAGACCGGGTTGACGCAGTCGGGATACGTTGCGCTGAGCGCCCCCGAGGTGCCGCCGAGCAGGTAGGAGGGCTTGCCCACGATCTGGGCCATGGTGTGGAAGGCGGTGGTCACCGTGGGGTCGGTCCAGGGGATCGTGTGGGCGGCCAGCTTGTTGTAGTCAGCGGCTCCGGCGGTCTTGAGGTAGACGTTCTGCCAGAAGTCCGCGATTGGCCAGCCAATGTCGGAGCACAGCGAGAAGGGTGTGACGCCGGACGCTTGCAGCGTACCGGCGTCCGTGACCAACTGCTGCCAGCTGGTCGGCGTCGAGGTGATTCCGGCCGCGGCGAACTCCGCGGGGTTGTACCAGATGGTGTTCTTGTTGGCCCCCTTGAACCAGACGCCGTAGAGGGTGCCGTTGTGGCTGGCCAGG
>JBOHUH010000064.1:0-18950 GCA_050733915.1 Candidatus Dormibacteria bacterium | reverse complement strand
CCACCACCCGCTCCGACTCCCGAGCTCAGGAGGTCTCCGAGATCTCTGCTGGCCTGAAGAGCCTGGCTCGGGAGCTCGACGTCCCGGTGATCGCCGTCTCCCAGCTCAACCGGGAGTCGGAGCGGCGCACCGACCGCCGGCCCCAGCTCAGCGACCTGCGCGACTCGGGGAGCATCGAGCAGGACTCCGACATCGTGATGTTCCTCTACCGACCGGGGATGCACGAGGAGGGCAAGGACCCGGCGCTCACCGAGCTGGACATCGCCAAGAACCGCAACGGCCCGGTGCGCCGGATCAACCTCTTCTTCAACGCCGGCCAGACCGCCTTCCACGACCTCGACCGGGTGCACCAGGAGCAGCCCTTGTGAGGTCGGTCGCGTGAGCGTCGTCATCTGCCTCGGGGGGCAGTGGGGTGACGAGGGCAAGGGCAAGATCGTCGACCTTCTGGCGGAGTCGGCGCAGATGGTGATCCGCAGCCAGGGGGGCAACAACGCCGGCCACACGGTGGTGGTCGAGGGCCACACCTTCAAGTTCAACCTGATCCCCGCGGGCATCCTCCATCCCGACACCGTCTGCGTCATCGGCAACGGGGTGGTGCTCGATCCCAAGGTCCTGCTCCAGGAGCTGGAGGCGCTGGAGTCGCAGGGGGCGGACCTGGGCCACCTGGTGATCAGCGAGCGGGCCCACATGATCATGCCCTATCACCCGGTGTTGGACCGCGAGGAGGAGGGGGCGCGCGGCGACGACCGGCTGGGGACCACCTTCAGAGGGGTGGGGCCGGCCTACAGCGACAAGGTGCGCCGGATCGGGTTCCGGGTGGGAGACCTCCAGAAGCTGCGCTTCCTCGAGAAGAAGCTCAACTTCGTACTGCCACTCAAGAACCAGGCCCTGTCTCGCCTCTACGGCCAGGAGCCCTTCACCGTCGAGGGCATCCTCAGCGAGTACACCGACTACGCCCAGCGCCTGGACCGCTTCATCCGCGACCCCTTCCCCCTGATCCAGGGGGCGGTGGCACGGGGGGACCGGGTGGTCCTGGAGGGGGCCCAGGGCACCATGCTCGACCTGGACCTCGGCACCTATCCCTACGTCACCAGCTCCTACCCCTCAGCGGGGGGGGCTTTGGCGGGCGCCGGGATCGGGCCTCGCCACGTGGCCCGGACCATCGGGGTGTTCAAGGCCTACAGCACCAGAGTCGGTTACGGCCCCTTCCCCACCGAGCTGGAGGGAACGCTGGGGGAGTACCTCCGCGAGCGCGGGGTGGAGTACGGCACCACCACCGGCCGGGCCCGCCGGGTAGGCTGGTTCGACGCCTGCGTCGCCGCTTACGCGGTGGGCGTCAATGGCATCGACTCGATCGCCCTCACCAAGCTGGACGTCCTGGACGAGCTGGAGGTCATCCGCATCTGCACGGGCTACCGCAGCAAGGGCGAGCCCCACGACCACCCCATGGCCAACATCTCCCACCTCAAGCACCTGGAACCCATCTATCAGGAGCTGCCCGGCTGGCGGAGCAGCACCACCTCGGCGCGGCACCTCGGCGACCTACCCGGGGCCGCCCGGGCCTACCTGGAGCGCATCGCCGAGCTGGCCGGGGCGCCCGTCGACTGGGTCTCGGTGGGGCCGGGTCGCGAGCAGACCATCGAGCCTGCCAATTGGTGAGCCCGGGCCGGCTGCCGCGCTGGCGACTCGGCGCCGGCGCTCTCGCGATGCTGCTGGCGGCGGGACTGGCCGGAGCGGCGGTCCTGGCCCAGGCGGCCAGCAGCACGGGGCCCTGGGCCCAGCTCCATCCGCTCCAGATCCCCGCCGCCCGGCACGCCTCGGTCTGGCAGATGGTGGGCAACCCGAGCAGCCCCGAGAACCTGGTGGCCGCGACCAGCCAGGGGGTCTGGACCAGCAACGACGACGGGAAGAGCTGGGCGGAGAGCTCGCTGCACCAGTTCACCTGGGCCCTGGGCTACGCCAACTCGGGCTCGGTGCTCTACGCCGGCACCAACAAGAAGGGGGTGTTCCGGAGCACCGACGACGGACTCAGCTGGACCAAGCAGGACGCCGGGCTGGGCAACCTCGACGTGCGGGCCATCGCCACCGGACCCAGTGCCATCGTGCTGGGGACCGCGCAGGGGGTCTACGTCAGTGGCAACGGCCGTGCCTGGGAGTCCGCCGGGCTCGGCAGCAGCAGCATCTCGGCGGTGGCGATCGTGGCCAACACCCCCCTCGGGGTGGTCGCCGGCTCCGACCAGACCGCCCAGAACGACAACCTCTACCGCTCGCTCTCGGTGGGGGTCAGCCCGGGCTGGCAGCAGGTTCCCGCGGGGGCCCCGGGGGGGTCCCCGGTGTTCGCCATCGCCGCGGGCCCGGTGGTCCAGGGGGGCACCACCCCACCGATTCTGGTGGGCAGCCTCAAGGGCCTCTACGGGAGCACCGACGGGGGCGACACCTGGCACGCCGAGACCCTGGCCGGGGGGGCGCTGTGGTCGGTCAACGCGATCGCCTTCGACCCCGACAACCCCCAGGTGATCTACGTCGGCGGCGACAACGGGGGGAGCAGCGGTGGCGGGCTGCAGCGCAGCGTCAACGCCGGGGGCACCTGGGCCGCCTTCCAGCAGGGAATCCCCGCTGCCTTCCAGGACATCACCGCGCTCGCGGCGCTGCCCACCGCCCCGCTCACTGTGCTGGCCTCCACCTGGGATCCGGACACCCGGCAGGGCGGTACCGCCCGGGCCCTGGACACCTCGGCTCCCGGCGCGGTGGCCCTCAGCAGCAGCTCGGGGACGCCGATCTCCGTCGCGGTCTCGCCCACCCCGACTGGCCAGCCGGTTCGGCCTCACCACCACCAGCGCGCCGCCAAGCCCTTGACGGTGCCGGTGGGGCTGCTGGTGGGGGTGGTCGCGATCGTGGTGATCATCCTGATCCTGGTCAGCATCTACCTAAGACGCCGCCGCCTGCGGCTGGACGCGGAGGCCCCACCATGATCGAACCCGTTCCCGGCGCCACCCCGGAGGAGCGCCTCGCCCACCTGGGCCTGGAGCTGCCGGTCCCGCCCGCCCCGATCGCCAGCTACGTCCCCTTCACCTACGCCGGCGAGCTGATCGTGACCTCGGGCGTCCTGCCCGTCCGCCAGGGCAAGGTGGTCGCCGGCCGGCTTGGAGCCGATCTCGGGGTCGAGGCGGGGGCCGAGGCGGCGCGGGCTGCCTGTCTCTCGCTGCTGGCCTTGCTGGCGGTGGCGGCGGGCCGGCTGGAGCGGATCAAGGGGTTGGTCCTGCTGACGGCGTACGTCCGCTCCGCCCCCGACTTCGCCCGCCAGGCCGAGGTGGTCGACGCGGCCTCCCAGCTGCTGCTCCAGGTGCTGGGTGAGCAGGCCCAGCACGCCCGGGTCTCGGTGGGGGTGGCCGAGCTCCCCCGGGGGGCCTGCCTCGAGCTCCAGCTGATCGCCCGTCGCTGAGGGCGCGGCGGCATAAAGACTCGGGCGCTCGCCGAGCTGGCCCCGGTATCATTGGCCGAGTTCAGCCGAGATGACCACGCCGGTCCACTGGCGAAGTGGGTGCTCACTCCCCGGGGCCCGGTGCCCGGTCTGCAGCTGGCCCTTCGCAGCTGGCCCAAGGTGTGGTGGGGAGGGGACGTCTCCTAGTGCGTTTGACGATCATCGGTGCGGGCGCGATCGGCGGCACCATCGGGGCACACCTGCTCCGGGACGGCCACGAGGTGCTCCTCTGTGACGCTGACCCTGACCACGTGGCGGCGATCAACCGCGACGGGCTCACCATAGAGGGGCCGGTCGAGAACTTCACCGTCGCCGCCCAAGCGGTCACCCCCCAAGAGCTGCCCGATCGCATCGACCACGCCGCGGTCGCGGTCAAGACCCACCACACCAAGCAGGCGGCCGAGCTGCTCCGGGGCCGGCTGGCCGCCGACGGCTATGTGGTCAGCTTCCAGAACGGCCTCACCGCCGCCACCCTGGCCGAGGCGGTGGGCTGGCAGCGGCTGATCGTCAGCTTCGTCAATTTCGGAGCCGACCTGATGGCGCCGGGCCGGATCATGCAGGGCAACGTGGGCACCTTCCGGGTTGGGGAGCCACGGGGCGAAGGCATCAGTCAGCGGGTCCGAGAACTGGCGGCGATCCTCCCCTACGCCGAGCCCACCGACAACATCATGGGCTTCCTATGGGGCAAAGAGGCCTACGGGGCGATGCTCTACGCGGGCGCCGTCTCCGACCTCTCGATCGCGGACTCCCTGGAGGATCCCCACTGGCGGCCTCTGATGCTGGCCATCGCCAAGGAGGTGCTGGCCCAGGCACCGGTGCGGCCGGAGGCTTTCGATGGCTTCGATCCCGAGGACCTGGAGGGCTCGCTGGCGCGGCTGGTGGTCTTCAACCGGGGCAGCGGCAAGTCTCACAGCGGCATCTACCGCGACCTCATGGTGCGCCGCCGCAAGACCGAGGTCGACGACCTCCTGCGCGACTTGAAGGGCCCGCTGACCACCTACGCCGGTGAGCTGATCCGCTCCATCGAGCGCGGGGAGCGCACCTGCGAGGTGGCCAACCTCGAGCTGCTGGCGACCTGCGAGCGCGCCGAGCGGCTGGGTCGCCCGCTGGCCGCGCTGGTCGAGGTGATCCCGGCTCCCGCGAGGGCCTCGGAGGGCCCCCTGCTGGGGGTGGCGGTGGCGGTCAAGGACATTATCGCGGTGGCGGGACACCCTCGCGGCAACGGCAATCCCCAGGACATGGCCGGCCCCCGCGCCCCGGCCGACGCCCCGGTGGTGGCCTCTCTGCGCCGCCTGGGCGCCGACGTCTTCGCCACCACCTCCCTCCTGGAGTACGCCGCCGGCGCCCTCCATCCCGACATCCCCGAGACCCGCAATCCCTACGACCTAGGGCGCACCGCCGGCGGCTCCAGCGGCGGCTCGGCGGCGCTGGTGGGAGCCGGTGTCTGCCCGCTGGCGATCGGCACCGACACCGGTGGGTCGGTGCGGATCCCGGCCGCCTACTGTGGTGTGGTCGGACTGAAGCCGTCCTTTGGCGCGCTGGAGCTGGAGGGGGTGCAGCCCCTGGCCCCCTCCCTGGACCACCTCGGCATCCTGGGCCGCGACGTGGGCCACACCGCCAACGCCTTCCTGGCCCTGACCGGGAGGGCGGCGGCAGACCCGCCCGCGCGGCTCCGGCTGGGTGTGATCGAGGGCCAGCTCGAAGAGCTGGACCAGGAGAGCCAAGCCGCGCTGCGGGCCGCCATGGAGCGGCTGCAGGAGTCGGAGTGCACCGTGGTCAGGGTCGATGGCGCGGCGCTCGCAGCGATCCAGGAGACCTCCGATCCCATCCTTTTGCGGGAGATCTGGCTGGTGCACGGGGAGCAGATGCGCCGCGACCCCACCCACTTCGGCCCCTCGACCAGGCGGCTGTTCGAGGAAGCCGCCAAGACCACCGAGGCCAGCTACCAAGCCGCCTGCCGGAGGCGCGATGAGCTCCGCAGCGGCGCCGCCGCCACTTACTTGGACATCGACGTGCTGCTGACCCCGCTGGTCCCCTACCTGGCTCCGGCCACCACCCCCCCGTCCGACACCCCGGAGGGGGTGGCCGAGGGCCGCTTCACCACCGTCTTCAACGTCACTGGGGCGCCCGCGCTGTCCCTGCCCTGCGGCTGGAGCCGCGACGGTCTCCCGATCGCCCTGCAGCTCTCCGCCCCGGTCGGTGGCGACGCCGAGCTGCTGGCCGCCGCCGCCCGGGTGGAGCAGATCCTGGATCTGCCGCGGCGGGAGCCCGCACTCTGATGCGCGGGTGCTGGCAGCCGCTGAGCGGCCCCGGCGGACCTGGCCGATGAAGTCCAGCGCCTACCGCGGCTACCACTCCTACGACTACCTGGAGCCGGGGCGCGACTACCGGGTGTTCGAGCTGGCCTTGGAGTTGGAGCGGGTGCCCTCGCGACCGGTGCCCACCAGCGTGGCGGAGGAGGAGAGGGTGCAGCGCCTGCTCGCCCAGGGGCCGGTGATCTCCCTGCATGACCACCCCTCGGTCCTGCCCCAGGACATCGACCAGCTCTTCGAGTACCGCCGCCACGGCCGCGACGTCACCGGCTACCTGGGCCTCAGCCGGTCCGGTCTGGACGTCGTCTTCGACAACCTCGCCGATGGCGAGGGCCAGATCACCTCCCTGATGGGCTGGAAGTGGGACGACACCCTGGCCGATTTGGGGATGCGGCTGTGCGACATCGCCCACCAGGACTTTGTCAGGGTGGTGAGGCGACCCGCCGACATCGAGTCGATCCGGCAGGCGGGGCAGCTGGGGATCGTCCTGGCGGTGGAGTCCGCCGCCCCCATCGAGAATGAGCTGGACCGCCTCGACATCCTCTACGGGTTCGGGGTGAGGGCTGTCGGCGTCACCTACAGCGAGGCCAACTCCCTGGGCAGCGGCCTCTCCGAGAGCAGCGACGCCGGGCTGACCGCCTTCGGCCACCGGGCGGTGCGGCGGATGAACCAGCTGGGGATCCTGATCGACTGCTCCCACGCCGGGGACCGCACCACCCTCGACACCATCGCCGCCAGCCGGGCCCCGGTGACGATCTCCCATGCCGGCGCCCGGGCGGTCTGGCCCAGCGCACGGATGAAGCCCGACGAGGTGATCCGCGCCTGCGCCGCGGGCGGCGGGATCATCGGCATCGAGGCGGCACCCCACACCACCCTGACCCGAGAGCAGCCCCGCCACACCATCGACAGTTACATGGCTCACTTCGAGTACTGCTGCGACCTGGTCGGCATCGAGCACGTCGGCTTTGGCCCCGACACCACCTTCGGCGACCACGTCGGGTTGCACCGAGTCGCCCAGGAGCGGCTCGGCTCGGAGCTGCCGCTGCCCCACCCGCCGCTCACCTTCGAGCGGGTGGAGTGGGTGGACGGGCTGGAGAGCCCTGCCGAGGCGTTCCCCAACATCGCCCGCTGGCTGGTGACCCACGGCTATTCGGACGACGACATCCGCCAGGTCCTGGGCGGCAACGTCCTGCGGGTCATCGAGCAGGCCTTTGAGCCGCAGCCATGAAGGCGGGCAGGCCGCAGCTGCTGGAAGAGCACCGTTGAGCCAGCCGGGAGCCGAGGGCGCCGCACCCGGGAACTCCGCGGCACCCAAGGTGGCGGTGGTCACCGGGACCGCCCACGGGATCGGGACGGCGATCGCGGCGGCCCTGGAGCGGGAGGGGATGCGGGTCCGCCGGGTCGACAAGGACTCGGTCGACCTAGCCGACGGGGCGGCGGTGGCCGCCTTCTTCCAGGAGCTAGGCCCGGTCGACGTCCTGGTCAACAACGCCGGAGGGGTCGAGGGCCAGGTGCATCACCCCATCGAGGAGGTTTCAGAGCGGGATTGGAAGGCCCTTGTGGACGCCAACCTAAACAGCACCTTCCTCTGCACCCGGGCGGTCGCCCCCGGGATGAAGCGGCGCCGCTGGGGGCGGATCGTCAACATCTCCTCAGGGGCCGGTCGCAGCGTCAGCCTGACCGGGATCCAGGCCTACGCCAGCGCCAAGGCGGGCCAGATCGGGTTCACCCGGCAGATGGCCCATGAGCTGGGACCCTTCGGGATCACCGTCAACTGCATAGCCCCGGGGTTCGTGCTCTCCAACCCCACCACGGTGAAGCAGTGGGAGGGTTACGGCCCGGAGGGCCAGGCCCACCTGGTCGAGGCGATCGCCACCCGCCGGCTGGGCCAGCCCGAGGACATCGCCAACGGGGTGCTCTTCTTCGTCGCCGAGGCTTCCTCCTGGGTGACCGGGCAGACCCTTCCCATCGATGGCGGCCATGCTCTCTTTTAGCCACGACCACGAGCTTTTGCAGGAGCTCGCCGAGCTGGTCGCGATCCCCAGCGTCAGCCGGGACGGTGACCAGGCCGCCATGCGCCGGGCGGCGCAGTGGCTGGCCTCGCGACTCGGCTTCGCCCAGGCCCGCCTGATCGAGACCGCGGGCAACCCGGTGGTGCTGGCGGAGCTGGCAGGGCCGAAGGGGGCACCGACGATCCTGGTCTACGGCCACTACGACGTCCAGCCCACCGGCGACCTGGGGGAGTGGCTGAGCCCTCCCTTCCAGCTCACCCTGGACGGATCCACCGCCCGGGGGAGGGGGGTCAGCGACGACAAGGGACCGGTGCTGATCGCGCTCTCGGTGCTGGCGGCCTTCGCCGCCCAGGAGGGCCGCCCGCCGCTCAACGTCAAGCTGCTCTTGGAGGGCGAGGAGGAGATCGGCAGTCCCCACCTGGCCGACTTCGTGCGCGACCACTCGGCCGAGCTGGCCGCCGACCTGGTGGTCTCCGCGGACGGCGCCCAGTGGCGGGCCAGTGAGCCCTCGGTCTCGGTGGGCTCCAAGGGGCTGGTAGGCCTCGACATCGAGGTGAGCGGCGCTGCCACCGACCTCCACTCCGGCCGCTACGGGGGCACCGTGGCCAATCCCCTGCAGGCGCTGGTGCGGATCCTGGCCAGCCTGCACGGCCCGGAGGGACGGGTGGCGGTGCCGGGCTTCTACGACGGCATCCCCGAGCTGGGTGCGTCCCGGCGCGCCGAGATCGCCGGCATCCGCTTCGACGATGCTGCCTACCTCGACGAGCTCCAGGTCTCGGAACTGCCCGGCGAACCCGGGTACTCGACCCTGGAGCGGCTCTGGGAGCGGCCCACCCTGGAGATCAACGGGGTGCAGGCGGGCGGCAAGTACACGGTGATCCCCCACCTCGCGGTGGCCCACCTCTCCTCGCGGCTGGTCCCGGGCCAGGATCCGGAGCTGGTGCTGGCGGCGATCACCCGTCACGTGATGTCCCAGCCAGCGCCGGGGGTCCGGGTGGTGGTGCGCCCTGACCCCGGCGGGGTCAGGGCCTACACCCTGCCCCAGGGCCACCCGGCGGTGGCCGCGGCCGTTGCCGCCCTGCAGCACGTCTATCCCGGTGAGGAGGTGCTCCAGGTGAAGATCGGGGGGACCCTCCCGGCCACTGTCCTCTTCGAGGAGCTGCTCGGCGCCAAG
This sequence comes from Candidatus Dormibacteria bacterium, assembly GCA_050733915.1. Lineage (GTDB taxonomy): Bacteria > Chloroflexota > Dormibacteria > Aeolococcales > Bog-877 > Bog-877. The sequence continues at coordinate 9,971 of JBOHUH010000064.1, read as the reverse complement.
ACTCTCTTCTTCTCCTTCTCCACCGCGGATGAGCGGCTGCACGCGCCCAACGAGTACCTGCGCGTCCGCCGCCTTGGTGAGGGGATGCGCGCGTGGGAGCATCTCTGGCGCCAGCTCGGGTCCGGGCCGTACCGGCTGGCTCGAGCTTGAAGCCCACCAGCGTGGAAGCCGGAGCGCAGGCGGAGGGGCGGCCGAGCGATCCCCGGCTGGCAGACCTCAGCGAGGAGTTCTTTCAGGCGATGCATTCCAGCGATCCCTTCAGCGCCACCATGCTGGGGGTCTCTGGATTCGACTCCCTGGTCCCCGACCCCAGCGTCCGGGGCGCCGAGGCCGGCTCGCTGAGGTTCGCCGCCATCGAGGGGCGGCTGGCGGCGATCGACCCCGCCGGGATGAGTGTCGGCGACCGGGTCAACCACGCGGTGCTGGCGGCGCTCGCCTGGGGCGCCCGCACGGATTTGGAACACTCCCTCTGGGAGGCCAACGCCTCACCCGCGGGCTATGTCTCGCCCCAAGGCCTGGTCTTCCAGTCGGTGCCGGCGGCGCCGCTCCCCGACGCCGCCGCGGTGGACGGCTACCTGGAGCGGCTCAAGGCCCTGCCCGCCTACTTCGACGCGGTCGGGGAGCGCTACCGGGAGGCCACCGCCCGGGGGCGCCGCTCCACTCGGGTCGGGGTGCTCCAGGCGATCGAGCAGTTGGACGGGCACCTTGCCCAGCCCCTAGACGCCGACGTTCTGGTCAGGACCCGGCTGCCCAGCGCGGTCGACGGGACCAGGCTGCGGTCCAAGATCGCCGAGCTCGTCGACTCCGGGGTGCGCCCGGCGGAGCGACGGCTCCGCGAGACCCTGGAGCAGGAGCTGCTGCCCCGGGCGCGCTCCGACGATGAGGTGGGGATCTGCTTCGTCCCAGGCGGGGAGGAGGGCTACCGCGACGCCGTGAGGCGCCACACCACTACCCGGCTGACCGCCGCGGAGATCCACCAGCGGGGACGAGATCGGATCGCCGCCCTGGAGGAGGAGTGGTCCGAATTGGGGACAACGGTCCTGGGGGTGACCCATGGAAATGAGGTCCGGCGCCGGCTGCGCGAGGACCCGAGCCTGCGTTTTCACGACGCCGCTGAGATCGTGGGGATGGTAGGCGGTGCCCTGGAGCGCGCCGAGGTCTCACGGAATCGCTGGTTCCCCAGCTACCAGCTGCCCCAGTGTGTCATTGAGGAGATCAGCCCTCTTGAGGCCGGCAACGCCCCCCTCGCCTACTACCGTCCTCCGAGCGCCGACGGCAGCCGGCCCGCGGCCCATTGCGTCCTTACCAGCAGCCCCGAGGAGCGATTCGTCTACGAGTACGAGGCGCTGGCCTTCCACGAGAGCAGTCCCGGGCACCACCTCCAGATCGCGGTGGCCCAGGGCCTCACCGAGCTGCCCCGCTACCGGCGTCATCTGGACGCCGAGGCCTGCGCCTTCATCGAGGGCTGGGGCCTCTACAGCGAGCGGCTCTCCGACGAGATGGGCCTCTACAGCTCCGACCTGCAGCGCCTCGGGATGCTCTCCTTCGACGCCCTGCGGGCGGCGCGGCTGGTGGTCGACACCGGAATGCACCACTTCGGCTGGAGCCGGCAGCGGGCCATCGACTACCTGTGGGAGAACACCGCCACCCCGCGCTCCAATGTGGAGAACGAGATCCACCGCTACATCTCCTGGCCGGGCCAGGCGCTGGCCTATATGGTGGGCTGTGGTGAGATCAGGCGGCTGCGGGAATTGGGGGAGCAGCAGCTGGGGAGCCGGTTCGACATCCGGGGGTTCCACGGTGCGGTGCTGGGCAGCGGGGCGGTCCCGCTCGGGGTGCTGGAAGGGATCGTCCAGCGCTGGATCGAGACACTCAAGGTGACCGGTTAATGCCCCGGCCCGGGATCGGCGACCTCACGGCAGCGCCCGGGGAGCGCCGCCGCGGCATGGTCCGGGTGCCCGGCCTCGAGCCGCCCTGGGAGATGCCCGCGGTGATCGTCCGGGGCGAGCGCCCTGGACCCACCCTGGCGGTGACCAGTGGCATGCACGCCGCCGAGTACGTACCCATCGAGGCGGTGACCCGGCTTACCAGGTGGCTCGACCCGAGCCGTCTGCGCGGGACCCTGGCCGCCGTGCTCCTGGTCAACGCCCCCGGCTTCTACGAGCGCTCGATCTACGTCAACCCCCGCGACGGGCGCAATCTCAACCGGTCCTTCCCCGGGGGCCCGGAGGGCAGCCCGGCGGAGCAGGTGGCCGCCTTCCTGCTGGCCAACCTGATCGAGGGCGCCGACGCCTACGTCGACGCCCATTGCGGCGACCTGATCGAGGCGCTCAGCCCGTTCACCCTGTGGACCAAGGCCGGCGACCCCGAGGTGGCCGCCCGCTCCCGGGCGATGTCCCGGGCCTATGGCTTCCCGCACAGCCTGGGGGTCGACCCCGAGTCGGTCCCGGGGGCGGCCTACGCCAGCGGCGCCCTGGCCGGGGTGCCCTCGATCATCGCCGAGATCGGCCAGCAGGGCATCTGCGACGAGCCCTCGGTGGCTCGCCATCTCCGCGGCCTTCAAAATGTGCTGGCCGAGCTGGAGATGATCGAACCCGTGGGGGCCCCTCCGGCCCCACCGCGGTCCATGGGCGAGATGGTCTGGATGCGCACCGAGATCTCCGCCACCTACCACCCCCAAGTGGCGGTGGGAGACGAGGTCTCCCAGGGGCAGGCGGTCGGCGAGCTGAGGGACATCTTCGGGGACACCCTCAAGGAGCTCTTTGCCGCCGCCTCCGGGGTGGTGGTCTTCCTGGTTACCTCGCTGGCGGTAAAGGCCGGAGATCCCCTGCTGGGGATCGGAGTCCCTGAGGTCGGCTGAGTCTCGGTGGGGCCGCCGACCGATCCTTGGGGGGCTCCCACCTGCACGCCCTCTGCTTGGGGCATGCAGTCTGCCCAGCCCCCTGGCCGGCGCCGCGAGCTGCTCGCATCCGCCCGGCCCCGCCCTTGGGCCAGGGCCTCTCCAGGCGCGCTGGCAAGACCTCCCATCGCCCGGCGTCGCTCGGGATCCCCGCCCTCGATGTTCCGATCGCCGACGAGGCGCCTATGGCCTTCGCCCGGCGACGTCCTCCCTCATCGGGCGTCGTCGCCCGCCATGGCGTGCGCTGTCATTGCCGTCCACCGGCCAGAGGGGGTGGCGTAAGTGCTGTTGGGGGACGCGGGATCAATCTATCTGGATCACGCCTGCCGGTAGTAGTGGTCCTGCTCGAGGTCCTCGAGCAAGCTGGGCCCGGTCGGCTCCCATCCGAGAAGCTCCCGGGTGACCGCCGCGGTGGCGGGGCTGTCCAGGGAGACGAAGTGGCCAAGTTGGGCGAAGTGCTCGACGGCGGCGCCGGGAGCCACTGACGCCGTCGGGACATTGAGGTGACGGCCCATGGCTTGGGCGATATCGCGGAAAGCGACGCCCTCGTCGCCGACCGCGTGCAGGACCGAGCCGGCGGGGGCGGCCTCGACGGCCAGGCGGGCCAGACGGGCGGCGTCGGATCGGTGCACGGCCGGCCAGCGGTTGGTGCCGTCTCCTACGTACCCGGCCACGCCGCGCTTGCGGGCGATATCGACAAGGGTGGCCGTGAACCCGTGGTCGCCGTCGCCGTGTACCGTCGGGGGAAAGCGCAGCACGGACGAGCGGACGCCCGTGCCCCTCAGCGACAGCGCGAGCAGGGCGGTGGCCGACCGCAGCCCGGCGGGGTTGGCCCGGACCTCGGCGCTTGGCACGAGCCCGTCGTCCTCGGTCGCAGTCCTCCCGCTGCTCAGCCCGAGCAAGCCCGAGGCGAGCACAAAGGGTCGATCGGACCCGGCGAGGGCGGCGCCCATGGCCTCCACCACTCGACGGTCGGCTGCCGCCGCGGCGGGGAAGTCGCCGCCGAATGCCACGTCGTGCTGAAAGGCCAGGTGGATCACCCCGTCCGAGTTTGCCGCCGCCTTGGCCAGGCCGTCAGGGTCGTTGACGTCGCCCCGCTGCACCATCGCTCCGGCCGCCTCCAGGCGCTGCGCCGACGCCTCGGTTCGGGCCAGGCCAACCACCTCATGGCCGGCTCCGAGCAGCTCGGGCACGACCGCCGAGCCGATCCAGCCTGACGCACCGGTGACGAAGATTCTCATCAGGACACCTCCAGGAGGGCGTTGATGTCAGCAACAGACATCACTCTACACGTGACGTCAGTGACTGTCAACGCTTACGATGGAACTCATGGGCCGATGGGAGCCGGACAGCCGCGGGCGGCTGCAGGAAGCGGCTCTCGCTCTGTTCGCAGAGCGGGGCTTCGACCAGACCACCACCGCCCAGATCGCTGAGCGAGCCGGGCTGACCGAGCGCACCTTCTTCCGGCACTTTGCCGACAAGCGAGAAGTGCTGTTTGGCGGGTCTGCCCTGCTCAGAGAGCGGATCGTGGCCGGGGTGGCCAGCGCGCCCGCCACGGACGGCCCTCTCGAAGTCGTTTCTCGGGGCCTCGACGCCGCCGCCAGCATGCTCGGCGAGTCTCGCCGCGACCTCACCCGCCAGCGCCAGGCGGTGATCGCCGCCAACCCGGAGCTGCACGAGCGCGAGCTCGCCAAGCTGGCTGACTACGCCGCCTCGGTCGCCGCCACCCTGCGCCAGCGCGACGTCAGAGAGCCGCAGGCGACCCTGGCCGCGGACGCCGCCATGACCATCTTGCGGGTGGCCATCCAGCAGTGGGCCAGCGGAGACGACGACCGGGACCTCGCGGCGATCATGCGCGAGGGACTCGCCGAGCTGCGGGTCGTGGCAACCAGCGGCTGAGCCTACTTCACCCAGAAGCCATGGGCTGATTCGAACCTCGACCCGGCGATCCTCTCCGAGCGACCCTCGGCCGGTGTGGGCCGAGAATCCTCCCCCTCCAACCCATCCCGGATTCGCCGGCCGCGGTTGATCGCGTATCCAGCTGCCCCAAGCCCCCTGGCTCGGAGCGGTCGTTGCGGACACGTTTTGCGCCCGCTGGCTGGAGGCCGCCTGGGATGCCCCAGCCCGGCTGTCTGGGCGGGACTAGCGCCGGAGATTCACCCCCTCGCGCCTCGAGATGACCCGCTCATCTCACCGGCTCATCCTCGATGGGCCGGCCAAACGTCACCGCCTCCAGGACTGCCTCGGGAGCGCTGGATCGGTAAGCGGCGTCGGGGCGCACACCCAGCGCATCGTTGACCGTGGAGAAGGCCATCCGCATGCCCACGAAGACAGTGATCGCGAAGATCTGGGCGTCGCCGAGCCCGGCGGCGCGTAGCTCTTGCACGTCCTCCGACGTGGTGTGGCTTGGATCCCGGGCAACCTTCCGCGCCCACCTGGCCATCGCGCGCTCCTGGGGACCGAGCGGATCGTCGTCACCCCGGATCACCGCGGCAGCGGTTCGGGGGTCGCTGGCACCGGCCAGCTTGGAGCCCCAGGCCAGGGAGCAGTAGGAGTCGCCGAAGGTCGATGCGCAGGCGGCGACTAGAATGCCCCGCTCCCGGAGCGTGAGTCGATGCGCCGAGGTTGCCTGGCGCATCAGATCGAAGAGACCGTTCAGCACCGCGGGCTGGTAGGCCCAGAGCCTGGAGGCATTCATGACATAACCCAGTTCAGAGGTGTCGTCATCGAAGAGACGCTGGGCTTCCGAGTTGGGCTCGGGAGTCGCAAGGAATCCAATTTCGCTCATCGCGGCACCATACCTCCGGATTGCGGCTTACGCGCCAGATACCCGACCACTGCGAGAGGAGCGCGCAGCGGTAGGCCGCTGCGAACCCGCACCTCCGCCTCGGCGACCGCCGCCGCGATGAACGCTTCTTCCCCGACGTTCTGGATCGCCTCATAGGCGGGACCAGTTGAGGCAAGCGCGCGAGCAAACGCCTCAGGGTCGGCAAACTCCCAGGCGAAGGGTACGTCGACCCGTTCGACGTCGACGAATCCATAGCGCGCCAGGAGTTCCTCGCCAACGCCGGGACGACCCAGGAACACCATCTTCGCCTGGTGCTCCACCTTGCCTGAGGTGGCCAGCCTGAACGGGGCCAGGGCCCAAGCTCCCGGAGACCTCTTGATGTGGCCCCAGACCGTGATCCCGACCCGGCCGCCCGGCACCAGGACCCGGTTGATCTCACCCAGGGCCTCGGGGGTGGTCCCCCAGATCCCTCGGAAGCTGGTGGCGGCGTCGAAGCTCGCCGCCTCCCATGGCAGGGCGTGCATATCGCCCACCCTGACGTCGGCCCCCGGGTTTCGATCACGCGCGATCGCGACCAAGCGCGGCGATGCGTCGATTCCAGCGCAGCGGGCACCGCGCACCTGCGCCAGCTCCATCGCCAGTCCAGAACCGCAGGCGACATCCAGCAAGCTGTCGCCTTCCCGGATGCCGAGCCGGTGGTGGATGGCGAGGTATTCGCGGCAATTGGCAGGTTCACTGAGGGTGGCGAAGTCGACCGCCTTCCGGCCCCAGCCTTCGTCGACCGCGGTCCAATCACCCACCGCGAGCACCAGCGGCCAGCCCCGCTCCCCGACTGCCCGTCGGGGTTGGTGACTCGGTGCCCTCAGGAGACGCGGTCATGGTCCTTTGCCCACCTCGCCACTTGTGCCGCTTCCGCAGCCAGACATCGGCTCGCCCAACCGCCGCGCCAGGTTGGTCGCCGCCGGGCGCGGACCGTCAGCTGGGGCATGTTATCCGCTGGTGCCGCAACCGTGTCCGCCGCCTTCGTCAAGAGATGTTTGGCCTGCGGCAGCGACGGCCGCAGGACCCGAGCGCCTGGTAGGTCGCCTGAGTGCATTGCGCTGTGGCCGCGGGCTGACCCGCGGCTGGCTCCTCGATCAACGGACCGCCGGTCGAGCAGGTGAAAGTGGTCGGGTTGCGCGTTAAGCCTTCGCCCAAGCGGCGCCTGCGCCTGGGGTCGCGGTGACCGCATTGGGGGTCGCCGAAGGCAACCCCGCCGAGTCCACGTCCGCAGCGCCACCCAGCACCCAGAGCGGCTTCCCCAAAAGAGCGGAAAGCCCTCTCGACCGGGCCAGGTTCCGGGGGCTTTCCGAATTCCCGAGGGAGCGGTGCGGCGTCGCTAGAATTGAGCGCCCGTGTCACCAACCGCTCCCCTAAGCGGTGAGCCCGCCATTGAAGTCCGCGATCTGCGGCGCACCTACCGGACCACCACCGGTACGCTGCGCCGCCGCAGGCTTGAGATCGAGGCGGTGCGGGGTATCTCTCTTCGGGTCGAGCCCGGCGAGCTGTTCGGGCTGCTGGGTCCCAACGGCGCCGGCAAGACCACCACCATCCGGGTGCTCTGCACCCTGCTCCTGCCTACCTCGGGGACGGTCGAGGTGCTGGGGCTCAACGTGGTCCAACACCCCCGGGAGGTGCGCCGCCAGATCGGCTACGTCTTCGGCGGCGATCGCGGTCTCTACGATCGACTGAGCGCCCTCGACAACTTGCGTTACTTCGCCGACCTCTACGCCCTGGAGCCCCGGCTGCAGCGGCACCGGATCGACGAGGTGCTGGAGCTGGTCGGGCTGGAGGGGCGGGGCAAGGAACGGGTGGAGGGCTTCTCCCGGGGCATGCGGCAGCGGCTCCACCTGGCCCGTGGGCTGCTCCACGATCCGCCGGTGCTGTTCTTCGACGAGCCCACCATCGGGGTGGACCCGGTGGGAGCCCGGGAGGTGCGCCAGCTGGTGGCCCAGCTGGCCGCCGCCGGCAAGACCATCCTGCTCACCACCCATTACATGTTCGAGGCGGACAGCCTCTGCCAACGAATCGCGGTGATCTCCCACGGTGAGATCGTGGCCGCGGGCACGCCGCAGCAGCTCAAGGCCGGGGTGGGCGCCCGTACCGTGGTGGAGATCGAGGCCTACGGGGTGCCCGACCAGATCGTGCAGCGGATCCGGGACCTGCCGGAGGTGGAGGCGGTGACCAGCGAGGTCCACGAGCAGGCCCAGCTGCTCACCGTTCAGGCAGAGGAGGGCAGCCAGCTCACCGGCCGCCTGCTCCAACTCCTGGAGGGGGTGAGGGTGGAACGGATCGCCGCCCGCGAGCCCACCCTGGAGGACGCCTACGTGGCCCTGGTGACCGCCTGATGAGCAGCGCCCAGCTGAACCGGCGGCTCTACCGCTCCGGACCCCCCGCCCTTGGCTGGCCCCGGCAGATGTGGTCGGGCTGGTGGTACCAGTTCAAGATGCAGGCTCAGTCCGGGTTCGTGGTGATGGTCTCCCTGGTCCAGCCGCTGATCTTCGCCAGCATCGCCATGGCCGACCAGCAGGCCGGCAACCGGACCCTGCCCCTCCTCTATTACGCCCTCGGTGCCGGGATCATGGGGATCTGGTCGACGGTGGTCTTCGGCTGTGGCGGTGCGCTCTCCTGGCAGCGCCACCAGGGGATGCTGGAGCCCCTGGTGATGGCGCCCGCGCCGCTGGTCCTGGTCATGCTGGGGATCACCCTCAGCACCGCCACGGTGGGGCTCTACTCGATGGGGGCGACCCTGCTCTGGGGCTGGCTGATCTTCGGGGCCCACATCCACCTGGCCAACCCGCTGGCCTTCGTGATCGCGGCGGTGGTGATGGTGATTGCGCTGGGACTCCTGGGCCTGGTGATGGGCTCCAGCTTCGTCCTCTACCGCAACGCCAACGCCCTCTCCAACGCCCTGGAGTACCCGGTCTGGCTGATCTGCGGGCTGGTGGTCCCGCTCTCGCTGCTGCCCGGCTGGACCCACTACCTGGCGTACCTCCTGGCCCCGACCTGGGGGATCGAGTCGATGCGAACCGCCGCCTTGGGGGGCAACCCCTGGCCACCGCTGCTCTGGTGCGCCGTGGCCTCGCTGGTCTACCTGGGGCTGGGGGCGGTCCTGGTCGCCAACGTGGAGCGGCTCGCCCGGCGCAACGCCACCCTGACCTTCCAGTGAGCGCTGCCGCGGCCTTCCCCCGGCAGGGAGCGCGCCGTCACTTCTGGCGGGTCTTCTTCATCGGTGGGCTGATCTCCTACCGCGCCCTCTTCTACTGGATCACCCCCTGGCAGTACATCCCCACCATGCTGGGCGCGCCGCTCTTCCAGATCCTCTTCTTCGTCTACCTGGGGCGGGCCACCGGGGTGGGCTCGACCACCTTCTTCGTGGTCGGCAACTCGATCCAGATCTGCAGCATGTCGGGGATCTACGGGATGACCATGGCCCTCGCGAATGAGCGCCAGTTCCAGACCCTCAGCCCGCTGCTGGCCACCCCGGCCAACCGGATCGCGCTGTTTTTGGGGCGGGGCCTGCCGGTCCTGATCTCCGGTCTGCAGACCACCGTCTTTGGCTTCCTGGTCTCCGCTTTGATCCTTAACTTCAGGCCCTCGACTGCCGCCATCCCCGAGCTGGCGCTCACGGTGCTGGTCTCCACCGCCTCCTGCACCGGGTTCGGAATGGCCCTCGGGTCGTTCGGGCTGCGGGTCCGCGACGTCTGGCTCAGCGCCAACATCGCCTACTTCGCGATGCTCTTGCTCTGCGGGGTGGAGGTGCCCTTGCGCCAGCTCCCTGGGTTCTTGAGGGGTCTGGCCCAGATCCTGCCGCTGACCCACGGGATCGAGGCGGGCCGCCTCCTCGCCAGCGGCCAGCACCTGGCGGCGGCCTGGCCGTACATCTGGGAGGAGCTGGCGGTTGGCGCGGCCTGGGCGACCATCGCCTTCCTGCTCTTCACCTACTTCGAGCGCCAGGGCCGTCGCACCGGGAGCTTCGACCGCCTGTGAGCCAGGCCACGGGGGAGCCGGAGCGCCTCGACCTTCGCGGGGTGGCCTGCCCGCTGACCTTCGTGCGCACCAAGATCGCCCTCAATCACCTCGCCAAGGGCCAGCGCCTCGAGGTCCTCCTCGACGAGGGAGAGCCGGCAGAATCGGTACCGCGCAGCTGCATCGAGGATGGGGACGAGGTGCTGGAGGTCGCCCCCTGGAGCGAGCCCGGAGTGGTGCGCCTTTTGGTGGCGCGATCCTAGCGCCATCAAAAGG
>JBOHUH010000063.1:0-7807 GCA_050733915.1 Candidatus Dormibacteria bacterium | reverse complement strand
TCACCCGCCTGGGCGAGCTGCTGGCGATGCGGGTGGAGGAGCTCCTGGCCCTGCGCAACTTCGGGGCAAAGTCCCTCGACGAGATCAAGCAGAAGCTGGTGGCCCGCGGCTTTGTGGCCGAGGATGAGGTTGACGAGCTCTTCCAGAAGGGAGATCGCTAGGGGAGATGCGCCATCTCAAGTCCGGCCGCAAGCTGAGTCGCACCTCGGCGCACCGGATCGCCCTCACCCGCAACCTGGCCACCGCCCTGCTTGAGCACGGGCGCATTGAGACCACCGAGGCCAAGGCCAAGGAGCTGCGGCGCTGGGTGGAGAGGGTGGTCACGGTGGCCAAGACCGACGATCTGGCGGCGCGACGACGGGTGGCTCGGGTGGTACAGGAGCGGGACGTGGCTGCCAAGCTCTTCAGTCAGTACGCCGACCGCTACCGCGAACGCCCCGGCGGCTACACCCGGATCATTCATCGGGGGCCGCGCTCCGGAGACGGTGCCCCGGTCGTGATCATGGAGATGGTGGAATAGTGGTGCTCGCCGCCCGACCCTGCTACCGGATGGTGCTCGCCTACGATGGCACCGGCTACCACGGCTGGCAGGCCCAGCCCCAGGTGGCGACCGTCCAGGGGGAGCTGGACCGGGCGCTGGGGCGGCTCACCCAGGAGCGGCCGAGGATCCTCGCCGCCGGGCGCACCGACGCCGGGGCGCACGCGCACGGCCAGGTGATCAGTTTCAGCCTCAGTACCGAGTGGCTGCCCGAGACCCTGCGAGGCGCCTGCAACGCGCTGCTCCCGGAGGACATCTCGGTGCTGGAGGCCGAGCGAGCCGACCCCGCCTTCCATCCCCGCTGGCAAGCCTGGCGGCGCACCTACCGCTACCTGGTTCGCGAGGCGGCGGTGGGCGATCCGGTGGGGCGCCAGTACGAGTGGCGGGTCCCGGTCCAACTGGAGCTGTACCCGATGCGTGCTGCGGCACGCTTGCTATTGGGCAGCCACGACTTCGCCGCCTTTGGCAGCAGCCCCTGGCCGGGTCACTCCACGGTGCGGACCGTGGATCGGGCCGAGGTGGAGCGGCGCGAGGGGTTGGTCGGCTTGGAGATCCGGGCCGACGCCTTTCTCCGGGGAATGATGCGCAACTTCGCCGGGGCGCTGGTCGCGGTGGGTTCGCGCCGCGTCTCGGTCAGCGAGCTTGCCCGGGCGCTCCGCTCGCCGTGCCGTCGCGGGCCCTGGTTGACCGCGCCGGCGCACGGCCTGCACCAGTGGCGAGTGGATTACCGTCAGGTGGCCCAGGGATGAGCGTGGTGGTCCAGCGCACCTTCAGTCACGCCGAGAAGCCCGGCAGCGAGCAGTGGCTGCTGATCGATGCCCGGGGCCAGACCCTCGGACGCCTAGCGGTCAACATCGCCCGGGTCCTCCGCGGCAAGCACCGGCCCACCTACACTCCGCACGCCCTCTGTGGGGATCAGGTGGTGGTCATCAACGCGGCCGAGATCGTTGTCACTGGCGCAAAGCGCACCGACAAAATCTACGACCGCTACAGCGGCTACCCAGGTGGGCGCCGGGAGCGGACCTATCAGGAACTGGTCGACCGGGACGCGACCGCGCCGCTGCGCGAGGCGGTGCGGGGGATGTTGCAGCACAATACCCTAGGTGAGCGTCAACTGCGCCGCCTCAAGATTTACCCCGGAGGGGACCATCCCCACCAGGCCCAGCAGCCGCTTCCCGTCCGATTCGGCGATCACGCGGAGGTAGTCAAGCTTTGAGCGAGCCAGATCAGAGCCGTTACTCCTACGGCACCGGCCGGCGCAAGACGGCGGTGGCGCGGGTGCGGATCTACCCCGGAGAGGGCACCGCGGTGATCAATGACCGCGAGCCGCTGCGCCACTTCGGCCGCAAGGAGCTGGAGCAGGCCGCGCTGCGCCCGCTCGAGGTGGCCGGCGTCAGCGGTCGCTTCCGGATCTCCGTAAAGGTGGCGGGCGGAGGCGTGTCTGGCCAGGCGGGCGCGGTCGCCCACGGCCTGGCTCGCGCCCTCTGCGCCTGGGATGCGGGGTTGCGGGGGCCTCTCAAAGCGGCCGGGCTGATGACCCGCGATCCGAGGATGAAGGAACGCAAGAAGCCTGGCCTGAAGCGAGCCCGCAAGGCTCCGCAGTACACCAAGCGCTGAAACTACCCTTACACACACCCGTTCCAATACCGGTCCCGCCTCTTGGGCGGCCCTGAACACAGCCATGGGGTGAAGTGGGCGACGAACTCTACCGGCGTGACTTCCTAGCGATATCCGACCTCAGCCGCCCAGAACTCCTGCGGCTGCTTGAGGTTGCCTCCCAGCTCAAGGGGGGGCGCGATCCAGGCACTCCGCTGGCCCGAGACTCGATCGCCATGGTCTTCCTGCGCCCCAGCAACCGGACACGAGTCTCCTTCGAGGCGGCGGTGCACCGGTTGGGCGGGCACCCCATCTCCCTGTTCGACCGGGAGATCGAGATGGGCCGTCGTGAGTCGGTGGCGGACGTGGGGCGGATCCTCGACCGCTTCGTGGTTGGGCTGGTGGCCAGGATCCCCTCCGACCGCGACCTGAGGGGCCTGGCCCAGGCGATGCAGGCCCCGGTGATCAACGCCATGACCGATCGCGGTCATCCCTGCCAGGTCCTCGCTGACTGCCTCACGGTGCGGGAGGCTTTGGGCCACCTGGAGGGCGCCCGAGTGGCATTTGTCGGCGATGGCAACAACGTCTGCGCCTCCCTGATGGAAGCTGCTGCGGTGGTCGGCCTGGATCTCCGGGTGGTCGCCCCGCCCGGATACGAGCCGGCCTATCCCATCTCCCAGCTGGAAACGGCGGTCTCCGATGCCGAGATCATCTACACGGATGTCTGGACCTCGATGGGCCAGGAGGAGCAGCATGAGGATCGGCGTCAGGACTTCGGCCCCTACCAGGTGAACCAGGCGCTCCTCAGCAAGGCTCCGAGGAGTGTCAAAGTCATGCACTGCCTCCCGGCTCATCGCGGCGAAGAGATCACCGATGAGGTCCTGGATGGACCCCAGTCGATCGTCTTCGCCCAGGCCGAGAACCGCTACTGGGTGCAACTGGCGTTGCTGCTGGAGATCTTCTCTGTGCGGAGGCCGGGCGCATGACCGGGCTCGCCCTGGTGGGCGCGATTTCGCCGATGCTTGCGGCGCTGAACATCGGTGAGGCGGCCCGGGTTCTGCTGCAGACGGTGGGCTGGCGAGCCGCCGTCGACATCCTCATCATCGCCTTTCTCGCCTACCGCCTCCTGGTGCTCATCCGCGGCACCCAGGCGGTCCAGCTTCTGGTGGGGCTCTTGCTGATCGGGGGGCTGGCTGCGATCGCCTTCATCCTCAACCTGCCGGTCCTGAAGTTCATCTTCAGCAACGGCGGCCCGGTGATTCTGATCGCGGTGGTCATCCTTTTCCAACCCGAGCTTCGCCGGGCCCTAGACCAGATGGGTCGCCTGGGGCCACTGCGCACCGGACTGTTGGCGCCCGAGACCGCTGAGCTGCGCCACGATGTCGACGAGGTCGTGCGCGCGGCGATGCGTCTGGGCGAGTCGACCACCGGTGCACTGATCGTCCTCCACGGCGACATCGGCCTGGAGGAGATCGCCGCTACCGGGGTTCGCATGGATGCCATCCTCAGCGCCGAGACCCTGGTCACGTTGTTCACCTACCGCTCTCCGCTGCACGACGGCGCCGCCATCGTCCGCCACGGCCGCATTCTTGCGGGTGGTTGTGTGTTGCCCTTGGCGGAACAGACCGGAAGGCAGGGCCGGGTGGGAACTCGGCATCGGGCGGCGATCGGGCTCAGCCAGGAGACCGATGCCGCGGTGGTGATCGTCTCGGAGGAGTCGGGACGGGTGAGCTTAGCCTTGGGTGGTGAGGTGGAGCGTGAGCTCGACGCCGACGGCTTGACCCATCGCCTGGGCGCCTTCTACCGGCTGCCGATCTACGAGCGTCACCGCCGCAGTCTGCGCATGCTCGGACGAGGTGCCAGGGAGCCCAGCGCCACTCCGCGGGCGGAGCGCCCATGATCGGGCGGCTGCCGCGCTTCATCACCCGCAACTTCCAGCTCAAGGTGATTGCGGTGGTGGTCGCCTGCGGGATGTGGGTGGGTGTCGTCTACGCCAGTGACCCCCCGGCGATTGCGACCTACACGGTTCCGGTCCAGGTGGGTGGAGTGCTCCACGCCGGCCTGGTCCTACTGCGGCCGATTAGCTCAGTGGCGGTGAAGGTGGCGGGAGTGGCCAGCAACGTCCGAAGTCACCAGGTCGAGACCCACCTCAGCGCCAGCGCCGACCTCAGCCACATCCGCAAACCCGGTGAGTACCAGGTGAGGCTCCACATCCACAAGACCGACAGCAACGTCTGGATCTGGTCGGCGCCGACCAAGGTCCCGGTGGTGGTCGACCGTGATGCCACGCGCTCGATCCCGGTGCACCTCAGCGTCAGCGCCGCTCCCCCCGTGGGCTACACAATCGTTGCTGGCAAGAGCACCATCAGCCCCGCCAGCGTGACGGTACGGGGGCCGGAGAGTGTCCTCGCCAACGTCCAGGCCGAGGCGGTGGTGAATCTCTCCGCGGTACGGATCTCGGAGCCGATTACCAGCCAGGTCAGACTCAGCAACACCAGCGGCCTTGCTCAGGAGCTCACCGTAAGTCCGACCGTGGTCAGCGTCGGGGTGGTGGTCAGCTCGGTGGTGGTCCCGGCAACAGTGGGCGTCAAGGTGGTCTTCGCCGGCGACGGTCAGCCCCCCAGCGGCTACGAGGTCACTGGGCTCCAGGTGCAGCCGCTGACCGTGACCGTCACCGGGCCGAGTTCGGTGCTCACCTCATTGGCCTCGGTGAGCACCGAGCCGATCGACCTGGGCCACGCCACTTCCAGTGAGACTGTCCTGGCAAACCTGGTGGCCCCGGCCGGCACCACCCTCTCGACTAGCGTCGTGAGCGTGATCATCACCATCGTCCCGCTGGCCGCTCCTGCCCCGACGCCTTCGCCAACTCCTACGCCGACCCCGTGAGCGCCCGGGTCGTAACCTGGCAACTGTCGGCAGCGTTGCAGCGGACGAAGGGGCCGGGCGAAGTGGGAGAGAGGTAGAGCGTCCATGTGCGGAATCATTGGCTACCTCGGTCCGCGGCGGGCCGCGCCGGTCCTCCTGGACAGCCTGCAGCGGCTGGAGTACCGCGGCTACGACTCGGCCGGGGTGGTGGTGCTCGCCGCCGACGGCACTGCCACCGCGGTCAAGACGCCGGGGAAGGTCGACGCCCTGCTGGCGGCGAGTGAGGGGAGCGCCATGGAAGGCCAGGTGGGCATGGGGCACACCCGCTGGGCGACCCACGGCCGTCCCTCCTACGCCAACGCCCATCCCCACAGTGACTGCTCGGGGCGTTTCTTCGTGATTCACAACGGGATCATCGAGAACTTCGCCACCCTGAGGCGGGAGTTGCTCGAGGCCGGCCACGAGTTCAGTTCGGATACCGACACCGAGGTCGTCCCCCACCTGATCGAGGAGTACTACGCGGGCGACCTGGTGGCGGCCACCAGGCGGGCGCTGGGCCGCCTCAGTGGCGCGTATGCGGTGGTGGTGCTCAGTTCAACCGACCCCGACACCCTGATCGGCGCCCGGCTCAATGCCCCTTTGGTGGTCGGGGTGGGACGGGACGAGTGGTTCCTCAGCTCCGACCTGACCGCCATCATCCCCTACACCAAGCAGGCGCTGGTACTCGGGGAAGGCGACATGGCGGTGCTGAGCCCGGTGGGCCCGGTGATCAGCTCCATCGCTGACGGCACCGAGTCGGTACCCCGAGTGGTCAGGGTCGACTGGGATGTGATCCAGGCGGAGCGGGGTGGCTTCTCGAGCTTCATGGCCAAAGAGATCAACGAGCAGCCGGCCGCCCTGGAGAACGCCCTGCGGGGCCGGCTTCTCGGGGATGGCCTGGTGGAATTCGCCGACTGGTCGCTGGGCGACGCGGAACTGCGCTCCTTCGAGCGGGTCCAGATCGTGGGAACCGGCACCGCGTTCATCGCCGGGCTCCTCACCAAGTACGCGATCGAGGATCTGACTGGCCTGCCTGTGGCTGTCGAGACGGCCTCGGAGTGGCGCTACCGGCCTCAGCCAGCGGACGGCAAGACCTTGATGGTGGCGATCTCACAGTCCGGGGAGACCGCCGACACCCTGGCGGCGGCGCGTTTGGCCAAGGCGCAGGACAGCCACCTCCTGGCCCTGACCAACGTGGTTGGGAGCACCCTCTCGCTGGAGGCCGACGCGGTGATCAACCTGCATGCCGGGCCCGAGGTCTGCGTGGTGGCCACCAAGACGTTCGTCAACCAGGTGGCCTGCGGAATCCTCTTGGGCATGCGCCTGGCCCAGGCCCGGGGATCGCTTCCCGAGGCGGACCGCCGCGAGCTCGGCGCGGCACTTCGAGCCGTGCCTGGAGTCCAGCGTCAGATCCTGTCTCGCGAGGAGGCGATTGCCCCCCTGGGGGAGTGGCTGGCTGGCTTCGCCTCGTCCCTCTATGTGGGTCGGGGATACAACTACCCGGCCGCGATGGAGGCGGCGCTCAAGCTCAAGGAAGTCTCCTACGTGCACGCCGAGGCACTCCCTGCAGGCGAGCTCAAGCATGGCCCCATCGCCCTTCTGGACGCCGGGATGCCGGTGGTGGCGTTCGCCACCGAGTCGGCGACCAGAGAGAAAATCCGCAGCAACGTCCAGGAGTCGAAGGCCCGGCAGAGCCCGATCCTGGCCATCGCCAATGACGGTGACACCTCCCTGGATGGTGTCGCCGACCATCTGATCCAGGTCCCCCGTCTGCCGGAGCTGGTGGCACCGCTGACCACCGCCCTGGTGGGTCAGCTGCTGGCCTACCATGCGGCCATGGTCAAGGGACTCGACGTGGACCGCCCCCGCAACCTGGCCAAGTCCGTCACCGTCGAGTGAGCCCGCCCCCCGATGTGGGCACCACGGGGTCACTTTCGGTCGGCATCGACGTCAGCTCGGTGGAGCGAGTGCGGCTGCTGGTGGAGCGGCGCCCCGAATTTCTCAGCAAGTACTTCAGCGAGTCGGAGGCGGAGTACTGCCGGGGCCGCCCGGAGCGTCTGGCGGCCCGCTGGGCCGCCAAGGAGGCGGTGCGCAAGCTGTACGGGGGGCTGGGCTGGCGGATTCCCCTCTACAGCCAGATTGCGGTGGTGCGGCGCCCGGGTGGCGCCCCCGAGATCCTGGTCGAAGGATCTCCGGTGTTGGGACTAAGCGTGAGCCTCACCCACGATGCCGGTCTGGGGATGGCGGTGGCCCTGCTCGACGCGGCAGGCAGGCAGAGCCCTCGGCTCTGGGGGACCTTGCCCGCGGACCTGGGAATGCCCGATCGCTCGGATAGCGGTCACAAGGGGAGCTTCGGGACGGTGGTGCTGGTGGCCGGCAGCCCGGACTTTCCGGGGGCCGCGGTCCTCTGCGCTCTGGGCGCGCTCCGCGGGGGTGCCGGCAAGGTCAAGGTCTTGGTTGCGGGAGCCGCCAGTCAGGCCTTGCCGCCGGAGGTGATCAGGGTCCCGGTCAGCGGCACCGGGCCGACCCTCGGAGCCGCCGCGATTCACGAGGCGCGGTCCAGTCTCGACTCGGCGACGGCGGTCGTCTGCGGTCCGGGGCTGGGTCAGGGGCAATCGACCCAGGCGCTGCTCGCCGGGCTGTTCCGGGTGGCGGAACAGAGTGAGTGGAGGCTGGTGCTCGACGCGGACGCTCTCAACGCCTGCGCCGGGGATCGCGAGCTGCTTCGACTGGTGCCGCGAGGCTCGGTCCTGACACCGCACCCGCTGG
>JBOHUH010000062.1:0-5786 GCA_050733915.1 Candidatus Dormibacteria bacterium | reverse complement strand
GGCGATTTCTGGATCCTGAGCCAGGACTTCGGGAGCCAGAGCGAGGGGTTCGGCACCACCGTCGGGGAGCAGGAGCTCACCATCAACAGCAGCCTGGGCCATGTCCTGATGCTGGGGCTGCCCTCGGCGCCCACCCCGTTCAGCTGGCTGGAGCTGCCGGCCCCGACGCCGGCTCCGGCCCCGGCTCCCTCGGCGGCGGCCCCCAACCCGGCCAAGAACCTGCTCACCATCACCACCCCCAGCACCCCCCAGTCGCCGCCCAACGCCACAGTGGGCCAGGGCTACGGCTTTGATCTGGAGGCGTCCGGCCCCGGCGACTATCCCGGTCTGTACGAGAAGGCCCATCACCAGCTCTATCACTGGTCCATCGTGGCCGGCAGCCTCCCGCCTGGGCTCCGGCTCTCCGACAACGGAACCATCGCCGGCACCCCCATGGCGGTGAGCCAGGGCGGCCCGTTCACGGTCAAGGTGACCGCGGTGGGCCAGGTCGCCGAACAGACCTTTACCATCTGGGCACTCCGGCCCAGCTCGTCCTTGGGGAACGACAAGGGCCTCTCGGAGCTCTTCCGCCACCCGGTCTCAGCGGTCGCCAGCTCCTCGCTGGCCGGCGGCAAGGCGGTCTACAACGATGCCACCTGTCCCAGCGCCAGCGACTGCTATGTGGTGGGGACGGCCCAGGGTCACGGGGTGGTCACCCTGACTAGCGACGGGGGCCGCAAGTGGTCGACCCAGCGGGTTTCCGGAAGCGGCGGCTTGACCAGCATCTCGTGTTCCAGCGCCTCCGACTGCCACATAGGGGGCTCCGGCAACGGCGGCGCCCAGATCTTCGCCAGCACCGACTCCGGCCGGTCCTGGTCCAAGGAATCGCCGCCCTCCGGGGCGAGCCAGATCGGGTCGGTCGCCTGCCCCTCGGCGCAGGACTGCCTCGCGGTGGCCATGCGGCCGCGCGCCATCGGCTTCGGGGTGGTCTTCGCCACCACCGACGCCGGCAGCAAGTGGAAGAGGGTCGCCGCGCCGGGCGAGGTCCTGACCTCGGTGCGCTGCCTGGACACGGCCCACTGCTGGGTGGCCGGGCCGGGGGTGTACTTCAGCAGCAACCTGGGCCGCAGCTGGCAGCGTGAAGCGCCCCCGCAGCCCCCCCAGCCGGCCTACGGGATCGGCAACGTCTACTACAGCTCGCTGATCGACGTCGAGTTCCAGAGTGAGCGCGATGGTTGGGCGGTGGGCGGCGACCAGTGCGGTGGAGAGGGGGTGACCCAGTGTCCGGGCGCCGCCTTCCACACCACCACCGGGGGTGCCAGCTGGACCGTCTCCCGGCCGTCGCTGGAGCTGAGCTTTGGCTGGCAGGTCGCCTGCCAGGGGGCCAGCTGCCTGATGGTCACCCAGGCCTTCCAGGCGTCGCGGCTCTACTCCACCTCCGACACCGGTTCGCACTGGAGCGAGCTCTTTGAGCACCAGGGTCCGATCAACGCCTTGGCCTGCACTCCCGCCCACTCCCTATGCCTGCTCGCGGGGGGCGGCAACAACGCGGCCCTCCTGGATCTGCTCGGGTGAGTTCACCCGCTGTGGGGAGTGAGAGCCCGCTGCTGACCAGAGGCTGAGACCGGCTACCCCCTTTGCGGGCGCCGACCCGGACCCGCCACTGATCGCGGCAGGGGGCGGGGGGCGCTCAAGTCCACGGCGGACTTCCTTAGGTGGGCGCAGCCGGAAGCGCCGGGGGCTCCCCCACACCTTGACCTGGGGGGACGGAGACCAGGGTGAAAGGCAACGCCGGCGGGGTCGCGGTGGCCAGACAACCCCGCTTCCAGGAGCACTTCCGCCGAGTGGCTCCGACTCTCTCGGCACCGTGGAGGATCGCGGCGGCGCCGGTATTCCCAGCTGAGGGACCAAGCCTCCCGGAGGCGGCGGAGCTGTTCTGGCGCGGCTGCCAGAGCCGCCGCACCGAGGCGGAGTACCGGCAGTGCCTGCTCCGCTTCGCCGCCTTCGCGGCGCGCCGCCGGGTGTTCCGCTGCGCTCAGCTGGAGCCCGCTCTGCTGCTGGCCTTTCAGGCCAGCCAGAACTCCCTCGCGCCATCCACCAGGCGGCACCGGGCCTTCGTGCTGCGGCTCTTCCTGCGCCAGCTGGAGAGCGCCAATTGGTGTGCCGGCGGGCTCAGCCAGGAGCTCTTCATCCCACGGCTGCCGCGCCAGTATCCCCGGCCGGGGATACCCCTGTTGGAGCAGCGTCGGCTGCTCCAGGGCGCCGCCGACGCCCGCAGCCGGGCACTGCTCTGGCTGCTGCTCGCAACCGGAGCGCGGATCGGGGAGCTGCTCGGCGCCAGCTGGGCTGACTGGCAGGGGGATGTCCTCTTCCTCTCCGGCAAGACCGGCACCCGGGCGGTGCCCCTCTCCGACCCCTGCCGGGCGGCCCTAGCCGAGTACCTGGGACAGCGGGGGCGCTACCGCCCCGACGCCCCGCTGCTGATGAGCCGGCAGGGCAGGCTCTCCCGGCGCCAGGTTGGGAGCCTGCTCCGGAGCTGCTGCCAGCGGGCCGGCCTGGCGCCGCTCTCGCCGCACCGGCTCCGCCACGCCGCCGCCGCCCGCTGGCTCAGCCACGGGATCCCGGTCGTGGTGGTGGCTCAGATGCTGGGCCACGCCCGCCCCTCGACCACCCTTGACCACTACTCATCCGCGACCGCCACCGAGTTGCTGAATGGGCTCACCGATGATCCCCTGTGGACCCTGGAGGAGCCGGTCGGCGAGGCGGCGCCGGGGGACTGACGGGCGCCGCCGCGGGCAGCACCATTGCCGACCGGGGCCCAAGACCTAGGCGCGGCGCGCCGCGGTCTCGACCCGCGGCTCTGCCGCCGAGGCCAGGTGAAGAGGCGGGCGGTCGATCGGGGCCGGGCTCCACCGCCCTTCTCGGCTACGGATCATGCTGAGTTGGCTCAGCCCCTCACCTTCGAGTGGGGGCTGTCGCCCGATTGACAGCAACAGCGTCGGGGAGC
This sequence comes from Candidatus Dormibacteria bacterium, assembly GCA_050733915.1. GTDB lineage: Bacteria > Chloroflexota > Dormibacteria > Aeolococcales > Bog-877 > Bog-877. Next base: position 2,800 of record JBOHUH010000062.1, on the reverse strand, counting down.
AGACTTCGGCCCTGGGAGGAGGGGACATAGACTCCCCTCAATTCCCACCTCTCATCAGGATAGGGAAGTTACGAGGAGGATCTGAGATGGCAGACCAAGAGAGCGAGCCCCAGGCCAGCGACGACACCGACGACGCGAAGGGCGAGAGGTTCGCAATCGATGACGACTCGACCGACGACGTCAGCGGACACCATCAGGCCAGAGCCTTTGAAGGCGGAGACGACGACTCGAGCAATCCCCTGAGCCACACCGGCCGGGGCGCCTGAGCTAACTCATTGGCGATCGCGTCCAAAGCGCCGGTTGGGAGCGGGCTCCCAGCCGGCGCTTTCGTTAGCTCAGCCGGCGGGTGCGGCCCCCGAAGCAGGGGTCTCGGCCAGGGCGTGCAGAATGGCCTTGAGCTGGAACGGGGTGCAGCCCGGGTGCTTGCCCAGGATCAGCGCCGCCAGGCCGCTGACGTGGGCCGCGGCAAAGCTGTTGCCGCTGCTGGTGATCACCTCGCCGCCGCTCCAGGCGACCTCGACGTCGATCCCCCGCGCCCCGAACTCCATCGGCGGGTGGGGGTTGTAGGAGACCGACAGCGGGTCGGCGCCGGGCAGACAGGCCACCGAGACCACCGAAGCGAACTCGGCGGGGATGGTTCTCCCGGGCAGGTTGTTGGCGGCGCAGACCAGCGTCGTCCCCTCGAAGTAGCCCTGTTCGGCGACCGCCTGCCAGCTCCGGATCAGGTCGACCCGGCCGCTGCTGAGGCTGAGATTGATCACGTTGGCCCCGTGAGCCAGGGCCCAGCGCACCCCGGCGATGATGCTGGGGGTCTTGCCGCTGAGGTGGCGGCCCAGGACCCTGACGCTGAGCAGCTCGCATTGGGGGGCCACCGAGCGGATGATCCCGGCGCAGGCGGTGCCGTGGCCGAAGAGGTCCTGGTGCGGGCCCTCCTCGACCCAGACCTGGGGATCGGCCTCAGGGTCGAAATGGACCACCGCGCCCCCCTCGACCCCGGCCACCAGGGGGTGATCGGCGTCCACCCCGCTGTCCACCACCGCCACCCTGACCCCCTTGCCGCTGGACCCGCCGATCGCCCACTCCCGGTCGATGGGCAGGACCTCGGCGATCGGATCCCGCCGGGCGCTGAAGACCTCGGACCAGGCGGGGATCAGCCGGCTGCCGATCGCCGCGCCTCCGTGTAGGTGAGGAGCTGCTCCAGGAGCGCCACCCCGAGCCGGCGCTCGCGCCCGCCCAGCTTGCCGAGGTCGGCCATGAGCGCCCCGATCCGGGCTATCTCGGCCTGGGCGGCCGGGAGGCCGCCGGCGGCCTGCCGCAGGGTCCTGGCCACATCCTGGCGGTCCAGGGCGTCGGCCACCCCGTTGAGGAGCACCTGGCCGGCGTCCTCGAAGGTGGAGAGGGTCTCGATCGCCAGGGCCGCCACGTCGGCGATCATTCCCAGCAGCTGGAGGTCGCCCTCCGCGCCCGGACGCTCGGCGTCCCGATCCAGGGCCGAGAGGACGCCCAGGAGCCGCCGCGGCGTTCGCACCGGAACCGCCAGGATGGCCTCTGGGACGTAGCCGGTGTTCTCCGCGGTGGCTCTGGAGAAGCGGCGGTCCCTGGCCAGGTTGCGAACCTCGATCGGCTGCTCGGAATGGACCACCCAACCGGCCACCCCCTGGTCGGCGGGGAGGCGCAGGCCGCGAACCTCGCCCTTGCCATCTCGGGCCGAGGCGGTGTAGACCAGCTCGCTCTCATCGCGGCTGAGCAGGGCCACCGAGCAGGCGGCGGCGCCCAGCAGCCGGCGAGCGGTGAGGGTGATGCTGTCGAGCAGCTCCTCCCCGATCTTGGGACCCACCGCGGGCCAGGTGTCCCGGACCAGCACCCCGAGGTCGCGTGGCGTCGGAGGACGAGGACTCACCCAGAGCCGCTGGGGCGGATGAGGTCGGGGCTGGGTCGGGTCACGTCGGGCTCGAATTCTATCGGGCGGGCCCGGAGCCACGATCGCGGAGATCCCTCAGGGCGGCGCCTGCCACCGTCCCCGCGGGAGGACCCCGAGTGCCGGGGGGCAGCAGCTGCGAACGTCGCAGGAGGGGACGGCGAAGTCTCCCCTGACGGCGCGCCGTGGTGATTTGGCAAACTGGGGGCGTGGGCCTTGAGGACCTCAGAGCGGCGCTCCTAGGCGACCTCCAGGAGGCGCGCGCCGCCATGGCCTGGAAGCTCGACGGACTCTCCGAGTACGACATCCGGCGGCCCATGGTCCCGAGCGGCACCAACCTGCTCGGACTGCTCAAGCATCTGGCGGCTTGCGAGGCCGGCTATTTCGGGGACACCTTCGGCAGACCGTTCGGCGAGCCGATGCCCTGGTCGGCCGACGACGCCGAGCCCAACGCCGACATGTGGGCCACCCCGGAGGAGACCCGGGAGCAGATCGTGGGCCTCTACCGGAGGGCGGCGGCGCACGCCGACGCCACCATCACGGAGCTCCCGCTCACCACGGTGGGGCGGGTGCCCTGGTGGGGCGGGGACAATGCGGAGGTCACCCTCGAGCGGATCCTGGTCTACATGATCGCGGAGACCAACCGCCACGCCGGCCATGCCGACATCCTTCGGGAGCTCATCGACGGTTCGGCCGGCTGGCGACCGGACGACGAGGGGCTGCCCGAGCGCGATTCCGAGTGGTGGGAGGGCTACCGGAGTCGACTGGAGGCCGCGGCGCGCGCGGCGAGCGGCGGCTGAGGCCGCGGCGCCGCCCCGCAGCTGGGCTGTGAGAGCAGGCGGCGGAGGGGCCGGCACCGGCCGGCGGCCGGCGGACCACGGG
>JBOHUH010000061.1:0-7972 GCA_050733915.1 Candidatus Dormibacteria bacterium | reverse complement strand
CACGCCGACTACATCAAGAACATGATCACCGGCGCGGCCCAGATGGACGGCGCCATCCTGGTGGTCGCCGCCACCGACGGCCCCATTCCCCAGACCCGCGAGCACATCCTGCTGGCTCGCCAGGTGGGGGTTCCCTACATCGTCGTCGCCATCAACAAGGTCGACATGGTCGACGACGAAGAGCTGTTGGAGCTGGTCGAGCTCGAGGTTCGCGAGCTGCTCAGCAAGAACGAGTTCCCCGGAGACGACGTGCCCGTGGTCCGGGTGTCGGCGCTCAAGGCGTTGGAGGGCGACCCCGAGGCGGTGGCCCAGGTCCGCCAGCTGATGGAGGCGGTCGACACCTACATCCCGATCCCGGAGCGACCCATCGACCAGCCCTTCATGATGCCGGTCGAGGATGTCTTCTCGATCGAGGGAAGAGGCACCGTGGTCACCGGCCGGATCGAGCGGGGGCTGGTCAAGGTCAACGACACGGTGGAGATCGTGGGGATCAAGGACACCAGCAAGACGGTGGTGACCGGGGTCGAGATGTTCCACAAGCTGCTGGACCGGGGCGAGGCCGGGATGAACTGCGGCTGCCTACTGCGTGGGGTCAAGCGCGAGGAGGTGGAGCGGGGCCAGGTGCTGGCCAAGCCGGGCTCGATCAAACCCCACACCGAGTTCGACGCCCAGGTTTACGTTCTCAGCAAGGATGAGGGCGGGCGGCACACACCCTTCTTCAGCAACTACCGGCCTCAGTTCTACATCCGCACCACCGATGTCACCGGCCAGGTGGCCCTGCCGGAGGGCCGGGAGCTGGTGATGCCTGGAGACAACGTCGAACTCAAGGTCTCCCTGATCAACGCGGTGGCGGTCGAAGACGGGATGCGCTTCGCCATCCGCGAGGGTGGCCGAACGGTGGGCGCCGGCGTCGTCACCAAGATCGACAAGTAGGCCAGAGGCAGCAGGTAAGCCGGGAGAGAGATGGCTCAGCGCATTCGGATTCGGCTCAAGGCCTACGACCACCGGGTCCTGGATCAGGCGGCGGCGCGGATCGTCGAGACCGCCACCCGCAACCAGGCGACGGTGTTCGGGCCTACGCCGATGCCCACCGAGATCAACAAGTACACGGTGGTGCGGGGACCATTCATCGACAAGGACTCCCGTGAGCAGTTTGAGATGCGCACCCACAAGCGGATCGTGGACATCTTCGACCCCAACCCCAAGGTGGTCGACGCCCTGATGCACCTCAACCTGCCCAGCGGGGTCAATATCGAGATCAAGCTCTGATGCCACCCTCCCTGCTGGCGCGCAAGCTGGGGATGACCCAGCTCTTCGCCGACGACGGGCGCTGCTTCGGGGTCACCGTCCTGGAGGCCGGACCCTGCCCGGTGGTCCAGGTCAAGAGCCAGCCCAAGGACGGCTACGACGCCGTCCAGATCGCCTTCGCCCCGACCCGCAAGGGGGTGAGCAAGCCGCTCCGGGGCCATTACGAGGCCGCCGACCTCGAGCCGCACCGCCACTGCGCCGAGGTCCAGGGCCTGGGCGAGGTCAGCGTCGGTCAGGTGCTCACCGTGGAGGGTTTCCAGGCCGGTTCGCTGGTGGACGTCCGCGGGGTCAGCAAGGGCAAGGGGTTCGCCGGGCAGCACAAGCGGCACAACTTCGGCCGAGGCCCGGTCACCCACGGTAGCCACAACATCCGCCAGCCGGGCTCGGTGGGCGCGGTCGATGCGGCGCGCACCTGGCGAGGCCTCAAGATGGCGGGACACCTGGGTGCGGCCCGGTCCACCGTGCAACGACTGGAGCTGCTGCGGGTGGATGGGGCGCGCAATCTGCTGCTGGTCAAAGGCGGGGTGCCAGGGGGACGCAACGGGGTGCTCCTGGTCACCCAATCGCGACCCCGAAACAGCCGCGCCGGAGGCCATCGCTGATGCCCAGCGCGGTGCTGCGCGGACCCGAAGGCGCCGAGGCCGGCAGCGTGGACCTCCCCGCGGCGATCTTCGCGGCGGAAGTCAAGGGGGCGGTGCTGCACCAGGCGCTGCTGCGCCAGCTGGCGGGAGCGCGCCAGGGTACCCACGCCACCAAGACCAGGGGTGAGGTCAGGGGCGGGGGCCGCAAGCCCTACCGCCAGAAGGGCACCGGCCGCGCCCGCCAAGGCTCGATCCGGGCGCCGCAGTGGCGGGGGGGAGGCACCGTCTTCGGGCCCTCGGCGCACGGGCACCACCAGGCCATGCCCCGCAAGCAGCGCCGCCTGGCCCTGCGCTCGGCGCTGGCGGCACGGGCCGCTGACGGAGCCATCCAGGTGGTCAAACAGCTCGACTATCCCGAGCCCAAGACGGCTCGCCTCGCCACCTTCCTGGATAAGGCGGAGGCGGGCCGACGGGTGCTCCTGGTGCTGGCCGAGCACCAGGACAACCTGGAGCTCTCGGCCCGCAACATCCCCCAGCTGAAGGTGGTGCTGGCGAGCAACCTCAGCGTCCGCGACCTACTCACCGCCGAGACCGTGGTCCTCACTGAGGCGGCCCTGAGCGCGGTCGAGGAGCACCTCGGATGAAGGATCCCTCCCTGGTGCTGATCCGTCCCGTCATCAGCGAGAAGTCCTACGCCGGGATGGCCAAGCAGCGCTACGTCTTCCGGGTCGCGCCCTCCGCCAACAAGCTGGAGATCAAGGCCGCGGTGGAGTCCGCCTTCAAGGTGCGCACGGTGGCGGTCAACGTGATGATGGTCAAGGGCAAGACCCGGACCCGGATGCGCCGCGGCGGCCGGATCGTGGGCCGCAGCCGGGACTGGAAGAAGGCGGTGGTGACCTTGCAGCCGGGTGAGACCATCGCCAACCTCTTCGAGGGGGTCTGAGATGCCGGTGAAGCGCTACCGGCCCACCTCCGCGGGGCGGCGCTTCATGAGCGTCAGTTCCTTCGCGGACGTGGTCAAGACCAAGCCTGAGCGCAGGCTGACGGTCTCCCTCAAGAAGCACTCGGGCCGCAACACCACCGGCAAGATCACGGTCCGGCACCGGGGCGGAGGTCACCGCCGGATCTACCGGATGATCGACTTCAAGCGCAACAAGCTGGGGGTACCCGGGCAGGTGGCGACCATCGAGTACGACCCCAACCGCAGTGCCCGGATCGCCCTCATCCACTATCGGGACGGCGACAAGCGCTACATCCTGGCCCCCGAGGGGCTGGCGGTGGCGGACCAGATCATGGCCGGGGAGATGAGCGACATCAAGCCGGGCAATTCATTGCCGCTGCTGAAGATCCCTCTGGGAACCACGGTGCACAACCTAGAGGTGCAGCTGGGTCGAGGCGGCCAACTGGTGCGCAGCGCCGGCGCGGCCGCCCAACTCGTCGCCCGGGAGGGGCGCCACGCCCAGTTGCGGATGCCATCTGGGGAGGTCCGTCTGATCGACGTCCGCTGCAGCGCCACCATCGGCCAGGTGGGCAACTCCGACCATTCCAACGAGACCTGGGGCAAGGCCGGTAAGAGCCGCTGGCGTGGCTTCCGGCCCACGGTTCGAGGCTCCACCATGAATCCCTTCGACCACCCCCACGGCGGGGGCGAGGGGCGCTCGGGACCGGGCGGTCACCCCCAGACCCCCTGGGGCAAGCCCGCCCTCGGACATCGCACCCGCAACAACAAGGCGACCGACCAGATGATCGTGCGCCGGAGAAAGAAGTGAGCCATGAGTAGATCGGTCAAGAAGGGCCCCTTCTGCGACGCCCCGCTGCTCAAGAAGGTGCTGGAGATGAACCGGGCCAAGGAGAAGCGGGTGATCCGCACCTGGTCTCGGCGCAGCGACATCTTCCCCGAGATGCTGGGCCACACCATCGCGGTCCACGACGGCCGCAAGCACGTCCCGGTCTTCGTCAGCGAGGCCATGGTCGGGCACAAGCTGGGTGAGTTCGTGCCCACCCGCAGGTTCCGCACCCACGGCCATCACACCGAGCGCAGCTCGGCGTTGAAGTAGGCAAGGGGAGAGTTCACCGATGCAAGTGCAGGCGATCGCCAGGTGGGTCCGGGTGCCTCCGCGCAAGGCCCGCCTGGTGGCACAGGTGGTTGAGGGCATGCCGGTTGCCGACGCGCTGGTCACCCTCGCCTTCATGAGCCAGGCGGCCGCCGAGGACGTTTCCAAGGTGGTGCGCTCGGCGGCGGCCAACGCTGAGAACAACTTCAGCTTGGAGCGCGAGCGCCTGCAGCTGCTCCGGATCGAGGTCGATGGCGGGCCTACCATCAAGCGCTTCCGGCCTCGGGCCCGGGGGGCCTCGTTCTCGATCTTCAAGCGCACCTGCCACCTCAAGGCGGTGGTCGAGGACGGGTTGGAGCGACCCAGCCGGAGCCGCGTCCAGTCGCGACCCGCCCGGCCCAGCGACCAGCCGGCTGCGGCCGAGGACGAGGAGGAGTAGGCAGGGCATGGGACAGAAGGTTCACCCCAACGGCTTCCGCCTGGGGGTCTATCGCAACTGGGACGCCCGCTGGTTCGCCAGCGGACCCGAGTACACCAAGCTGCTCCAGGAAGACCTGGCGATGCGCCAGCTGATTGCCAGCCGCCTCAAGAACGCCAGCGTCGCCCGGATCGAGACCGAGCGCTCCGCCAACCAGCTGACCGTGATCATCCACACCGCCAAGCCAGGGATCGTGATCGGACGCAGCGGGGCCTCGGTCGACGCCCTGCGAGACAACCTGGAGCGGATCTCCAACAAGAAGGTGCGGGTGACCATCCAGGAGATCAAGACCCCGGAGCTGGACGCCCAGCTTCTGGCCGAGAATGTCGCCAACCAACTGGAGAAGCGGATCGCCTTCCGGCGCGCGGTGAAGCAGTCCGTGATGCGCTCCATGCGCGCCGGAGCCAAGGGGGTTCGGATCCAGGTCTCGGGGCGGCTCGGGGGCGGCGACATGAGCCGCCGGGAGTGGGACCGGGACGGGCGGGTGCCGCTGCACACCCTGCGTGCCGACATCGACTTCGGACAGGCTGAGGCCAAGACCACCTTTGGCCAGATTGGGGTCAGCGCCTGGATCTACCGCGGCGACTTCAGCGAGCCCCAGGTGGCCACCGCGCATCCCGAGCCGGCCCCGGAGCCGCCGCCCGGCCCGGCACCTGTGGCTGCGGCGCCCCCCGGGCCGAAGGTCGCCGAGAGCAGAGAGGCGGCCCCCGAAGCTGCGCTGGCAGGTCCTGCCGATCAGGCCGGGGAGATGGTCTCAGAGGGATCTCCGGTGCCCGAGACGCCCTCTGCCGAAGCCACTCCGGCGCAGCCGGCCAAGCCCAGGGCCAGAGCCCGGGCCAAGCCAGCGGAGCGTGTGGCAGCGCCGGGGACCGCCAGCGCTGCGGCCAAGCCCAAGACTCCACGCCGGAGCCCGGCCAAGGCCGCCGCCGAGCCGGCGACTCCCAAGAGCCCGCGCAAGCGTGCCCCCAAGTCCAACCCCAGTCCCGCTCCAGAGGAGGCCTGAGTTGCTGATCCCCCGCCGGCCCCGGCATCGCAAGCAGCATCGCGGCCGGATGACCGGCGCCGCCTACCGGGGGTCAGCGCTGGCGTTCGGCCCCTACGGGTTGCAGGCGCTCGAGCCCTGTTGGATGACCAACCGTCAGATCGAGGCGGCCCGGCGGGCGATGACCAGGCACGTCCGCCGTGGAGGTAAGATCTGGATCCGAGTTTTCCCGGACAAGCCGGTCACCAAGAAGCCCGCCGAGACCCGCATGGGTTCTGGCAAGGGCAACCCAGAGGGCTGGGTGAGCGTGGTCCTTCCCGGGCGGATCCTCTTCGAAATGGATGGAGTGGGCTTGGATACGGCCAAGGAGGCGATGCGGTTGGCGGCCCACAAGCTGCCGGTGAAGACCCGCTTTGTGGCGCGGGAAGAGGTCGGCACGACTGAAGGTGGCGAGTGACCAAGCGGGCCCTCGACGTGCAGCAACTACGGGACCTGGACGACGTCGGCTTGGAGGACACCCTGCGGGAGCGCCGGCAGGAGCTGCTCCAGCTCCGGCTGCAGCGCGCCACCGGACAGCTCGAGCAGCACCGCCGGATTCGCGAGGTGCGCCGGGGGATCGCCCGGGTGCACACCCTGGTCCGGGCGCGGCAGATCGAGGACAGCCTGGGAGAGCCCGGGTGAGCCAGGCCGCACCTGGAGCACCCAGCGCCCGTGAACGCCGCAAGGTCAGGGTGGGGATGGTGGTGAGCGACAGGATGGAGAAGACGGTGGTGGTCGAGGTCGAGGACCTCAGGGCCCACGCCCTCTATCGCAAGGTGCTTCGGCGCAGCCATCGCTTCCAGGCCCACGACGAGACCAACCAATGTCACACCGGGGACCGGGTCCGGATCATGGAGACTCGACCGCTGAGCCGCACCAAGCGTTGGCGGGTGGTCGAGATCGTGGAGCGGGCGAGGTAGGCCTTGATCCAGCAGGAGACCAGGCTCAAGGTGGCGGACAACAGTGGCGCTCGAGAGATCCTCTGCGTCCGGGTGATGGGTGGCTCGGCGCGTCGCTACGCCTCCTTGGGTGACGTGATCGTGGCTGCGGTCAAGGTGGCCCAGCCCAACTCCGGGGTGAAGAAGGGCGACGTGGTCAAGGCGGTGGTGGTGCGTACCGCCAAGGAGTGCCGTCGCCCTGACGGCACCCGGATCCGCTTCGACGACAACGCGGCGGTGCTGATCAACCCCCAGAACAACCCCCGCGGCACTCGGATCTTCGGCCCGGTGGCCCGCGAGCTCAGAGAGCGCAACTTTATGAAGATCGTCTCGCTGGCCCCCGAGGTGCTCTAGGGTGCCTCGCCACCACGCCGCCCCCGAGCGCCACGTGCGCGCCCTGGACATCCGCTCCGGAGACACCGTGGTGGTGATCGCCGGCTCGGAGCGGGGCAAGCGCGGGGTGGTCGAGCGCACGCTCTCTGCGGAGCAGCGGATCGTGGTCAATGGAGTCAACATCCGCAAGCGCCACCAGCGGGCCGGGGCCCGCCGCGGGGGCACCGCGGCGATGCAGGGGGGGGTGATCGACTTCCCGGCCCCGCTGCACTACAGCAACGTGCAGCTGATCTGCCTCAACTGCGACCAGCCCACCCGCCTGGGTCGGCGCCTCGAGGGCGACCATTTCGTCGCCTACTGCAAGCGCTGTGACAAGACTTACCTGAGGCCGCCGCGCGCATGAGCACTCCGATGAAGGTCAGCCCCCGGCTCCTGGAGACCTACCGGGAGGCGGTGGTCCCCGGCCTGGTCAGCGAGTTTGGCTATATCAATGTGATGCAGGTGCCCCGGCTGGAGAAGGTGGTGGTCAACGTGGGCATCGGCGAGGCCACTCAAAACGGCAAGGCTCTCGACGCCGCGACCGGCGACCTGCGGATCATCACCGGCCAGCAGCCGGCGCTGCGTAAGGCCCGCAAGTCGGTGGCGGCCTTCAAGCTCCGCGCCGGGATGCCGGTGGGGCTCAAGGTCACTCTGCGGGGGGCCCGGATGTATGAGTTCGTCGACCGGCTGGTCAGCATCGCCCTGCCCCGAATCCGCGACTTCCGGGGGGTGGTCGCGCGCTTTGACGGGCACGGCAACCTCACCCTGGGGCTAGTCGAACAGCTGGTCTTCCCGGAGATCGATTACGACAAGATCGACAAGCTGAGGGGGATGGAGATCACCATCGTCACCACCGCCAAGACAGATGCCGAGGGACGCAGCCTGCTGGCCGCCCTGGGCATGCCGTTCCGGCGCTAGGAGGGCCCTGCGTGGCCAAGAAGTCGAAGATCATGGCCAGTCGCCGGCCACCCCGGTTCTCGGTGCAGGCCCGCAGCCGCTGCAACCTCTGCGGTCGGCCCAGGGGCTACATGCGCAAGTTCGGCCTCTGCCGGATCTGCTTTAGAATCCGAGCCTCCCAGGGACAGATCCCCGGGGTGCGCAAGTCCAGCTGGTAGGAAGTAAATGCTGAGTGATCCCATCGCCGACATGCTGACCCGGGTGCGCAACGCCAACCTGGCGGGGCACGAGCGGGTGGAGATGCCGGCCAGCAAGGTCAAGGC
>JBOHUH010000060.1:0-30948 GCA_050733915.1 Candidatus Dormibacteria bacterium | reverse complement strand
AGGAGCCCCAGTTCGAGGGCCAGACCAAGACCAAGCTGGGCAACTCGGAGATCGCCGGCCAGGTCTCGACGGTGGTCTCGGAGGCCCTCAACCAGTACCTCGAGGAGAACCCCGCCGACGCCAAGCGAATAATCGAGAAGTCGCTGACCGCGGCCCGCGCCCGGGCGGCGGCGGTGCGGGCCCGGGAGCTGGTCCAGCGCAAGTCGCTGCTGGAGTCGGCCACCCTGCCCGGCAAGCTGGCCGACTGCTCGGAGCGGGACCCCGACCTGTGCGAGCTCTTCATCGTCGAGGGAGAGAGCGCCGGGGGCACCGCCAAGGGTGGCCGGGACCGCCGCTACCAGGCGATCCTGCCGCTGAGCGGCAAGATCCTCAACGTCGAGAAGGCACGGGAGGACAAGATCCTCCAGCATGAGCGAATCCGCGACCTGATCACCGCCCTGGGGACTGGGGTGGGCGAGAAGTTCGACTTGGCGCGCCTGCGCTACAACCGAGTGGTCTTGATGGCCGACGCCGACGAGGACGGATCGCACATCCGCACCCTGCTGCTCACCTTCTTCTGGCGCCACCTGCAGCCGGTGATCCAGGAGGGCCACCTCTTCATCGCCCAGCCGCCCCTGTTCCGAGTCGAGGGGAGCCGCAAGCGGATCGTCTGGTGCTACAGCGAGGAGGAGTTCCGCAGGACCGTCAAGGAGATGGGCGAGAAGAGCAAGGTGCAGCGCTACAAGGGTCTCGGCGAGATGACCGCCGACCAGCTCTGGGACACCACCCTGGACCCCGAGCACCGCGTCCTCCTCAAGGTGGAGGTCGAGGATGCTCTGCGAGCGGACGACATCTTCGACCGCCTGATGGGAGTGTCCGTGGAGCCCCGCAAGCGGTTCATCCAATCGCACGCCAAGACGGTCCGGAACCTGGACATTTGAGCTCCGCTGCTCCCGCCCTGGCGGTGGACGCGATGGGCGGGGACCACGCCCCAGAGGCACTTGTCGCGGGCAGCCTCAGCGCCCTTCGCGAGGAGCGCGACCTGCGCCTGATCCTGGTGGGGCCTCCCGAGCGGCTCCGGCCCCTGGTGGGGGCATTGGAGGAACTGGGCGACCGCCTCAGCCTCGAGGAGTCGGAGGGGCCCATCCCCATGCAAGCCCACCCCGCCCATGCGATCCGCCAGCAGCCCCGCTGCAGCGTGGTGGTGGCGCTCAAGCTGGTCAGTTCGGGCCGGGCCGACGCCTGCTTCAGCGCCGGCAGCACCGGCGCCACCATGGCCGCGGCGCTGCTCCAGCTCCGGCGCCGGCCGGGGTTCGCCCGGCCCGCGATCGGGACCTGCTTTCCCTCCCGCTCCGGCAGCACCCTGCTGGTCGACGCCGGCGCGCAGGTGGACTGCCGGCCGGAGTGGCTCGCCCAGTTCGCCCTGCTGGGGAACGAGTACGCGCGCCGGGCCCTCGGGGTGGAGCGGCCGCGGGTGGGTCTGCTCAGCAACGGCGAGGAGACCTCCAAGGGGAACGGCCTGGTGCAGGCGGCGCACCAGTTGCTGACCCAGCTCGAACTCGACTACATCGGCCCCGTGGAGGGCATCGACCTGGTCTCGGGGAGGGTGGACGTGGTGGTCTCCGACGGGTTCGTCGGCAACGTCGCGCTCAAGACCGCCGAGGGGGTGGCCGAGGCGATCATCGATGCCCTCCGCGAGGAGGCCAGGGCCGGGCTGCGGTCCCGGCTGGGCGCCTTCCTGCTGCTGCCCGGCCTGAAGCGGCTCCGGCGCCGCCTCGACTGGGCCCAGGTGGGTGGCGCGCCCCTGCTGGGGGTGAGTGGTCTGGTGTTCATCGGCCACGGCCGTTCCGACGCCCGGGCGGTGTCCAGCGCCCTGCGGGTCGCCGCGGCAGCGGTCCGCTCCGGGCTGGCCGAGGCCTGGCAGTCGGCCCGGGAACCACTCCCGGCAGCGGCTCCGGGTAGATAGGCGTGGCCATCGATCAGGGCGGAGGGCGAGCCGGGGAGGTCCGCGGCGTCGAACTGGTGCAGGAGATGCGCGACTCCTACCTGGTCTACGCCATGAGCGTGATCGTGGCCCGAGCCCTGCCCGACGTGCGCGACGGTCTGAAGCCGGTGCAGCGGCGGATCCTCTACGCCATGCAGGACCAGGGGATGACCCCTGGGGCCAGCCACCAGAAGTGCGCCGCGATCGTCGGCGAGGTGCTCAAGAACTACCACCCCCACGGGGACATCTCGGTCTACGACACCCTGGTCCGGCTGGCCCAGCCCTGGGTCCTCCGTTACCCGCTGGTCGACGGCCAGGGCAACTTCGGCTCGCCGGAGGGCGACCCCGCCGCCGCCTACCGCTACACCGAGGCCCGGATGACCCCGATCGCCTCCGAGATGCTGTCCGACATCGAGAAGGACACCGTCGACTTCATCGACAACTACTCCGCCACCCGCAAGGAGCCCGCGGTCCTCCCCGCGGCCCTGCCCAATCTGCTGGTCAACGGGGCCTCGGGGATCGCGGTGGGAATGGCCACCAGCATCCCCCCCCACAACCTGACTGAGGTGTGCAACGGACTGGTGTACGTGATCGACAACCCCGAGGCCACCACCGAGGACCTGATGCGGCTGATCCCGGGCCCCGACTTCCCCACCGGGGGCATCATCTACGCCCGCGACCTGGCCCAGGTCTACGGCACCGGGCACGGCCGGGTGGTGCAGCGAGCCCGCGTGATCTTCGAAGAGTCCAAGGCGGGCCGGGAGCAGATCATCGTCACGGAGCTGCCCTACCAGGTGAATCCCAGTCGGGTGCTGCAGACCATCGCCGAGCTGGTCAACGACCGTAAGCTGGAGGGGATCGCCGACCTGCGCAACGAGACCGGCCGGCGCGAAGGCACCCGGCTGGTGATCGAGCTGAAGCGTGATGCCCGGCCCTACACGGTGCTGAACAACCTCTACAAGCACACCCAGCTCCAGAGCAGCTTCTCCTGCATCCTGCTAGCCCTGGTGGACGGCCAGCCCCAGATCCTCTCCCTGCGCAGCATCCTGCACCACTACCTGGAGTACCGCCGCAGCGTGGTGGAGCGGCGCACCCGCCACGATTTGCAGCGGGCTCGGGAGCGAGCTCACATCGTCGAGGGCCTGCGCATCTGCCTGCAGAACCTGGACGAGGTGATCCGGCTTATCCGGGCGGCTCCGGACGAGAGCACCGCGCAACACCAGCTGGAGGAGCGCTTCAGCCTCACCGAGCGCCAGAGCAAGGCGATCGTGGACATGCGACTCGGCCGCTTGACCCGTCTCGAGCGGGAGAAGTTGGAGGCGGAGCACGCCGAGCTGATGCTGCGGATCGCCGAGCTGGAGGCGATCCTGGAGACCCGGGAACGGCTCATGGCGGTGGTCCGCGAGGAGCTGCTGGCGCTGCGCAAGAAGTTCGGTGACGAGCGCCGCACCGAGATCACCTACGGCGACATCGAGCTCAACGAAGAGGACCTCATCCCCCGGGAGCAGGTGGTGGTAACCCTGACCCACCGCGGCTACATCAAGCGCACCCCGACAACCGATTACCGCTCCCAGCAGAGGGGCGGCAAGGGAGTGATGGGGGCGAAGCGGGTGGGCGACGAGGACTACGTGGAACACCTCCAGGTTGCCTCGACCCACTCCGACATGCTCTTCTTCACCAACCGGGGCAGGGTGTTCCGGCTGCGCACCCATGAGGTCCCCGACGTCTCCCGGCAGGCCAAGGGGACGGCGGTGATCAACCTGGTCGAACTCGACCAGGGCGAGCGGGTGACCTCAATGCTCTCGGTGGACGCCTACTCCGACGAGACCTACATGGTGATGGTGACCCTCCGTGGTCACATCAAGAAGACCCCGGCAGCGGCCTACGCCTCGGTGCGTCGCAACGGGCTGATCGCGATGAACCTCAGCGAGGGGGACGAGCTCAACTGGGTGCGGATCAGCACGGGCGGCGACCAGATCCTCCTGGTCACCCGCCGAGGCAAAGCGCTCCGATTCAGCGAGCGCCAGGTGCGACCGATGGGCCGCGACCCCCAGGGGGTGACCGCGGTCCGCCTCCGCGGCGATGACCTGGTGGCGGGTGCTGACATCGTCCGCCCCGAGGGCCACGTACTGGTGGTCACCCAGAACGGCTTCGGCAAGCTGACTCCGGTGGCCGACTACCCGGTCAAGAGCCGCGCGATCCAGGGGGTCTTCACCCTGGACCAGCACGCCATAGCCAAGGTCGGGGAGATCGTGGGGATGAAGATCGTGGAGGACCTCAGCAACGAGCTGATGCTGATCAGCACCCGGGGTCAGATCATCCGCATCCCCCTGGAGGGGGTGAGGATCTCCGGGCGGCAGACCAGAGGCGTGATCCTGATGCGCCTCGACGACCACGACCTGGTGGGGTCCATCGCCGGGGTGGCTCCCCCCGGCGTACTCGAGGACGACTAACGGTCGAAACGGGGCGATCAGGCCGGCGCGGGTAGTTCTACTGAGTCACATCCTCTTCCAGCTCAGCCACCTCCCGCCGGTCGGGGTGTACGGCTTCCTGCTCTTCTGGCTCGCCGCGGAGTCGGTGGGGGTGCCCCTGCCGGACGAGGCCGTGCTTCTCACGGTCGGCTTCCTGGCCCACATCGGCTCGATCCAGCTGGCACCGGCCGTGGCCGCCGCCGCCGCCGGTGCGGTGATCGGCTCCAGCATCTCGTACACCATCGGGCTCCGATTGGGCCGCCCCGCGGTGGCCAGGATTGCCGGCCGGGTGGGGATTGGGGCGGTACGGCTGGAGCGCAGCGAGGACTGGATGCGCCGCCGCGGCGGTGCCGGGGTCTTCCTCACCAGGGTGCTGCCGGTGGCCCGCAACGTCGCCTCCTACGCCGCCGGGATCGCCGGCATCCCGCCCCGGGTGTTCTTTCCGGCGATGGTGGTGGGGTCGACCGTCTGGTGCATCACCGTGGTCGTGGTCGGCGACCTGGTGGGCGCCCACTACAAAGAACTGCTCAAAGTCGGGGGCCGTGCCTTCGTGATCGCGGTGGTGGTGGCGGTGCTGATCCTGGCCGGGTGGCTGGCCTGGCGCTGGTACCGGTCGCTGCTGGCCCGGCGGCGCCCGGAGCCCTGAGCGGCATCTGTCAAAATCTCGGCGTGGCCCTTACGTCCGCTGCCACCGAGGCGGACGGACTGATCCAGTTCGTCAATGATTCGCCGACCCCCTACCATGCCTGCCGCAGTGCCGCGGCGATGCTGGAGGCGGCCGGCTTTAGCCAGGTCGACGAGGCTGCCAGCTGGCCGCCCGGGGGCCAGCACTACCTGAGCCGTGGCGGCTCGCTGGTCGCCTGGGCCAGCCCGGACGAGCTGCCTCAGGGGGGTGGATTCAGGCTGGTCGGTGCCCATACCGACAGCCCCAACCTGCGGGTCCGACCGATACCGGACTCCAACGAGGCCGGGTACCGCCAGCTCCGGATGGAGGTGTACGGGGGGCCGCTGCTCAACTCCTGGTTAGACCGGGATCTGGGACTCGCGGGCCGGGTGGCGGTCGCGGGCGGTCCGCGCCCGGAGCTCCGGCTGCTTCGCATTGATCGCCCCCTGCTCCGGATCCCCCAGCTGGCACCCCACCTCGACGCCAGCCTGCGCTCCGAGGGACTTCGGCTCAACCCGCAAACCCAGATGACCCCGATCTGGGGGATGGAGCGTGAGGGAGCGATCGGCTTCCGGGAGCTGCTGGCCCAGGAGCTGGCGGTGGAGGTCGAGCGGGTTATCAGCTGGGAGATGATGACCTACGATCTGGCGCCCGCCACCCGGGCCGGCGGTGACCGGGAGTTCATCAGCGCCGCGCGCCTCGACAACCTGGGATCGAGCTATGCCGCGACTCGGGCCCTGGTCGAGCACGCCAGCCGCCATCCCGAGGGAGCCCCAATCGCTGTGATCTGCCTGTTCGACTTCGAGGAGATCGGTAGCCGCGCCAGCACCGGGGCTGACAGCGCCTGGCTCTCCCGGGTCCTGGAGCGCATCGTGCTGGCCCGGGGAGCCGGTCGGGAGGAGTTCCTGCGAGACCTGGCCGGCTCACTCTGCGTCTCCGCGGACACCACCACCGGGCTCGACCCCAACTACCTGGACCGCCATGACCCGGGTCACCGCCCGCTGCTCAACGGGGGCCCGGCAATCAAGGCCCACGCCAGCCAGCGCTATTCCACCAGCGCCCCCGGCACCGCGGCCTTCGTCGCGGCCTGTGAGACGACCGGGGTGCCCTGGCAGAGCTACAGCCGCCGGGCCGACGTCCCGGGCGGAGGCACGATCGGACCCATCGTTGCCGCCCAACTCGGAGTGGAGACGGTCGACGTGGGCATGACCGCCCTAGCCCTGCACTCCTGCCGCGAACTCTGCGGGGCGGAGGACCCCGCGTTGCTGACGCGCGCTCTGGCCGCGTTCCTCGCCTCCTGAGCGCTCTCGGCCCTAGGAGATCTCCTCGTGCGCCGGCTGCATCTCCTCGGGGAGCGCCTCGCGGATCAGCACCAGACGGCAGTGAGCGTGGCTGAGCAGGTCGGTCCCGGTGCGGCCCAGGCTGAACTCTCCGAAGCGAGGCTTGGAGGCCAGGCCGACCACCATCAGGTCGGCCTCCCAGCGCCGGGCCTCGTCGACGATCGCGGGCCCCGCCTCGCGCGCCTGCAGGACCCTGGTCTTGACCTTGGACTCCAGCCGGGAGGCCAGCTCCTCCATGTCCGCCAGCACCTCTTCGGCCTGGCCCAGCTCCCCTCCCAGCGAGGCGCTCAGGGGCAGGTTGCGGGCCACCTCCAGCACGGTGATCACCAGGATGCTGGCCTTGGCCGGGCGAGCCAGCCGGCAGGCCGCCCGCAGGGCGTCCTTGTCCACCGAACCGCCTCGCACCGGGACCGCGATCCGACGCGGCCAGAGGATGTCCGGGCGCTCGCGGACGGTGTCACTGCCCGGCCGGCCGCGAAAGATCCGCGAGGTCATCTGCTGCCATTGTCGCGGCTTGCAGCGGTTCCGACCGGCAGAGGCAACCCCTTACACCATTCGTGGTCGCCTTACTGCTGGTTTCCCAACTCATGGGCCTCGTGCTGTAAGGGCTTCGCCGAGCCTACTTCACAACCCCCCTGAGCAGCCCCCCGGGTCGGGGATATACTCGCCGAAGTGAAGGTGGTGATCGTTGGGTGCGGCCGGGTAGGTTCCACTCTGGCCCGCGACCTGGCCGGCGAAGGTCACCAGGTGGCGGTCGTGGACGTCTCCAAGCGGGCCTTCGATCGCCTGGGGACGGCCTTCCCCGGCAAGGCGGTGCTGGGCAGCGGGATCGACCAGGAGATCCTGGAAGAGGCCGGGGCCGCCGACGCCGACTGCTTCATCTCGGTCACCAACGGGGATAACCGCAACATCATGTCGGCGCAGGTGGCCAAGGAGATCTTCAAGATTCCGAGGGTCATGACCCGGATCTACGACCCGATTCGGGAGCGCGTCTACCGCGAGATGGGCCTCTACACCTTCTGCCCCACCGTGGTGGGGGCGGCCATCGCCCGGACCTACTTTGAGAGCGGGCCTGACGAGGCCGACAGGGCCCGTCACTCGGTCGCCGCCTCAGGAGCTTCCGGCGGTGCCTGACCAGCCCGCGTACGTGATCGTGATCGGAGCCGGGAAGGTCGGCTTCTATCTGACCCGCCATCTCCTGGAGGCCGGCTACGAAGTCGCCCTGATCGAGAAGGACCCCGCCCGGGCGGCTCTGGTCTCAGCCCAACTGGGCAGCTGCTCCAGCCTGGTCGGGGATGGAGATGAGATGGCCTTCCTGGCGACCAGCGGGATCGAGCGAGCCGACGTAGTGGCGGCGGTGACCGGGGACGACGAGGACAACCTGATCGCCTGCCAGCTGGCCAAGCGCCAGTTCCGCGTCCCGCGGACCATTGCCCGAGTCAACAACCCCCGCAACGTCCAGCTCTTCCACCAGCTTGGGGTGGACGTCGCGGTGTCTGCCACCGAGCTGATCCTCAGCGTCATCGAGAGTGGCCTGGCCGGCCACAGTGACGTGCTCCAGCTCCCCATGGGTGGCAGTGAGGCGTCCGTGGTCCGGGTTACGGTGCCGGTGGGCGGGGTGGTCGGCAGGCAGGTCAGCGAGATTCCCGACCTCGCCGCGGAGCGGCTGCTCCTGATCGTCCGCAAGGGCCACGAGATACCCCTGGACTCCCCTCTCGAGGCCGCCGATCAGATCGTGCTCTTCACCCAGCGGCCGGCCTCGGACTTCATGCTGGTGGGGCCGGAGTTGGCTTCGCAACGGGCTCGCTGAGTCCCGCCTTGCCGACCTCGCCGTAGCGCTCCCAGAGCTTCGCCACCGCCTCCATTCCCCGGAACAGCTGGTCCAGGACCACGTGTTCGTTGGGAGCGTGGATGCGATCCCCGGGAAGCCCCACCCCCAGCAGCACACAGGGGACCTGGAGCTGCTCGGCGATCGCCGCCACCGGGGGGATGCTCCCTCCCTCACGAATTAGGCGGGTGGGGTGGCCCCAGACTTCGGCGACCACCGCTGAGGCGGCTCTCACCGCGGCGTGGTCGCTGGGGGTGAGCACAAAGGGCCCGGTGGAGATGGTCTCAAACGCGAGCTGGACTCCGGCGGGGGCGATCTGGCGCAGGAAAGCCTCTACCCGCTCCCCAACGCGTCGCGCGTCCTGGTCAGGGACCAGCCGCGAAGACAGTTTGGCGGCTGCCCGGGACGGGATCACCGTCTTCGAACCCTCGCCCTGATACCCGCCCCAAATTCCGCAGAGCTCAAGAGTGGGGCGGACGGTCCGGCGCTCGGCGGTGCTGTAGCCGTCCTCGCCTCCGAGCACAGCTCCCATTGCCGCAGCGAACTCGGCGGCGTCGAATGGAACTGCGGCAATGTCCTCGCGCTCGTGATCCTGGAGCGGGCGCACCTCGTCGTAGAAGCCTGGTACCGCCACCCGGCCGTGAGCATCGTGCAGTTGAGCCAGCATTCGTGCCAGCACTGTTATGGGATTGAGGACCGCTCCCCCGTAGACGCCAGAGTGGAGGTCGGTGGCGGCCGCCGTCACCTCGATCTGCCAGTAGGCCAGTCCGCGCAGCCCCACCGTGAGCGCGGGGATGTCGGGCGCGGGCATCCCGGTGTCGGAGATCACCGCCACCTCGGCGGCGAGCCGTTCGCGGTGCTCGGTCAGCAGCGCCGCAAAGTGCTCGGAGCCATCCTCCTCCTCGCCTTCTGCGATCAGCTTCAGGTTGATGGGGAGGTGTCCCCGTGCGTCGAGGTAGCCCCGCAGGGCCTCCAGGTGCATCACCAGGTGGCCCTTGTCGTCGGCAGTGCCCCGCCCCAGCAGCAGGCCATCTCGCTCTAGCGCCGTGAAGGGCGCCTTCTCCCATTCCGAGACCGGATCGACCGGCTGGACGTCGTGGTGTCCGTACACCAGCACCGTGGGCAGGGCAGGGTCCTCGATGCGCTCGGCGAAGACCGCAGGGTGGCCGGGGGTCTCCCAGATCTCGGCCAAGCCGAAGCCTGCGTCGAGCGCGGCCTGACGCAGGAACTCGGCGGAGCGACCAACGTCCGCAGCGTTCTCTGACGCCGTGCTGATGGAGGGAATCGCCACCCAGCGAGCCAGCTGCTCAACCAGGGACCGCTCCCGCGCCCGCACCGCGGCAGTGAGATCGTCGGACGGTCTCACCAGCCCCGGACCCTCGCCGAGGCGAGGCCCGGGCCGAGTGAGATGAACCTCAGGCTGCCTTCCCGATCTTGAAGATCTTGGTGCCGCAGACGGGGCAGGTACCCGTGGTTGCCGGCTTGCCATTCTTCAGTTGCGTTGGCTGGGGGTTGGAGATTTCCCGCGCCGTCTTGCACTTCATGCAAAAGCCGGTAACGGCCATGTTGATACCCCTCCGCTGGAACTAGAACCCGAACTCCGAGCCCGGGCGATCAGCCGCATTGTATTCACCATCTCGACCCATCGCAACCTCAAAGCTGACCTGACCACCTACTTGGGCTCCTCCGGCGCCGCGTCTGAGCGGGGTTCAGCGGGGCGCCGACGCTCTCTGGCGCCCACGTTCGAGCCAGCCAAAGAGGCCCTCTGCGTTGGATCGGAAGCCGTTCAGGGTGTCGGCGGCTGCCTGGAGGGGGTCGGAGGCGCCGGGGGTGCCGCCCAACCGCGCGACCAGGGCTTGCTCGATGTGGTCCACCTCCGGGCTCTCGGCATACGCCTCCTCGGCGACCGAGCTCCAGCGCCGCAGCTCTTCCTCGGCTTCCCGGAGCACCTCCGCGGGGACCCCGGCGGGCCCGAAGTGGGTGAGGACCAGCTGTTGCGGCGCAAGCTCGAGGAACCGGTGCAGGGAGCCGACCGCGAGCTCCAGGTCGAAGTCGTCGGGAGGTGTTGCCGGCCGCAGCGGCCCGCCCCCGGGCAGCTTCACCCCCACGGCGTCACCCACCATGAGCACCCCCGAGCCGGTCTCCAGGACCCCGATGTGGTGTTTGGCGTGACCCGGCGAGTGGATGAGGCGCACTCCGCGGCCACCTCCCAAATCGATGGTGGCCCCGTCTTCGGCGGCCAGCAGACGGTCCGCCTCCACGGGGGTCATCCGGCCGTAGAGAGAGTCCAGCCGGGGCCCGTAGACCAGCGCTGCCGCCGAGATCAGGCGGGAGGGGTCTGCCAGATGCCGCAGCCCCTTGGGGTGGCAGATCACCGTGGCCCTGGGAAATCGCCTGGCGATCTCGCCCACGGCCCCGGCGTGGTCCAGGTGAATGTGGGTCAGCACGATCCAGGCCAGGTCCCGAGACCCCAGTCCGTGCCGGGTCAGCGCGTCGGCCACGCGGGTCGCGTCCCGCTCGGGGCCGGTCTCGATGAGGCAGGGCTGGTCCGCCTCAACCAGAAAGGCCGAGTTCACCTCCTCCCATCCCCCGAGCAGGGTGTCGATCTGCCAAACGCCCGGCGCTAGTAGTCTGTCCGCCCCGATCACCTCCTGGCCGCCTCCTGCGTCCCCGAGGGGACCTGCTTAGCTCAACGTTAGCCGTCGCAGGGCACGGTCGGCTGCAGCGCCACAGGGAACTCACAGCCCATCCCTAGGCCACTCCCAGGAGGGTCCGCTCTACTGCGGGCGGGCGGATCTGTGAGGCGCAACCAGTTGAGGATGTGACTTGTACCTGCGCTACCTGGTTCGGGAACTCCGCCGCCGAGCCCGCTCCGCCTCGGTAGTGGCAATTGGACTGGCCCTGGGAGTGGGTCTCGTGATCACGGTGAGCGCAGCCTCGAGCGGGGTGAAGTCGGCTCAGACCGAGGTCCTCCACTCTCTCTACGGGGTCGGCACCGACATCACCGTCACCCGAACGCCTACACCTGGAAGTGGGGGTCCGTTCCGTTTCGGCACCGGCACTCCCGGATCCACGCCGCCGAGCGGATCCTTCAGTCGAGATCGGATCACTTCCGCAGACGGGCTAGCCACGATCGAAGCGGCCAAGGTGAGGGCAATCTCCCGGCTCCAGGGCGTCGGCGCCGCGACCGGTAGCCTCCAGCTCAACTCGATACACGTAACCGGCAACTTCCACGGCGGGTCCCCGGGCTCGGGCTCGACCTCGTCGACACCCTTCAGCATCAACTCGTTCAGCGTGGCCGGGGTGAACCCCGGGGACCCAGGCCTGGGACCCCTCAGCTCCGCCGACCTGGCCTCAGGTAGCCCGGCCGCCGCCAAATGGTTCCGACGGGTCAACCAGGGCTCCGCCTCGGACCAGCTCCTAGCGTTGGTCGACTCTAGCTACGCCAAGCAACATTCCCTGAAGGCGGGCTCCACCGTGACCATCTCGGGGACCAAGTTCGAGGTGCTGGGCCTGGTCTCGTCCACCGACACCGCGGCGGTAGAGGACATCTATATCCCCCTCAAGGAGGCCCAGAAGCTGGCCGGGTATGCCGGCAAGGTGAACACGATCTTTGTCACCGCGACCAGCGCCAGCGATATCTCCAAGGTCCAGTCCGAGATCCAGCACCTCATGCCCAAGGCCACCGTCACCACCGCTCAGGACCTGGCCAATCAGGTCAGCGGCTCCATCAAGACCGCCGCCACCCTGGCCGGCTCGCTGGGGATCTGGCTGGCCGCCGCGGTCCTCTTGGCGGCGTTCGTGCTGGCCGTCCTGCTCACCACCAACTCGGTGAACCGCAGGGTCCGGGAGTTCGGCACTCTGAAGGCGATGGGCTGGCACAGCCGGCGGATCGTCGGCCAGGTGCTGGGTGAATCAGTGGTTCAGGGGATTGTCGGGGGGGCCGTGGGCCTGGGTCTGGGCGTGCTGGGTGCGTTCCTGGTGACCGAGATCGCCCCCCCGTTGCAGGCGATCGTGGGGGCGGCCGGCCTGAGCAGCAGTCCCGGGGGCGGGTTCGGCGGCCCGGGAGGACGCGGTTTCGCCTTCCCCCGCCCCTCAGCAAGCGGGGCCGGCACCGGGTCCTCCGGTCGCCCATCATTCGCCCACACCTTCCAACCCCCGACACACACCATCCCGCTCCACCTCACCGCCCCACTGGACCCGTCGATCTTGGGGCTGGCGATCGGCCTGGCGATCGCGGGAGGGGTAATCGCCGGGGTCTTGGGCGGCTGGCGCGCGGCCCGCCTGCGCCCGGCCGAGGCACTGCGGCGGGTTGAGTGAGCAGGTGTTCCTGAAATGCGGCCGGGCTGTCCGGGCCCGGCGCCACCGGATGGAGGCGAGCGCTGGTGTATGAGTTGACTGAGCTGACCCGGATCTACCCCAAGGGGCGGGGACGGGTGGTCGCCCTCAAGTCGGTGAGCCTGGCGATACAGGACGGCGAGTTCCTGACCGTCCAGGGACCGACCGGGCATGGCAAGACCACCCTGCTGCTCCTCCTGGGCGGGCTCGAGAAGCCGACCTCAGGAAGCATCGTCTTCGACGGCCGCGACCTCGGCAGCCTAGCCGAGTCCAAACTGGTTGACATTCGCGCCCAGAACTTCGGATTCGTGTTCCAGAGCTACAACCTCATGCCCACCCTAAACGCGGCCGAGAACGTCGAGGTGGCGCTGGTCCCGCTCAAGGTCTCCACCTCTGAGCGGCGGGCGCGCGCCCTGGCCGCCCTCGACGAGGTCGGCCTCGCCGATCGCGCCTCCCACTTCCCCTCCGAACTCTCTGGCGGGGAGCAGCAGCGAGTGGCGATCGCCCGGGCCCTGGTCAAGGAGCCCAAGGTGATCCTGGCGGACGAACCCACCGGCAATCTCGACGAGGTGACCCGAGGGGAGATCGTGGGGCTGATGGAGGGCCTCTGGAGGGAGCGGGGGATGACCCTGGTGGTGGTGACCCACGACAGCCTGGTTGCCCGCCGGGCACCCCGGACCGCGGTCATCACCAACGGCAGCCTCTCGCTGCGCCTCAACCGCAGGACGGAAGGCGCGGGGGAGGTCAAACCCCCGGCCCCGGCCTCGGCCCACGGCGAGTAGCCGGGGGGGCGCAACTTATACTCGACCGGTGGACCAACCCGTCCCGGGCCCCCCTGCTGATCGAGATCCGGAGCAGCCTGGCGGTGGCCCTCCGCCGGAGGTCCTCGACCCGGAGTCGCCCCGATACCAGCCGTGGGCTGAGAAGCAGATCACCAATGCTGCCAAGGAGAAGCGGCCGCTCGAGGACTTCCTGGCCGAGTTCGACGCCAAGCTCGCCGGCTACGGTGACCGGGAGAGTGGAAGCTGGGACCCCAACCACCAGGAGCGTCTTCTGGCCAAGTTCTCCCCGGCGACCACAGGTTCCGGGCAGGCCCGGCGCCGCCGCCGGCGTCCGGCGGGAGGAGGGGGAGCTCCCCGACCACCGGTCAGGGGACAGCCGATACGGGCCACTCCAGCGGCGGTGGGAGGCGACTCTCCCGAGCGCAGTTCGACGAGAGAGCGCCGTCGTCGCCGTCGCCGCCGACCCCGGGCTGGCCGGCGTCCCGGCGGCCCGACAACTCCGGAGTGACCTCGGGAGATAGGCCCGCCGCTGTCTGCCTCGACTACGGTCGCACCCTGGTTGACTTCGCCAGGCCGGAGCAGGACATCGCGGCCGTCGGGGTGGACCTGGCTGGGCGGCTGCCCCTCGCTGGGACGGCCTGGATTGGTCGGCCGGGAGAATTCGCGCTCGCCCTCGACCAGCTCACCGACGAACTGGTGGCCGTGGCCCAGCGTGCCCACCCCTTCCGGGAGGCCGACTTCAAAGCGGTGCACCGCGAAGCCATGCGACAGCTCTTGGGAGCAGCCGTGGACGTCGAGCTCAGCGCCGCGGTGGGCGCGGCCCTGCAGCGCGCCTGGGTGGCCGGCATGAAGGTGGTCGAGCCCGCCCGCACTGTGCTGGCCGGCCTCCGGGCCCGAGGTCTGCGGCTGGGACTCTGCTCCAATGCCCCCTACCCGCCGACGCTGATGCGCGAGCAGCTGGAGCGGCTCGAGGTGGCCCAGTATTTCGACGCGACCGTGTTCTCGAGCGAGATCGGCTGGCGCAAGCCTGACCCCCGCATCTTCCGGGAGCTGCTGAGCCGCCTCGGCCTGTCGGCGGCCGAGGTTTGGTTCGTCGGCGATGAGTGGGAGGCGGACATCGAAGGCGCCGAGGCGGCGGGGATGCGGGCGATCCTGGCCCCGGGGGTGGGGCAACCCGGGGCAGGCGCCCTCCAGCTGTCCAGCTGGGGCGACCTGCTGTCTTTGGTGGGGTGAGCGGCCTGGCCCGGGCTGCTCTGCCCGAGGTGGCGAGATGGCTTCGTAAACTGAGCTGGTTGCGAGTTAGCGCCCACTTCGACACCGCCCAGCGGAGCGCGGCTGACCATGAGCTGGCCCCCTTTCCAGAGCTGCTTCGGGCGAGCTTGAAGGAGTGCCTGGCGACCAGGGATCACAGCCGCCCGGCTCTCAGCTGGGGCACCTGGGCAAAGCTGCCCCGGCGAATCTGTGAGGAGCTCCGCCCCGAGATGCGGGAGGAGTGCCTGCCCCTGGGCCGTGAGCGGCAGGCGTCGGCCCGGGCCGAGCTAGCCCAGGTGGAGGGAGCGCTGGCGCGTGCCTGTGCCCGGGGAGGCTGACCGGGGGGTCCCGACGATGTCCAGCCAGCGCACCATCCTGCACGTCGATCTGGACGCCTTCTTCGTCTCCTGTGAGCTGCTGCGCCGGCCCGACCTGCTCGGCAAGCCGGTGGTGGTCGGCGGCGGCCATGAGTCCCACCCCGGAGAGCGCCGCGACCCCGGCCGGGGCGTGGTGGCGGCCGCCTCCTACGAGTCGCGGGCCTATGGGGTGCGCTCCGCGCTGCCCCTCGGGCAGGCTCTCACGCTGTGTCCTGAGCTGGTGGTGCTGCCGGTCGACATCGCCGAGTACGCTCGGATCTCGCGGCAAGTGTTCGCGATCTTCGCCCAGTACACACCCCTGGTGGAGCCCGGCTCGCTGGACGAGGCCTTCCTCGATCTGACCGGGACCAGCGCTCTCGGTGGCGGGGGAGCCGCCGCCGCGACTGAGATCGCAGGGCGGCTGGAGCGGGAGCTGCACCTGCCCAGCTCGGTGGGAGTGGCCAGCACCAAGGTGGTCGCCAAGGTTGCCTCCGACCTGCGCAAGCCGAGGGGCCTGGTCGTGGTGCTGCCGGGCGAGGAGGCGGAGTTCTTGGCTCCACTTCCGGTAGAGCGGCTGCCCGGCGCCGGACCCAAGACCACCGCCAAGCTGCGGCTTCTGGGGATCCGCACCCTGGGCGAGCTCGCCGGTGCGCCGGGCGAGCTCCTCCGCGACACCTTGGGCCCCGGATTCCCGGCGCTGCAACTGCGGGCCAGGGGGGTGGATCCCAGCCCGGTGGTGGCCCCGGGAATACCCAAGTCGGTGAGCCGGGAGGAGACCTACGCCGAGGACTTGGTCTCGCGCGCCGAGCTGGAGGGGCGGATCGCGAGCCTGACGGCGGCGGTGGGAGCGCGGCTGCGGAGGTCCAAGCTCACCGCTACGGCGGTGACCCTCAAGATGCGCTACGCCGGCTTCGAGACGGTCACCCGGCGGCACCACCTGGCGGAGCCCAGCTACGCCGACCAGGAGCTCCGCCGGATGGCGCTGCGACTGTTCGCGGAGACCTGGCCGCCGGGTCGACCGGTGCGGCTGCTGGGGGTGGGCACCGAGGGCCTGCGTGAGGAGCGCCAGCTCAGCCTCTTCGCGGCGCGAGGGGATCGGGGCGAGCGCCTCGACCTGGCCCTGGATGGGCTGCGAGATCGCTACGGTCGCGGCGCCATCGCCCGAGGCACCGGAGCGCTGGAAGCGCCTTTGGACTGGAACCGCGACCACCTGCGTCGAATCATCGACGAAGGAACCTAAGGTGGGCCAACCGCCCGCCCGTATCATCGAGATGCTCGGCGGGCGGGCACCCCTAACCGGTGGTGGCGCGCCTGCGGTGCGAGAGGAGGCAGGGATGATCCGGCGCGGGCGGACGCGATGAAGGTCGAGTTCCGCTACTGTCCCAGCTGTGGAGCCGCTCTGCGACCGCGCCAGGTCGAGGGCCACCAACTGCCGGCGTGCCCCGACTGCGACTTCGTTGCCTGGCGCGACCCCAAGGTGGCGGTCACCCTGGTCGCCAGCGACCGGGAGGGCCGAGTCTTGGCCATCCGGCGCGGGATCCCTCCCGGGGCGGGCGGCTGGGCCTTGCCTGGGGGCTATCTCGACGATACCGAAGAGCCGGCCTCCGGGGCGGTGCGGGAGTGTCGCGAGGAGACCGGTTGCGACGTCGCGGTCGAGAGCTTCCTCGGGGTCTTCCACGTGGTCACCGACGAGGGCGGGCTGCTGGTGCTCGCCTACTGCGGACGGCTGGTCGACGGGGTCGCCACGCCCACCCCGGAGGCCCCCGAGCTGGGCTGGTTCGAGCCCCGGCGACTCCCCGACCTGGTCTTCTCCTCCCACCGCTGGGCGCTGGACGCTTGGCGCGCCCAAGTGGCAGGGGCGGGCTGAGTGCTACGGGCGATCCGGCGAGGCTGCACCGCCAACTGTCTTGGCTGTTTGCTCCCAATCCTGGCGCTGCTGGCCCTGATCGGCTATGCGATCCATCTCTGGACCACCCCGCCCGGATACCCGCGGGTTGAGCCGGCCCCCGCGGCAACCATCGAGTTGAGCATCGCCACGGCGGTGGCCCACGCCCTCTCCAGCGGCCAGGCGGTGGCCCTGGTGCACCTCAGCGACGCGGAGGCGACCGGCCTGCTCCAGGACAGCCTCACCAGCTACGACGGCCTCGATGAGCTGCAGGTCCACGTCTTCCAGGACCGGGTGGTGGTGAGCGGCGAGACCACCATCCTCCACAGGCCGCTGGTGATCAGCGGCCCAGTCGACTTCGGGGGGATCGGCAAGTCGGTGATCAAGCTGAAGTTCGCCCGGCTGGCGATCGGCCAGATGGGCCTACCCTCGCTGATCCCCCAGGCGCTGGCCAGGGGGTTTCACCCGACTTTCTCGCTGGGTCTGGTCGACGTTGGGCGCAAGCTCACCTTCTCCTGTGAGGCGGCTCGCCAGGACGACCTCATCGTCGGGGTTACCTTCGCGGGGACCAAGCTGCCCCGGGGTGCCAATGCCTGCGCGGCCAGCTCGTGAGCAAAGAGCTCGGCCCTCGTTCGACCCACCTGGACGCCGAGGGCCGGGTCCGCATGGTTGACGTCGGGGATAGGCCCGGCACCAATCGCGAGGCGACCGCAGAGGGCGAGGTGCGGATCAACCAGGCGGCCTACCAGGCGATCGCCACCAGCCGGGTCGCCAAGGGGGACGTCCTGGAGGTGGCACGGCTGGCCGGCATCATGGGCGCCAAACGGACTCCCGAGCTGATCCCGCTCTGCCACCCGCTCACCCTCACCCACGTGAGCGTCGACGCCAGCCTGGCCGAGGATCCGCCGCGAGTGCGACTTCGGGCCACGGTCCGCTGTCACGGGAGCACCGGGGTTGAGATGGAGGCCCTGACCGCGGTCAGCGTGGCCGCCCTGACCGTGATCGACATGATCAAGAGCGTCGACCACTGGGCCGAGATCGGATCGCTGAGCCTGCTGGCCAAGCGAGGCGGTCGGTCCGGCGAACTCCACCGACCAGGCACAGGGGCCGGCGGAGCGGGCTGAAGTGGCGAGCGCCGGCTTCAGGGTCGGTCGAGATCGGGAGCTGCGCGAACTTCTCTATCTGCAGAAGCTGGCCCTGGAGGCCGCCTCGACCATGCAACGCGATGAGCTCCTCTCCCTGGTAATTCGGGAGACCACCGGGGTGCTGGAGGCCGACGTCTGCTCCCTGTACCTGTACGACCAGGCCCGGGGCGGCCTGGTCCTCACCGCTACCAACGGCCTCAACCAGACGGCGGTGGGCAAGGTTGTCCTGGCCGAGGGCAAGGGGGTCACCGGCAGCGCCGCCGCCCGGCGCGAGCCGATCTCAGTACCGGACGTGGCCGCCGACCCCCGCTTCGAGTGGATCGAAGGGGTGGACGAGGCGCGCTTCACCTCGATGCTCTCGGTGCCGATTCTCGCGGGCTCTCGCATGGTCGGGGTGGTCAACGTCCAGACCGTGCTCCGCCGCGACTTCCGACCCGACCAGCTGGCGGTGCTCTCCGCAATCGCCGGGGCCCTGGCCGGGGTGCTGGAGCGCAGCGAGTTGCAGCACCGCCTGGAGCAGCAGCTGGCTGAGATCCGGCTCTCCCAGACCGTCCATGAGCGCTTCACTGAGCTGGCCCTCTCGGGCGCCGGGATGCCCAAGATCCTGGAGGCCATCTCCGCCCTCGCCGGGGGGGAGGTGGGGCTCTATGACCCCATCGGCTTCCGCCTTGAGCACGGCGCCGGCCCCGGGCTCGCGGTGAAGCGGCTGGCGATCCCAGCTCAGCTCACCGGGTCGCGGGCCAGCGCCCCGGTGGGGCTGAGTCTGAGCCAGCCCCGGATGGAGCTGGTGCTGGTTCCGGTCCGGGCCGGCGACGAGCTGGTCGCGGTCCTGGCGGTGGAGGGAACCGTGGCTGGGGCCGAGCCGGGACGGCGGCGGGCGCTGGAACACGGCGCCACCGTGGTCGCCTTGGAGCTGCTCAAAGAGCGGGCTGCCGCCGAGGTGGAGCGCCGGCTGCGCGGCGATCTCCTGGAGGGTCTGCTCACCCCGGGACAGAGCCCGGACGATATCGCCCGACTGGCGGTTCGGGCAGAGCGCCTGGGCTATCGCATCCCTGACCAGGCCTGGGTCCTGGTGCTGGAGCCCGACGACGAGCGCACCCTGGCCAGCTTCCAGTCGCTGCCCATCCAGGAGCGCCTGCAGCGCGACCTCGGTGAGCTCACCGGGCGGCACTTCCCGGGCGCGCTGGTGGTGGGGCGTGCCACCTACTCGGTCCTGCTCATCCCTGCCCGTGCCGCCAGCCCCCAGGGTGGTGCGCCTCCGCCCTCTCCCGCGGCCCTGGAGGAGTTCTCCCGGTCAGCCCTGGAACTGGCCCAGGGCTTGGGGCGGGGGCTCGCGTTCTCGGTGGGGCTGGGCAATCTGGCCAGCTCGGCGATAGAGCTGGCCCGCGCCCACGAGGAGGCCCGCCAGGCGCTGCGCCTGGCCCGTCGGGCTGGGCAGCGCGGCCAGGTGACCTCATACCGTTCCCTGGGGGCGCTGCGGCTGCTCCTCGAGGTACGTGATCCCGGGGCCTTGCGTCGCTTCGTGGAGGAGACCCTGGGTCCGGTCCTGGCCTACGCCCAGCGCCACCGCACCCCACTGCTGCCCACCCTGGAGGCCCTGGTGGCGCAGCGCTGGAACCAGCGGGCCGCTGGCCGCCAGCTCCACGTCCACATCAACACCCTGGCCTACCGGGTGCAGCGGATCGAGGACCTCCTTGGCGCCTCTTTGGACGACGCCGAGACCAGGGTGGTGCTGAGCATTGCCCTTCAGGCCCGCCAGCTGCTTGCCGGCTGACCCTGCCCGGGTGCTAGCTTCGGGGGATGCAACCGTTGAGTGAGGAGGCCGCCATGCTTCAGCCTGGTGACAGGGTTCCCGACTTCAGCCTTGAGGCCGGCACCGGAGAGACCGTCGAGACCGCCCAGCTCCAGGGTCGGCGCTGGGTGATCTACTTCTACCCTAAGGACCACACTCCGGGATGCGCCATGGAGACCGGCGAGTTCGGTCGGGCGCTGCCCCAGTTTGAGCAGCGCGGGGTGAGCATCTTCGGCTGCTCCGTCGGCGAGGTGGCCGCCAAGACCGAGTTCGCGGCGGCCTGCGGGGTGCCCGGACTGCCCCTGCTTGCCGACCCCGACCACCGGGTCGCGGAGCAGTTCGGTGCCTGGGTCGGCGGCGAGGGTGGGCGCCCGGGAGGGGTGACGCGCTGCACCTTCCTGATTGGCGGTGACGGCCGGGTGGAGCAGACCTGGGCCAAGGTCACGCCGGCTGGCCACGCGGCGGCCGTGCTGGCCGCGGCTGGCTAGGGGGAGCCGCCGCCCAGCCCCGCCCCGGCGGGCTCAGTCCTCGCCCTGGGCCTTGGTGAAGCCGCGCGCGCCGTCGAAGACGGGCAGGCGCTCTATGTGCACCCAGTGGTGCTCCTGGGAGACCCGCTGCAGCAGGGCGATCACGTCCTCGTCGGGGAGGTCGCCCTCGAGGTCGCGCAGCAGGAAACGGCAGGGCCAATGGTCGATGTGGTCGATGGTGGTGCCGCTGGTCGCCGGGTAGACCTGGGTCCCCCGGTTGCTGATGTTCTCTAACCGCAGGGCGGTCCCGGCGGTAGCCGCCTCCAGGCTCTGCCCCAGCGCTTCGGGAGAGAGCTGGGACTCGATGAAGACATCGACCCCGATGTCATGGCGCTCCCTGGGATGCACCTGGGCCACCTCGGAGCTGACCTGGGGGAGCTGCAGGGGACGGTGCACCCGCATCGACCAGTTGGGGGACTTCTCGCCGATGTGGGAGATGATCGCGGCGGTGTACTCGGTGGTCGAGGCGGCGCCGCCCGCGTCCCCCGCGATGTCCCTGGTCTTGACTCCGGACTCCAGGGTCAGCCAGACCGCCTGCTCGACCTTAGCCGCGGCCTCCATCTCACCCAGGTGGCGCAGCATCATCGCCCCGGTCAGGATCAGGGCCGTGGGATTGATCACGTTCTTGCCGGCGTACTTGGGCGCCGAGCCGTGCACCGCTTCAAAGATCGCCACCTCGTTGCCGAGGTTGGCGGAGGGGGCGAAACCGAGGCCGCCGACCAGGGCCGAGCTGAGGTCGCTGATGATGTCACCGTTCATGTTGGTGGTGACGATGACGTCGAACTGCTCAGGGCGCTTGACCAGCTGGTGGGCGCAGTTGTCGATGATGATGTGCTGGGCTTCGATGTCGGGATACTCGGGCGCGATGTCCTCGAAGGTGTGCTTGAGCAGGCCCTCGCTGAATTTCATGATGTTGGACTTGGTGGCGCAGTGCACCGTGTGGCGGCTCTCGGACCTGGCGAACTCGAAGGCCATGCGCACGATCTTTTCGCATCCCTTGCGGGAGATCAGCTTGAGCGCCTCGGCCACCCCGGGGGTCTGCATGTACTCGATCCCGGCGTAGAGGTCCTCGACGTTTTCGCGCACCACCACCAGGTCAATGCCCCGCCCGCTGTAGGGCGTCTGGACGCCCGGTAGCTCGCGCACCGGTCGGATGTTGGCGTAGGTCTCGAAGAGCTTGCGCAGGGTCACATTGGCGCTCTTCTCGCCGAAGCCCACCGGGGTTTCCAGCGGGCCCTTGAGGACCACCCCGGTGCGCCTCGCCGACTCCACCGTCTCCCGGGGCACACCCGAGGGCAGCCCTTGGCGGAAGATGCTCGCCCCGGCGGGATGCTCCTCCCAGTCGATGGCCACCCCGGTGGCCTCGATCACCGCCTGGGTGGAGCGGACCACCTCCGGCCCGATCCCATCCCCCGGGATCAGGGTCACGGGCTGGCGCTGCGAATCGGCTTGAGCCACGGGAGTGCCTCCGCGGATGCTGGACGGATCTCACCCTCCCCCATCGAGCATAGCGGCAGGCGACTGCCCCGATCAGGCGCGCAGGAGGGGCAGGATCGCGCAGAGACTGCCCACCACCGGCCCCGACCAGCTGGGGTCGGGGTCGTACTGCAGCAGCTGGTCGCCGTCCCCGCGGGGCGCCAGGAGTTGGCAGGCGCGCATCCCAGCCCGGCTGGCGCCACTCAGCTCCGCGCTGCCTCCGTCGCCCACGTAGAGACACTCGGCGGGGGCCAGTCCCAGCTCCCCGGCAGCCTTGAGGTAGAGACGCCCATCGGGCTTGCGCACCCCCTCCGACCAGGAGAAGACCGCGGCCTGGATGGGTGCGGTCCAGTACAACTGGGGCCACAGCGCCGGGGTCTCCCCGGAGCAGTCGGTGATCACCCCTACCCGGAAGCGGCGGTCGCGCAGCACCGCCAGCAGAGAGCTGACCCCAGGCCGTGGTTCTCGGAGCACCTCCCGAAACTGGGCGACCCGGCGGGTGGCGGCCCGCTGGACCACCGCTTCGCCGGGGGCGAACCCCAGGCTGCCGGCGAGATGCCGGAGCATCTCCGGAGTACTTCCCAGCTGCCCGCTAGCCCGCTCGGAGTAGGTCCGGGCCAGCAGCGCCCGGAACTCGGCCTGCGGGACTCCCAGCAGGGAGGCGATCTCGTCTCCGTTGCGCGCGGCGGCCAGCTGGCCCCAGCCCTCGACCAGGGTGCCGAAGAGGTCGAACACCACGCCCCGGGTCGCCACCCTCGCGGTTACTGGTTGGGACCGGAGCCGCGGTGGCCGGCCGGGGTGCTCGCCTGGGGCAGTCCGGCGATCATCTCCAGAGCGTGGGGCAGGGCGCTCCAGACTGCCTCCAGGCTCTCCCGGGTCGCCTTGAGCGCCCCGGGTACGGCCAGCACCAGGGTGCGCCCCATGACCATCGCCACCTGGCGGGAGAGCATGGCGTGGGGGGTCTGGGATAGGCCGGCCGCGCGCATCGCCTCGGCGAAGCCGGGCACCTCGTAGTCCCCGACCGACCGCACCGCCTCCGGGGTCCGATCGCGAGGGTGTAGCCCGGTCCCCCCGGTGCAGACGATGAGGGCCGGGTGCAGCTCTTGGGCTGCGATTCGCAACCACTCGGCGACCTGGGTCGGTTCGTCGGGCAACAGACCGCGCCGGACCAACTCCCCGGGCAGCTGTACCAGCCGGGCCGCCAGCCAGTCCCCGCTGGTGTCCTCGCGACGGCCCGCCGAGCCCTCGTCGCTCACCGTGAGCAGGGCCACCCCCCAGGTGCCGGCCACGCTCGGGGTCTCGCAGCGGTCGTCCTGGCTCACCGAGGGGTGCCCACCCGCTCCTCGGCCAGGAGCCGGGCCAGGCGGTGATCGCTGATCTCCGCCTGCTCGAACTTCTGAAAGCGGGAGCGCAGGGCCGCGTACTGGGCGGCCAGGGCCTGGTCATCCTCCCGGCTAGGGATCATCCAGTCCTCCAGGTAGTGAACTTCGGCGATCCCGGCCTGCAGCGCCTCCTTGAGGCAGCCGAAACATGGCCGCATCGTCGAATAGAGCGTCGCCCCCAGGGTCGCCTGCCCGAATCGGGCCGCAGCCAGAACCGCGTTCTGCTCGGCGTGGACACAGATGCAGAGGTCGTAGCCACGGCCGGCTGGGTAGGTTTCGGTGTCCCGGTTGGAGCAGCGGTGGCAGCCACCCTCGGAGCAGTTGGGCATTCCGATCGGGGTGCCGTTGTACCCGGTACTGATCACCCGATCCTCGCGGACCACCACCGCGCCCACCCGGCGCCCGAGGCAGTCGGCTCGGGTCCGCGCCGCCAGGGCCAGGAGCTGGAAGTACTCCGGCTTGGACGGCCGGACCGGGTCGCGGTCGCTCATCGCAGCGTCGCAGGTTGGCGGGAGGTCACCAGTTGAGTTTGCCATCCCTGGAGGGTTCCGCCGCGGATTCGCTGCGGCGGCGGTAGGTGCGGGCGAGCTCCCGAGAGGCCCGTGCCAGGGCGCGGCGCAACTCCTGGGGCGCCAGCACCTCCACCCCGGGGCCGAGGCTGAGCAGGTGGGTGCGGGCGAATTCCGGGCGCTCCAGGTCGAGGGTGACCAAGTGGTTGCGGCCCCGGCGCAGGTCGTGCCTCACCCGTCCGCCCAGCAGGGCCATCAGGGTGCGGTAGCCGCTGGCCCCGGCTCGGACGGTGACCACGCAGCTGGGCCGCGACGCCTCGAAGTCGGCTGTCCAGCCCGTCCAGAACTCTGCCAGATCGAAGCTCGCGGGGCGCTCGAAGCGCAGTTCCTCAACGCCCAGCTCGGTGATCCGGCTGACCCGATAGGCGCGGGTCCCTTCCGGAGCCACCGCCGCGACCAGGTACCAGACGCCCGCCTTGATCACCAGCCCCAGGGGCTGCAGCTGGCGCTGGACCAGGTCGCCACTTCCCCTGCGGTAGGCGACCTCGATCCTGCGCTGCTCCCAGACCGCCTCGGTCAGGGCGCCCAGATGCGGCGTTGCCTCTGCCCCCTGGAACCAGTCGCGAAGGTCCACGTGCACCCGCTGGTTGGCCGCCGAAGCTTGGGCTCGCAGCGGATGGGGCAGCGCCGCGAGCAGCTTGAGCTGCGCCCCGGCCAGGAGCGCGCCCCGTCCCAGCTCCGCGGCCGGGCCGGAGACCGACGAGAGGAAGAGCAGCTCCGCCTCGTCTCCGCTCATGCCGGTGAGCCGGGTCTGGTACCCGTCCAGGAGCTCGCAACCACCGCCGGGACCGCGTTCCGCCAAGACCGGTACGCCGGCCAGGCTCAGGGCGTCAAGGTCCCGATACACGGTCCTGACCGACACCTCGAGGCGGTCCGCGAGCTCGGTGGCGGTGGTGCGTCCCCGGCCCTGCAGCAGCAGTACCAGGGAGATCAGGCGGCTGACGGACACCCGGCAATCTTGGCACGGGATAGCTGACATGGGATGGCAGCAATGGGCGGGTAGGCTGGACAAGTGAAGTACGGGCTATATATCTGTGCCGCCGCCGAGGCCGGCGATCCGCGGCACATGGCCGAGTTGGCCGCGGCTGCCGAGGACGTCGGCTGGGACGCGATCTTCCTCGAGGACTACATCGTTTACCAGGGGCAGCGCGCGATCCCCACCTACGATCCCTGGGTGACCCTGGCGGCCATGGCGGTGGCCACTCGCCGGGTCCGCCTGGGGACCAGCGTGACCCCGATCTCGAGGCGGCGCCCCTGGAAGCTTGCCAGCGAGGCGACCACCCTGGCGGAGCGTCTCGACGAGGGCCTGGAGATCATCTCCCGGCTTTGGAGCGGGAGTCCGGTGAGCCAGGAGGGCACCCACTTCAACGTCCGCGACCTTCAGCTGTGCCCGCGGCCGGTGCAGCAACCCAGGATCCCGATCTGGATCGGTGGTGACTGGTTGCATCCCACGGTGCGGCGCCGACTGGTGCGCTGGGACGGCTGCTGCGTGTACAAGGGGCCTCAGAGCGTCGAAGCCCCCTGGCAGGAACTGACGGTTGCCGACGCCGCCGAGATCCGCGCCGCCGTGGTGGTCGCGAGGGGGCACGTGGATGACTTCGAGGTCTGCTTTGGCGGGCGGGAGCGGGGCGACGACTGGGAGCAAGAGCGCGCCCACCTCGCGACCCTCCAAGCCGCGGGGGTCAGCTGGTGGAATGAGTGGGTAAAGCCGGGGGACCGAGAGCGCGTCGATGCCTCCGTGAAGCGCGGCCCGCTCCGGGTCGCCTGAGGGGAGTCCGGTAAAGGGACGCCCACTTCCACGACCCGGGCCCAGCCCCGCGTCTCGGCACTTGCACGCGACCTCAACCCAACCGAGCGGGGTCGAGGGCGCCGACCGGGGACCGCCTGACGACGGGATAGCTTGCCTGCTGCCCGATGTTCAGCGAATCGCGAGGGCCACCCTCGGCGCCCGCCGCATCTGCGAGCGCCAACGCGTCTGGCGCTGCCGCTGGGGGCCGCAGCTAGTGCAACTCGTCAGGAATGCAGTTCGGTAGTAGACATCGTGGGGCCATGAGCGTGCCAAGCCTGGCTAGGTGCCGCCGCCGCCTCGCGGCCGGGATGGATCGCATCGGGGGCGGCAGTCGAGCCTCGGCGCGGGGTCATCCGACTCGCGATGGCTCGCGAAGCCTGCCGCTTGTTGACAGGTCAGGGTCGGTGCAGGCAGCAAGGTTGAAACAGCAGGGCCGTCGCTTCCCCGAGGTCATCTTCGAAATACTGACCTCGACCCGTCGTTTGCGCGTGTCGGGGTTTCTGGTCGCACTGACCCAGCGAACCCACTCCCAACGTGCCATGGGCGTGATGTCGTTCCAGAGATCTTGGATTTTCAGAGGAGCGGCTGTCAGAGCCGCCTTCATGTCCTGGGGCACGGTCGGATCCGGCCAGTCCTCGCGGGGTTCGATGTCGAGCTCCACGGTGTGACCCGCGCTGACGCGGGCGCTGCGCTGGAGCTTTCCATCGACCGTCATCCAGTGGCCCCCGAAGCCGTCCGGTTCCAGCACCGTCTGGAATGCACAGCCATTGATCGTTCCCCGCACGGCCACCTGTCCCCGCGACGGCAGTTTCCTGCTCGCCATCTTTGGCAACCGCAGAACCGTCCACTTGTCGATGGAGTAAAGGGTGGCGGCGCAACGGATTGTCGAGGTGCCAGTCATAGGACTCACATGGTGACAGAGTGTCGAACGCTCGGCTGAATCGAGGTGCTGCGCTCGCTGGGTAGGTGATCGACCGTGCACAATAATGGAATACCATTCGTTGCGCATCCGTAGCTGACGCACCTCTCTGCGTGAGCCAAGGTGGCGACCGCTGCTCCAGCCTCGCCCGCCGCCAACGACGCCCGGGATGGTCCGATGCGCCACACTTCGATGGCCCCCGTCGCGGCCGCCCTCATCTCAGGCTTTGGCGAAGCTGGTGTCCGGGTTGTCTGACCTGCCTCGCCGCTCCAGCACCCACCTGGTGGTGACCTGGGGAAAGTTGATCGCACTGGGCTGGGCATGGTGGGTGAAGAGGTAACGGAAGCCGGCCCGCTGCAAGGTGCGATTGGGGGCCACATTGAAGGCGTTTGGCTCGCAGTACAGGCGCTCCAGCTGGAGCACTTCCAGATAGATCGGAGCCGAGAGCTGGACAAACCGGGTGCCCAGCCCGTGATGGCGTTCCAAGTCGTCGAGAACGTGGAGGTGCATGAAGGCTTGTTGGCCAAATTGGATGTGGTCGGTGGAGCTGAACCCCACAACCACCCCGTCCTTCTCCCAGACCAGGGAGTAGTTGCGGCGATCCCGGAGCGGCCGCGCGTAATCGGCTTGGTAGAAGTCCAGCCAATCACGCCTGGTCGGCAGCAGGGAGCGGTCGACCCCAAGGGTTTTGAGATGCTCCTCCGAGGCGTCGTGGAAGTAGCTGATCCGAATGCCCACCTCGGCGAGTTGCATCTCCCTGGCTTCGAGTTGGGGCGACTCAGTCACGCTGCGATCGTATGCCAGGGCGTGGCGCCCCGGCCGAGAGGGTGGTGGGCAACCGGCTCCCGGGCCCCGGTCGGTGCTCGCTGGGCTGGCAAAACCCCCATGGCAAGGAACCGAGGCCGGCGTCGCGAACAGACCGGTTACCACGGCACTCTCCGCGGTCAGCCGGCGACCGCCCTCAGGATCTCCGGGTCGAGCCCCGAGTATTGGGCGAGGTAGTCGGCGCGCTCCTGGCGCAGCCGCTCGACGATCGCGCGGTGCTCGCCGGAGCGCCCCTGGCGCTGATAGAGGCGTCGCGGCTGGAGCAGTTCGGGGTCCTCGATGCCGGGGACCGAGCTGGCCACCTCATAGCCGAAGTCAGGATCAACCTCCCACTTGATGGTCCCCTCCGCGATCGCCTTGACCACCGCCGAGGACTGGGGAATTCGGATCTTCTTGGCCCGTGCGTCCCCCTCACCGCCGCCCACCCAGCCGGTGTTGAGCAGGAAAGCCTCGAACCTGGCTGCGCCCTGCAACTCGCGGAAGCGGTTGCCCTGCTGGGCGTGCAGCAGCGGGAAGAAGGGGTTGGTCCCCGGCACCCGCAGCGACTTGCCGGCCTCGGTCGCACCTCCGGCGGCGGTGCCCTTGGTCTCCCCCAGCATGAAGTAGGCAGCGGCCTGCTCCACCGAGAGGCGGGCCACCGCCGGGATGATCCCATCGTTGCGGTTGAGGAGCAGCAGCGAGGAGACCGGCTCAATCCCGCGGGCGTCCCGCGACCATCCCAGCGCCTCCATCGGAAAGACCGCCCGGCCGTTCTGCGTGTAGGTCTGGTCGAAGAAGTCGACCGGTCCCCCCGCCTCCTTCTGGGAGACGTTCTCGAGGTAGGCGACCCGCGAGGTGACCGCGGCGTGGATGGTGGGCTCGTCCTCGGCGCTGAGGGCGTAGGTCTTGGCGAAGCAGCCGTTCTCGGAGCCGTAGACCACTCCGCCCGGCATCAGGGCGACGAAGTCGTCCTGGACCGGCTTGCTGTCGTTCTGGCGGGTGAAGGTGGTCGTGGTCTTGCCGGTCCCTGAGAGGCCGACGATCAAGAGGGTCTTCTCGCCACGCTCGGTGGGGACCACCTTGCAGCCGGCGTGAAGCGCTAGGCCGCCCCGCTCGTACACCAGGCGGTTCCACATCCGCAGCAGGCCCTTCTTGGACTCCCCGAAATAGTCGGAATTGAATACCCGGGTGATGCCCTCCTCGAGGTCGACTGCGATCAGCCGGTCCTCTGGGTAACCTGGCGCGGTCAGCCTCGGGGTGTAGATCAGGCTGAACTCGGGAAGGAAGTCTGCGTCCACTTCCTCGCCCTTGAAGAGGAGATGGTCCTGCATCCCGGCGATGTTCGCCCCCGCCTCCTCGATCACCAAGCGCACTGGGGATCGAAAGTCGGGGTCATTATTGACGTAGCCGT
This sequence comes from Candidatus Dormibacteria bacterium, assembly GCA_050733915.1. Taxonomy (GTDB): domain Bacteria; phylum Chloroflexota; class Dormibacteria; order Aeolococcales; family Bog-877; genus Bog-877. The sequence goes on along the minus strand of JBOHUH010000060.1, from coordinate 2,256 downwards.
CGATCACGATCACGTCCTGCCCCTGGAGGTAGTCCTCCTGAAGCCGGGCCACCCGGCGGCCCTCCTCGGTGCCGATGGTCTGGCTCGAGGTGATCTCCGGGTGGTCGGTGACGATATAGGTGGACGCGGTGCTGCGCGCCAGCGCCTTGGTCTTGACGTTGTAGTTGTCGTAGGCGGTGGGCCGGGCGGTGGGCATGGCCGCGGTGAGCCGGCGCAGATCTTCCTGGGTGGGGTGCAGCCGGGTGTGCCGGGCGGAAGGCGAGTAGGGAGCGGCGAGCTTGCTCATGAGGACCTCTCTACTTCACTCTGATATGGCGACTGCGGCACATTAGCAAACGGGGGGCGCCGGACGGCCCCGTCGGCTAGGTGGTCCCCAGCTCCGCGATAAGCTGCGCGACCACAGGCCGCACTCGCCCGACAGCCTCTATTTTGACCGAAGGAGGTGGTGCCATGGCAGCAGCGATCGAGTCACGACCACCGGGCGAGGCCACTGTGGCGTCGGTGATGACCCGCGCGGTGATCACCATCGGCCCTGAGGCCACGGTGACCGAGGCCGCGGAGATGCTCCACCAGCACCACATCACCGGGATGCCGGTCCTCGACGACCACCACCACGTGGTTGGGGTGGTCAGTGAGATGGACGTGGTCTTGAAGCAGGGGGCGACGGTGGCGGAGATCATGTCCCCCGACCCCAAGACTATCGAGGAGGAGGTCCGCCTCAGCCAGGCCGCCGAGATCCTGATGGCGCAGCGGATCCGTCGCCTCCCGGTGGTGCGTCACGGCAAGCTGGTGGGGCTGGTCTCGCGCACCGATCTGGTCATTTTCTTCGCCCGCCACCAGTGGGTCTGCGGGCAGTGCGGCGGCACCGAGCGGGGCCTGGAGTATCCCGACCGCTGCGTGGTCTGCGGCGCCGACGGCTCGGGCTTCCGGCTTGAGGACGCGCCCGGGGGAATGTGAGCGGCCGCGCCGCGCTGCCTCAGACCCCGGCGAGCCGGTCGAACTCGTTGCGGAGCCGGAGCTGGGCCAGGTTGTGGAAGGCGTCGATCCAGCGCACCGTGCCACTGTAGGAGCGCATCACCACGGAGTGGGTCTCGACCGTCTCGCCGGCGAACCTGACCCCGCCCAGCATCTCCCCGTCGGTGATCCCAGTAGCGGCGAAGAAGATGTTGTCGCCGCTGCAGAGGTCGACCGCCTCGAAGATCTGCTCCTCGGAGAAGCCTTCGGCGGTGATCAGCTCGCGCTCGGCGTCGTCACGGGGCCAGAGCCGGCACTGCATGTCCCCGTGGATGCAGCGCACCGCACAGGCGGTCAGGACCGCCTCGGTGGCTCCTCCGATCCCGAGGAGCACGTCGAGCCCGGTCCTCTCGGGGAGGGCGGCCATGATCCCGGCGGCGACGTCCCCGTCGGTGATCAGCTTGACCCGTGCCCCGGTGGCCCGAATTTCCCGGAGCATCTCCTCGTGACGGGGACGGTCGAGGACCACGACAGTGAGATCGTGCACCGGGCGCTGCTCGGCGGTGGCGATCCGCTCCAGGTTCTCGGTGTGGGAGACGCGCAGGTCGATCACCCCCCGCGCTCGGGGGCCGACCACCAGCTTTTCCATGTAGGCGCAGTGGGTCTGGAGCAGGGTGTCTCGCCCGGAGAGCGCCACGGTGGCGATCCCACCGGGAAGACCCCGGGCCACCAGCCGGGTTCCATCGATCGGATCCACCGCCACGTCGACCAGAGGGGGGCTGCCATTGCCGATCTGCTCTCCGATGTAGAGCATCGGCGCCTTGTCCTTCTCCCCCTCCCCGATCTTGACCACGCCCGCCATGTCCACGTGAGAGAGGCTGCGACGCATCGACTCCACCGCTGCCCGGTCGGCGGCGATCTTGTCGTCCCGTCCCATCAGCCGGGCTGCCGCCATGGCGGCCCCCTCGGTGACCCGGACCAGCTCCAGGGCCAGGTTGCGGTCGATCGGGGTGCCGGGGTCGGCGTCGAGGTCCTGGGGCTCGACGGTTCTCTCGCGAGCAGGCATCGCGGGCCAGCATACGGTCTGGGCAGGGAGGAGGCGATGCGCTCGCACCCCTTCGCCGCGTACCGGGGGCGCCTAGGGATGAGGAGCCCGGCCCCAGAATGGAACCCGTGCCCAGCAGCTCCCGGGACACCGACGAGGCTGACCCCGTCACGCCGCGCCGCTTCGCCTATGACGAGGAGCGGCGGGCGCTGACGGTGGAGTGGTTAGACGGGGTGGGCCAGTCCATTCCATTCACC
>JBOHUH010000059.1:0-19720 GCA_050733915.1 Candidatus Dormibacteria bacterium | reverse complement strand
CCGCCACCTCCTCGGGACTGGTGTGCACCCGCCACCCCACCAGCAACCCCACCGCGACCACCACCACCAGCCCCAGCACCGCCGTCAGCAGGTCGGCGGTGAGCCGCCCCGCCAAGACCGCGGCCCGCGACATCGGCAGGGAGCGGAAGCGGTCGATGATGCCCGACTTGATGTCAGTGGCGAGACCCACCGCCACCCCGGGAGCCGCCCCCGCCATGGTGATCCCGAAGATCCCGGCAACCAGGTACTCGTGGTAGTTGCCGCCGCCGGGAAGGCGGATGGCGCTGCCGAAGACGTAGGTGAAGAGGACCACGAACATGATCGGCTGAATGGTCACGTCGGCCAGCTGGGCAGGGTCACGGACGACGTGCACCAGGCTGCGGCGGCTGAGCACCAGGACATCCCGCAGGAACCACACCACCCGGGAGAGCCCGGTCTCGCCCACCCCAGGTGGGGCCGGTCCGGTCCGGGTCAGCGGTCCGGCGCTCATGCCGCCTCCTCCGCCTCGGTCTCGGCGTGATGCCCGGTGAGGGTCATGAACACATCGTCCAGGGCCGGGCGGTGCACGCCGACGTCGTCGACCGCCACCCCGCCGCCGTCGAGGGCCCGCACCACCTTGGTCACCAGGCCGGGCTCGGTCGCCGCGGGCAGCGACAGGCGGTGCCGGCGCGCATCCACAGTGACCGGGCCAGCGGTAGCGCCCCGCAGCAGCTCGGCGGCGCGGGTGATGTCGGTGCCGGGGGGCACGGTCACCTCGAGGACGGCACCCCCCACCTGGGTCTTGAGCTGGTCCGGGGTTCCCCAGGCGATCACCTTGCCGTGGTCGACCACGGCGATCTGATGGGCCAGCTGGTCGGCCTCGTCGAGGTACTGGGTGGAGAGCAGCAGGGTGGTCCCGGCGGCGCCCAGCTCGCGGATCAGGGCCCACATGCCGATCCGGGCCCGGGGATCGAGCCCAGTGGTCGGCTCGTCGAGGAAGAGAACCTCGGGCTGGGTGATCAAACTGGCCGCGAGGTCGAGCTTGCGACGCATGCCGCCGGAGTAGGTCTTGGTGATCCGGCCGGCCGCTTCGGTGAGCTCGAAGCGCTCCAGGAGGTCGTCGGCCCGGCGCCTGGCCTCGGTGCGGGGCAACCGGCTGAGCTCACCCACCATCACCAGGTTCTGACGCCCGGTGAGGTACTCGTCGATGCTCTCGGACTGCCCGGTGATGCCGATGTGGCGGCGCACCTGGGCGGCCTGCCGAACGACGTCGAAGCCGGCCACCAGGGCCCGTCCCGCGGTGGGCTTGGCCAGAGTGGCCAGGATCCGGGTGAGGGTGGTTTTGCCGGCGCCGTTGGGGCCCAGGACCGCGACCACGCTGCCCCGCTCCACGCTGAGATCCAGGCCGTCGACCGCCCGGGTCGTGCCGTAGACCTTGACCAGCCCCTCGACCAGGATCGGAGCCACATCTTCCATCCTGGATCTCCTTACTGTCCGACAGGTAAACTAGATGCGATGGTACCTACGATGCCTACCTGCCGTCAAGTAAGGCAATGAGTCGAGACCCCTCCGGTGAGCCCGAGAACGCCTCCACCAGGGAGGTCATCCTCCAGGCGGCGCTGGACCTCTTCACTGAGCAGGGCTTCGACAAGACGTCGCTGCGTGAGGTGGCGGAGCGGGTCGGAGTGACCAAGGCCGCCCTCTACTACCACTTCCATAGCAAGGAGGAGATCCTGGCCTCGCTGGTGGACCGGGTCCACGGGGTGGGGCATCACGGACTCGACATCCTGCCGCTTCGGGGAGGTCCGGTCGAGGCGACCGCGGCGCTGCGCGCCTGCGAGCTCCTGCTGGACAGCGTCTTGGCCCAGCGCAAGGTCTTCATGCTGATGGAGCGCAACCGCACCGCGGTGGAGGCGCTCGGGAAGCATGACCCGGAGCACCAGGGGGAACACGACCTTCTGGAGCGGCGCTGGGCGGACTTTGTCGCCAATCCGGAGATCTCACTGCGGGACCGAGTTCGGATATCGGCCGCCCTGGGAGCGCTCATGGCGGGGGCCATTGGCACCACCCGGGGCCTCGGTGGTGCCACCATCGAGGGGGTCCGCGAGGAGATGGTCCAGGTGCTGAGGGACGTGCTGGGGGTCGCCGGGCGCGAGTAAGCGAGCGGCCTGCTCGCCGCCGCGTCGACTAGACGGTTATCGCAGCCCCGGTCACCGCGGCCGCGTCCTCGCTGCAGAGCCACCCGATCACCTGGGCCACCGCCTCGGGCGAGACCGCCCGGCGCATGGCCTCGACTGAGCGCTCCGCGCGATTGCTCGGAGTGTCGATCAGGGTGGGTAGGAGAGCGTTGACCCGCACTCCCTCCGACTTCAGCTCCCCGGCCAGGGCCTGGCTCAGTCGCAGCACCGCCGCCTTGGAGACGGCGTAGGCGGCGGAGCCGGGTCCGCCCTCGAGTCCCTGGCGGGCGGAGAGATTGACGATCCCGCCGCCGCCGGCCGCGGCGATGCGCGCGCCGCCGAATTGGCAGGACCACCAGCAGGTGTCCAGATTCAGGGCCAGCAGGAAGCGATAGTCCGCCTCGCTGGTTTCGAGGGCCCGGCCGGGCCGGTAGCCACCGGTGACGTTAACCAGCCAGAGCGGCGGGTCACCCAGCCCGTCGATGCGTTCCCAGAGGAGCTCGGTCTGCTCTCGACTGGTGAGATCGGCCTGGTCCCAGGTAACCCCGGGGACCCTCGCCTCAAGCTCGGACCGCGGCGTCCTCGGGGAGTCCACCGCCACCACCCGGTCCCCGCGCCCAGCCAGCAGCTTGGCGACCACCCGGCCCAGATTCCCACCCGCTCCGCAGACAACGCTGATCCGGCCCATCCCATCCTCTCAGGTACCCTCGGCTGCCTCCTCGGAGGTCATGGTAGCGACCGCCCCGCCTGGCTGCGTCCTCGGCCCGAATGGGATACTGAAGCGTCCATGACCAACTTCCAAGCGCTCGCCGACGCCACCGTCGACGAGCTGCTGGAGCTGAGCCCGGAGGAGGCCACGGCGCTCGGCGAGCATCGCTTCGATGATCGCCTCGCGGACCGCAGCCAGGCCGGCGTCGAGGCGGCGACGCGCCGTCTCCGCGAGCGCCAGCTGGAGCTCGCCAGCATCGATCGAACGGAGTTGGACGCGGAGTCCAAGATCGACCTGGAGGTGCTCAAGAACGAGCTGGAGCTGCGGATCTTGGTGGCCGAGGAGGTGCACCCGACCACCTGGAACCCCTTGGCCTACAACCCCGGCGACGGGATCTTCTCGCTCCTCTCCCAGGCCACCCAGCCGGCGGAGCTGAGGCTGCGCTCGGTATGCGGCCGCCTGGAGGCGATCCCTGAGCTGGTCGAGTTGGCGCAACGGCAGCTGGCCAACCCCCCCCGGGTCCACGTGGAGACCGCGCTGCAACAGCATCCCGGTGTGGTCCGCCTGATCCAGGATGAGGTGGATCGTCTCGCCGCCAACATCTCCGACATCGGGTTGCGGGGTCGGGTGGCCAAGGCGCAGAGCTTGGCGACCACCGCCTGGGCGACGTTTGGCGCCTACCTCCAGGATGCCCTGGAGTCAGCCCAGGGCGAGTTCCGCCTCGGGCCTGAGCTGTTTGCCCGCAAGCTTCGCCTCGACCTGCACTCGCCGCTCAGTCCGGAGCAGGTCCTGGCGCGCGCCCAGCAGCGGCTCGAGGTGCTTACCGAGGAGCTGGCTGAGGCCTGCGCCGAGTTGGCAGGTGGCGCTGGCTCGCCCCGGGAGGTCATCCAGCGGGCATTGGATCAGGTGGCTGAGACCCGGCCCGACGACCACACCGTGCTCACCGAGGCCAGCGGCTCTCTCGCCGAGCTGACCAGCACCGTCCGCGCCTCCGGCCTATTCACCATCCCCGAGGATCCCTACGACCTCGAGGTGGTCCCCGAGTTCATGCGCGGCACCGCCTTCGCCTACTGCATGCCCGCGGGGCCCTTCGAAGAAGGCGCTCACTCCAAGGTCATGATCGCGCCCACCCCCGACGATTGGCCGGCAGATCGAGTGGAGTCCTTCTACCGCGAGATCAACTCGGCGATGCTGGTGATGCTGATGGCTCACGAGGCCATGCCCGGGCACGTGCTCCAGCTGGCGGTGTCGCGGAGCTTCCAGGGACCCACCAAGGCCAGAGCCGCGTTCTTCAACGGGCCCTTCGTCGAGGGCTGGGCGTGCCACGCGGAGCGCATCGTCCGGGAGCTGGGTCTGGGCGGTCTGCCGGTCCGCACCCAGCAGATCAAAGTTCACCTCCGCTGCACTCTCAACGCGGTGCTTGACGCCGCGGTCCACGCCGAGGGCATGGGTGAGGAGGAGGCGGTGGCCATGCTGATCGAGCGGGGTTTCCAGGAGCGGGCCGAGGCCGAGGGCAAGTGGCGCCGCGCCTGCCTCACCTCCACTCAGCTCTCCACCTACTTCGTCGGCTACACCGAGCTCCAGGACCTCTTCCAGAAGGTGGGGCCCATCTCGTCCTACGATCCCGTGCTGGAGCACGGTTCCCCGCCCGTCTCGCTCCTAGCGGGACTGCTGGCGGACGACGGGGCGCCGGTGACCGCCTGAACTGGGAGGGGCCTGCGCCCTGAGTCGCCCCCGAGCGAGCAGGTGGCCTTTGCGGGGCTGGCGGCCAGGCCGCCCGCCCCGCAAAGGGCTGGTCTAGTTCTGGCCTAGAGCCAGAAGTGGTCGCCGACTCCCAGGTTGAGAGTGGTGGCGAACATCAGGTACATGAGCCAAGTGCCGGTCAGGAGGTGGAAGAAGCCGAGGGCCTTCTCACCCATAGGGTTCTTCAGGCTGGCGAAGATGTCGCTGGCGTAGATGCAGGTAAGCCCTGCGAAGAGGAGGACTACCGGGATGTCGTGCACCGACGACGCACCGAATGCCAGCATGCCCAAGATGGAGATGAGCAGGAAGGCGATCGCCATGAACGCGTTGGGCCGCGAGTCATTGCCCTGGAGGCGGTTGATGCCGATGGCAAACCAGTGGATACCGTAGGCCGAGAAGGCCAACGCTGCCGCGTAGTAGGCCGCCGGGAACGTGTGGAACCACGCTATCCCGACAAAAAGGTAGCTACCGGCCATGAACTGACAGAAGCCAGGCATCCAGATGCCCCACCAGCCCGTTGCACGGTTCACGCTGGGATCCCTGGCCGGGAACCCGAATAGCTCCTGCGGTCCGTAGATCAGATAGCCGGTCCCCAAGCCGAAGAAGCCTATGGCGAATGGCGGCAGCCCCGCCGGGAAACTTACTACGCTGCCGAGATCCATGTTGGTCCCTCCCATATCGATATCCCCCCGCCCAGTTCCGCGGGGACTGTCCACGTATCACGGCGAGTATACGAACAGATCACTCTCAGTTGCGGTGCCTAAACCGATCTAAACGTCAACTTTGAGTTCGAGGGGTCGCTGACATGCGTCGTTTCTAGTTCAGCTGAGTCGAGCTCCCCAGCGGCACGCAAAGGACTGCCCCGGCTCCAGCCGGACCACCTGCTGGCCGGTCTGGAGCGCGTTAGGGGGGCAGGTCATAGGCTCGGATCCGAGTCCCAGCCGGCGCCGGGAGCGAGAGAGGGTGTCCCCCGTGTAGACCTCGATGATGGAGTACGCCCGGTCCACCCACAGGCTCCGAACGTGACCGTCGTTTCCGGTGAGCACCGCCCAGGCGCGGCCGTCCTGGTCCCGCTCCAGGTCGGTGAAGGGGAAGTCGACCTGGAGGTCGCCCAGCACCCGGCCCTGGCGGAAGTCGAAGGCGGTGCCCTGGACCGGCTCCTCTCCCACCGGCAGCTGGCGCTCGGGGTCGGTGACGATCCGGGTCCCAGCGCGGAGCTCCAGCCGGCAGCCGTCGAGCTGACCCCCGCCCGCAGACAGGTAGGGATGCTGACCAGCGCCGAACGGGCAGGGAGTGGAGCCAAGGTTGGTCGCCGCGGTGCGCACCTCGAGCCCACCCTCGCCGAGACGGTACTCCACCTCGACGTCGAGCATGAAGGGGAAGCCCTGGAGCGGGAAGATGGTCGCCGCCATGACCACCCGGGCGGGCTCGCGGCGGCGCGCCTTCCAGGGCCGCCAGCGCAGCAACCCGTGAATGGCGTTGGACTTCTCGGGTTCGGTGAGCGCCACCTGGTAGTCGACCCCGTCGAAGCGGTAGCGGCCGTCGGCGAGCCGGTTGGGCCATGGGATCAAGGGGGCTCCGTGAGCGCCGTCGCACATCGCATCGATCGGATAGGGGTCTAGCACCGCCCGCTCCCCGGCGCAGTACTCGCGCACCCCGCCACCCACCTCGACCACGGTGGCCCGCTGCTCCTTCCAGGTGATCTCGAACTGCTCCCCGGAGGGGGACCGGTCCCCGGCCCCTCCTGGCGACGATGCGGGTTCAGGGGCGGCTGGGCTCATCACCCCACCAAGGTAAGCCCCCGCTCCCCGGAGAGTTCAATAGAAGTAGGCCTACTACGCTGCGCGGACCGCGAGATATCGGCGCTATGGTGGGGCAGGGGCGGACCGGCGCCACGGCCCGAGGGACGGTGCGCCGAGATCCCATTCCAAGCGCGGACCCAGTCCATGGAGGTGCTCTTGCCCACATCGGATGCGCCGGAGGCGGGCGCGCTGGTCATATTCGGGATCACCGGCGACCTGGCCCGAAAGATGACCTTCCAGGCCCTCTTCAAACTCGAGGAGCGGGGCCACCTCGACCGGCCGGTGATTGGGGTCGCCAAAGACAACTGGTCGGAGCAGACGCTGCGCGAGCAGATCCGCAAGGCGCTTCGAGCCGACGGGCAGAAGTTCTCAGAGCAGCAGTTCTCCCACTTCGTCAGGCGGATCTCCTATGTCGCCGGGGACTTCGGCGACCCCGGCACCTACCGCAAGCTGGCCGCCCGGCTCAAGGGAGTCTCCCAGCCCCTCTTCTACCTGGAGACCCCGCCCTCGCTGTTCGCCCCGATTGTGGAGGCGCTGGCGAAGGCAGGTCTCACCCAAGGAGCCCGGGTGGCGGTGGAGAAACCATTCGGCCATGACCTGGCTTCGGCTAGGACGCTCAACGCCGAGCTGGGGAGTCTTTTGGCGGAGGAGCAGATCCTGCGGGTCGACCACTTTCTGGGCAAGGAACCGGTGATGGACATCCAGTTCCTGCGCTTCGCCAACGACCTCCTGGAGCCGGTCTGGAACCGGGATCACGTGGCCAGCGTGCAGATCACCCTCGCCGAGGACTTCGCGGTGGCTGACCGGGGAGCCTTCTACGACGCGGTGGGCGCTGTGCGGGACGTGGTCCAGAACCACCTACTCCAGGTGCTCGCCCTGGTGGCGATGGAGCCCCCGGCAGGCTCGGACGCCGACGCCCTGCGCAACAAGAAAGTGGACGTCTTCCGGGCCATCCCGGATGCCGACCCGGCCCACTGCGTCAGGGGTCAGTACCGCGGCTACCGCAAGGTTGAGGGCGTGGCCCGGGGGTCCAAGACCGAGACCTATGTGGCGCTCCGGCTGGGGGTCGACAACTGGCGCTGGCTGGGGGTCCCCTTCTTCATCAGAGCGGGCAAGGCGATGGCGCAGCGGGTCACCGAGGTCCGCCTGGTCTTTCGCCATCCCCCGCGGCTGGCCTTCCTGGGTGGGGGCGGCCAGCCCGAGGCCAATCAGGTGGTGCTCCGGATCGACCCCGATCCCGGTCTTCGGATCACCCTGATCTCCCAGGGCAGCGGCCGCCGGATCTCGCAGCCGGTGCACCTCGACCTGTCCTTCGCCAAAGAGCTGGGCGAGCCGCTCAGCCCCTACGAGCGGCTGCTCCACGACGCCATGCGTGGCGACCGCCACCTGTTCACCCGGGAGGACAGCGTCGAGGAGACCTGGAGGATCGTCCAGCCCCTGCTGGAGGCGCCGCCGCCGCTGCACGGCTATGCCCAGGGATCATGGGGGCCGGCCGAGGCCCAGGCACTGGTGCGCGGCCACCCGGCCTGGCAGGAGCCCTGGTTGGATCCCACTCCGGGTGATGCGGGGGGCTGAAACCAACCGATCCGGCGATGATCAAGGAGGAAGTCATGGCCAGCAGTGAACCGATGCAGCTAGGCATGGTGGGCCTGGGCCGGATGGGGGCCAACCTGGTCCGCCGGCTGATGCGCGACAGGCACCGATGCGTCGTCTTCGACGTCAACCCCAAGGCGGTGCAGGAGCTGGTCGGCGAGGGCGCCACCGGGGCCAGCTCGATCGACGACCTGGTCGCTCAGCTGAGCCCGCCCCGGGCGGCCTGGGTGATGGTGCCCGCTGGCGAGATCACCGACTCCACGATCAGCCAGCTGGCGAACCGGATGGAGCGCGGCGACATGATCATCGACGGCGGCAACTCCTACTACCGGGACGACATCCGCCGCGCCTCGGCCCTCGGGGAGAAGGGGATCAAGCTGGTCGACTGCGGCACCAGTGGGGGGGTCTTCGGGCTGGAGCGCGGCTACTGCCTCATGATCGGCGGCGAGGAGGCCGCCTTCACCCACCTCAGGCCGATCTTTGCCACCATCGCCCCTGGGGTGGACTCCGCCCCCCGCACCCCCGGCCGCCGGGGAACCCCGGGTCCGGCGGAGCAGGGCTACCTGCACTGCGGCCCCAACGGCGCCGGCCACTTCGTCAAGATGGTTCACAACGGCATCGAGTACGGCATGATGGCCGCCTTGGCAGAGGGGCTGAACATCCTCCACAGAGCCGACGCCGGGGCCCACCTGGAGCAGTCCGACGCCGAGACCGCCCCCATGGAGCAGCCCCAGTTCTACCGCTACCAGATCGACACCTCCGAGGTGGCCGAGGTCTGGCGCCGGGGCAGCGTGATCGGGTCCTGGCTGCTCGATCTCACGGCCATCGCCCTCCAGGAGTCGGGTGACCTGAGCGGTTTCCAGGGCCGGGTCTCGGACTCCGGGGAGGGTCGTTGGACCTCGATCGCGGCAATCGACGAGGGGGTGCCCGCCCCGGTGCTGACCGCCGCCCTCTACTCCCGCTTCTCCTCCAGGGGCCTCGATGAGTTCGCCAACCAGGCGCTGTCGGCGATGCGCAAGCAGTTCGGCGGCCACGACGAGCGCGGGCCGGCCTCGTGAGCGCTGTCGGATCAGCGAGCCTGCCCAAGCCCGTGGCCGTGCTCTTCGACATCGACGAGACCCTGGTCCACACCGGGGGGGCGGGCGCTCGGAGCTGGGCCTACGCCTTCGATGAGCTGTACGGGGTCGAGGCTGACATCGGCAAGCACACCTCGGCCGGTGAGACCGACCCCGAGGTGGGCAGCCAGACCTTCGCGGCGGTGATGGGGCGCCAGCCCACCCCGGAGGAGATGGTGGCGGTCTACGCCAAGTACCTGCTGCACCTGGCCGAGGACATCTGGCACTCGAAGGACTACAAAGTCTTCGACGGGGTGGAGCAGACCCTGGTCCGGCTCGGGGAGGCGGGGGCGATCCTGGGGGTGGTCTCGGGCGCCATGGAGGGCGCCGCGCGCACCAAGATGATGCCCGGGAACCTCAACCGCTTCTTCATTTTCGGCGCCTACGGCTCGGACTCCCCGGACCGTGCCGAGCTGACCCGGCTGGCGGTCGGGAAGGCCAGCCAGTTGCACCACGCCGAGCTGAGCGCGGAGCAGGTTATGGTGGTGGGAGACACCCCGAGGGACATGGAGGCGGCCCTCGCCGCGGGAGCCACCGGGATCGGGGTCGCCACCGGGCACTACAGCCTCGAGCAGTTGCGGGCGGCCGGCGCGGCCCACGTCATGGGGGCGCTGACTGACCCCTTCCCGGGGCTCGCGTGACCCTCCCCGCGACGGCCCCTCCGGGACCCCCAATCTGAAGGAGCAAGCATGAAGCCGACTCAAGCGCTGCACGACGCCGGCCAGAGCCTCTGGCTGGACAACATCACCCGGGAGATGCTCCAGAGCGGCACTCTGGAGCGCCACATCTCGGAGTACTCCCTGAGCGGGCTGACCTCCAACCCCAGCATCTTCGACAAGGCCATCGAGCACAGCGGAGCCTACGACCAGGACATTGCCGAGGGGTTGGCCAAGGGCCGGGAGCCGGAGGACATCTTCTTCCAGTTGGCGATCGCCGACCTGCGCCAGGCCGCCCAGCTCTTCGCCCCCATCCACCAGAGCACCCAGGGGGTGGATGGCTGGGTCTCCCTGGAGGTCTCGCCGCTGCTGGCGGACCGGGCCGAGGAGACGGTCGCGGCCGCCCGGCGGCTGCATCAGATGGCCGAGCGGGCCAACGTCTTCATCAAGATCCCGGGGACCCCGGCGGGGCTGCGGGCGATCGAGGAGTCGATCTTCTCAGGCGTGCCCATCAACGTCACCCTGCTGTTCTCGGCCAGCCAGTACCAGGCCGCCGCCGAGGCCTTCCTGAAGGGCCTGGAGCGACGGCTCGAGGCGGATCTCAGCCCCGCCGTGGACTCGGTCGCCTCGATCTTCGTCAGCCGCTGGGACAAGAAGGTGGGCGAGCAGGTTCCGGAGAGCCTGCGCGGCCGGGTGGGGATCGCCGCCGCCAGCCAGGCCTACCGGTCCTACCGCGAGCTGCTCGACTCGGAGCGCTGGCAGCGGCTGGCGAACCTTGGGGCCCGGCCCCAGCGGCTCCTGTTCGCCAGCACCTCGACCAAGGACCCCAACGCTCCTGACGTCCTCTACGTCTCGGCCCTGGCCGCGCCCCACACCATCAACACCATGCCCGACTCGACCCTTTTGGCGTTCGCCGACCACGGCCGGGTGGACCGGATGCTCCCCGCGGATGGCGGGGACGCCGACGCGGTCATGGCCGAACTCGCGGCCGCCGGGCTCAGTCCCCAGGAGGTGGCGAAGCAGCTGCAGCTGGAGGGCGCCCAGGCCTTCGACGAGTCCTGGCAGAGCCTGCTCAAGTGCATCGAGGGCAAGGCCGGCCAGCTCAGCGAGGGTGGCTGAGGTGGCCGGCACCGCGCCGGACCCGCCCCCGGCCATCGCCGCCGGCCCAGCGCTGCCGCTCCCAAAGGGCCCCGCCTGGCAGACCCTGCAACGGCACCACTGGGAGGTACGGGACAGGCGGCTGCGAGATCTCTTCGACGCCGACCCGGAGCGGGGTGAGCGGATGGCCCTCGAGGCCTGCGGGATCTACCTGGACTACTCCAAGAACCGGATCACCGACGAGACGGTCAGGCTGCTCATCCAGCTGGCCGAGGAGCGGCAGCTACGGGCGCGGATCGAGGCCATGTTCGGGGGCGAGCGGATCAACGTCTCCGAGGGCCGGGCGGTGCTCCACGTGGCCCTGCGGGCATCTCGAGGGGAGACATTCGTGGTCGACGGCCAGGACGTGGTTCCCGAGGTGCACCGGGTCCTGGAGCGGGCCTCCGACTTCGCCCGCCGGGTCAGAGACGGCAGCTGGCTGGGGCACACCGGCCGGCCGATCCGCAACGTCATCAACATCGGCATCGGCGGCTCCGACCTGGGTCCGGTGATGGCCTACGAGGCCCTGCGCCACTACGCCCGCCCCGACCTCCGGGTGCGATTCATCGCCAACATCGACGCCAACGACTTCGTGGAGGCGACCAGGGGACTGGACGCCTCCGAGACCCTCTTCATCGTCTGCTCCAAGACCTGGCACACCCTGGAGACCCTCACCAATGCCCGCACCGCAAGGGACTGGCTGCTGAGCCAGGTGGGGGGAGACAGCGCCGCCGTGGCCCGCCACTTCGCGGCGGTCTCCACCAACTCGGAGGGCGTCTCGGAGTTCGGCATCGACCCCCAGAACATGTTCCCCATCTGGGATTGGGTCGGCGGCCGCTACTCCTACGACTCCGCGATCGGGCTCTCCCTGATGATCGCCATCGGCCCGGAGCAGTTCCAGGAGATGCTCCACGGACTGCACGCCATGGACGAGCACTTCCGCTCGGCTCCCCTAGGCGCCAATCTGCCGGTGCTGCTGGGGCTGCTCTCCATCTGGTATGGCAACTTCTTCGGTGCCGAGACCCAGGCGGTGCTTCCTTACGACCGCTACCTGGGGCGGCTCCCCGCCTACCTCCAGCAGCTGGAGATGGAGAGCAACGGCAAGCATGTCGACCTGCGCGGGGCGGACCTCGACTATCAGACCGGCCCCGTCATCTGGGGCGAGCCCGGAACCAACGGCCAGCACGCCTTCTACCAGCTCATCCACCAAGGCACCAAGCTGATCCCCTGCGACTTCATCGGCTTCGCTTCACCTCTCAACCCCGTCGGCCGCCACCATGACCTGCTGATGGCCAACCTCCTCGCTCAGACCGAGGCCCTGGCCTTCGGACGCTCCGCGGAGGAGCTTCGGGAGAGCGGGTCCCCGGAGTGGCAGATCCCCTACCGGGTGTGCCAGGGCAACCGGCCCACCACCACCATCCTGATCGACCGGCTCACCCCAGAGACCCTGGGCAAGTTGATCGCCCTCTACGAGCACAAGACCTTCACCGAGGGAGCGATCTGGCAGATCGACTCGTTCGACCAGTGGGGGGTGGAGCTGGGCAAAATCCTGGCCGACCGGATCATCCCCGAGCTGGAGGCGGAGGGAGAGCCCGAGCTTCGCCACGACAGCTCGACCAACCGCCTCATCGCCCGCTACCGGGAGCGCCGCGGAACCCACTCCGGCTGACCGCGGGTCGGCCGTCGGCCGACCCGGTTCGGCGCCGGCGCCGTTAGGCATGGCAGGGGGCCACTCCTTACAGAAGCGAGGACTGGGCCATGACCATGACCGCAGGCGACAGCTTGTGCCAGCGCCTCATCGAATGGGGCGTCGACACCATCTATGGCTATCCCGGCGACGGAATCAACGGGCTGCTGGGCGCGCTGCGCCGGGTCGAGGACCGCATCCGCTTCATCCAGACCCGCCACGAGGAGATGGCCTCATTCATGGCCTGCGGCCACGCCAAGTTCACCGGCCGGGTGGGCGTGTGCATGGCCACCTCCGGTCCCGGTGCGATCCACCTGCTCAACGGCCTCTATGACGCCAAGCTGGACCACACCCCGGTGGTGGCGATCGTGGGTCAGACCTTCAACCGGGCCATGGGTGGGGACTTCCAGCAGGAGGTGAACCTGCTCCAGCTCTATTCCGACGTGGCCTCGGCCTACGTGCAGCAGGTGACCGAGCCCTCCACGGTCCATCACATGATCGACCGTGCCCTGCGTATCGCCCAGGCTGAGCGCACGGTCACCTGCGTCATCGTCCCCGCCGACATCCAGGACCAGAAGGCGGTGCCGGAACAGCCCCTCGAGACCCACACCATCCACTCCGGGGTGGGCTGGTGGGCACCGCGCCAGATCCCCACCGAGGAGCAGCTGCAAGCGGCGGCCGACATCCTCAACCAGGGGCGCCGGGTGGCGCTCCTGGTGGGCCAGGGAGCGCTCCACGCCAGCGACGAGGTGCGGGCGGTGGCCGACCAGCTGGGCGCAGGGGTGGCCAAGGCGCTGCTGGGCAAGGCGGCAATCCCCGACGACGTTCCCTACTGCACCGGGGCGATCGGGCTGCTGGGGACCAAGCCCTCTTGGGAGCTGATGCAGGGCGCCGACACCCTGCTCATGGTGGGCAGCAGCTTCCCCTACTCGGAGTTCCTGCCGCCCCCGGGCCAGGCGCGGGCGATCCAGATCGACCGCAGCGCGCGCAACCTCTCGATCCGCTACCCCATGGAGCTGGCCCTGGTGGGCGACTCCAAGGACACCCTCCGCGAGCTGCTGCCCCGTCTCCGGCGCCAGGGCGACCGCTCCTGGCAGGAGCAGATCGAGAAGGAGGTGGCCGAGTGGTGGCGGCTGATGGAGGAGCGCGGCGAGCCCAGCGACCTCAACGGGCGGATTCGGCCCCAGGGCCTCTTCGCCTCGCTCTCACGCCACCTGCCCGACGAAGCAATCCTCTCCGCCGACTCCGGGTCAGCGGCCAACTGGTATGCCCGCCAGGTGCGGATCCGCCAGGGGATGAAGGCGATGCTGTCGGGCAACCTGGCCACCATGGTCCCTGGGGTGCCCTACGCCATCGCCGCCAAGTTCGCCTTCCCGGATCGGGTCGCCGTGGCCATGGTCGGCGACGGTGCCATGCAGATGGGGGGCATGGCCGAGATGCTCACCGCGCTCAAGTACTACCGGAGCTGGGCCGACCCCCGGCTGGTGGTCCTGGTGCTGAACAACCAGGACCTCAACCAGGTCACCTGGGAGCAGCGCGCGATGGAGGGCGATCCTCGCTTCCAGGCATCCCAGGAGATCCCCTACATGCCCTTCGCGGACTACGCTAACCTGATCGGGCTCCGGGGCATCAAGGTGGAGCGGTCGGACCAGATCGAGAGTGCCCTGGATCAGGCGTTTGCCGCGGACCGGCCGGTGATCGTCGACGCCATCACCACCCCCGACGAGCCGCCAATCCCACCCCATGTCACTGCCAAGGAGGCGCGGGCGCTGCTCAAGTCCACCCTGGGCGACCCCAAGGAGGGTTGGCGAGGGGCTCTGGAGGGGGCGCGCGAGATCGCCCAGGAACTGGTGCCGGGTCGCTGACGATGGCCAGGATCAAGGGCAGCAGCCACGGGGAGGCGATGGGCGAGGCGGAACACCTGATCGACCAGCTGGTCCGCAACGTCCAGCACGGTACCTTCGAGCGCTCGCTCTCAGGGCTGACCGCGGTCGCCGCCCTGGTCACCACCTCGGAGGTCTTCATCGAGCACTACCGGGCCAGTTTTGGCAACAAGTGGATGTGGAGCCCGATCCTGGTGACACCCCCGGTGATGCTGGCGGGGGTGATGGGAGTGTTCAGCAAGCGCTGGGCCAAGACCGCCCTGCCGGCCACCGCCCTGATCTACACCGCCAACGGACTGCTCGGCAGCTACTTCCACGCCCGCGGGGTGAGCCGCAAGCCCGGCGGCTGGGGGCTCGCCTCGTACAACGTGCCCACCGGTCCCCCGATCGCCGCCCCCGGCCTGATGACCCTGGTCGGGGGGATGGGCCTGCTGGCCGCCCTGCTGCGCCGGGAGCGCTAGCGGTGGCCCGCCTCCGCGACATCGCGGCCAAGATCGACCTCAGCCTCCCGGACCACCTCCCCAACCTGCGCGCCGATGGTCAGCCGCCCCATCCCTCCTGGCTACCCCGGCAGCGCCGTGGGGTAACGCCTCAGATGGTGGGGCGCTACCCCGACTACGACGTCTTCGACGCCGCGGCCACCTGGGACGAGGCCACCCGAAGCGTGGTCTGGGACCGGGTTGACACCCCGCGCCGCTTCGGTTTCTTCACCCCCCAAGAACAGCCCACCCTGCAGGCCCTCTGCGACCGCGCCCTGGCCCAGGACTCCGAGCCCAGGATCCCGGTCGGGGAGATGATCGACCAGAAGCTGGCGGCAGGCCGCCTGGACGGCTTCCAGTACGCCGACCTGCCCGATGACCGAGACACCTGGCGGCTGGTTCTCAGCGGCCTCGACCAGGTCGCCGCGGAGCGGCATCGGGGCACCCGCTTCGCCGCCCTGGAGGCGGAGCTTCAGGAGGCGATCGTGGGGGACTTTGCCGCGGGCCGGCTGCAAGCGCCCGCGCTGGCCGCCCTCAACGTGAGCCGGGCCTGGGCGGTTTGCATGCGCATGATCCTCTCCGCCTTCTACTCCCACCCCTGGGCCTGGAACGAGATCGGATTTGGAGGTCCCGCCTATCCCCGCGGTTTCATGCGGCTGGGCCCGACCAGCACCACCGAGCCCTTCGAGCGCCGGGGGGCGACCGCCGCGGATCCGGTCCGCCAGGTACAGGCGGGACGGGATTGATGCGCCATCTTCTCAAGGGGTCGCGGGGGCCCCGCGACAACGACTCCCGGTTCCTGCTCGACGTCCATCGCCGTGACCTTCCCGGCGAGGAGACCATGACCCGCTACCCCGACCAGGAGGAGGTCGACCTCTGCGTGGTTGGCGCCGGGGCGGGGGGATCGGTGCTGGCCCAGCGGCTGGCCCGGCGGGGCTGGAGGGTGGTGATCATCGAGGCGGGACCGTTCTGGCACCCGGACGAGGATTGGGTCTCCGACGAGGCTGGATCCCACCAGCTCTACTGGACCGAGAAGCGGATCATCGGCGGCAGCGACCCCGTGGAGTTGGGCAAGAACAACTCGGGGCGGGGCGTGGGGGGCTCGATGGTCCACTACGCCGGCTACACCCCCCGCTTCCACCCCTCCGACTTCCGCACCCACACCGCGGACGGGGTAGGCGCCGACTGGCCCATCGCCTACCAAGACCTCCTGGCCCACTACGAGCGGGTGGAGGCCGAGTTGCCGGTGGCCGGGCAGGACTGGCCCTGGGGCCACCCCCACTCCTATCCCTTCTCGCCCCACCCCATCTCGGCCGCGGCCTCGGTGCTCTGGCAGGGGGCGATCCGTGAGGGGATCACCATGCGGGTGGGGCCGGTGGGGATCGTCAACGGCACCTTCGGCAACCGGCCGCACTGCATCTACCGGGGCTACTGCCTCCAGGGCTGCAAGGTCAACGCCAAGGCCAGCCCCTACGTCACCCACCTCCCCGATGCCCTGGCGCACCGGGTCGAGATCCGCGCCAGGTCGATGGCCTCGAGGGTGGTCCTCGACTCCCGCGGCCGCGCCACCGGGGTTGCCTATCTCCCCGAGAGTGGGGAGGGCGAGCGGATGCAGCGGGCCCGCGTGGTCGCCGTCGCCGGCTATTCGATCGAGACCCCCCGGCTGCTGCTCAACTCCGCCACCAAGGGCTTTGCCAACGGCCTCTGCAACAACGAGGACCAGGTCGGCCGCTACGTCATGGTTCAGGGGGCCACCCAGTCCGGGGGCCGCTTCCCCAGCGAGTTGCGGATGTACAAGGGGCCGCCCCCGGAGGTCTCCTCCGAGGACTTCTATGAGACCGACGAGGGCCGTGGCTTCGCCAGGGGCTTCTCGATCCAGACGGTCGCCCCTGAGCCGATCGGCTGGGCCGAGCACGTGCTCGCCGACGGGCACTGGGGCAGGGCGCTGCGGGAGTACATGCGCGACTACAACCACTGGTCCACCATCGGGGTCCTCTGCGAGCTCCTGGCCCAGCCCGACAACCGGGTCAGCCTGGCCGGGGAGACGGACGTGTACGGCCTGCCCATCGCCCGCTTCGACTACAGCATGTGCGACAACGACCGGGCCAACCTGGCCTACAGCAGCAAGGTGATCCAAAACATCCTGGGTGCCTCAGGGGCCCAGGACGTGCTCACCATCCGCCGCTACGCCCACCTCATCGGCGGGGCCCGGATGGGCAGCGCGCCTCAGAACAGCGTTGTCGACGCCAACCTGCGCTCCTGGGCGGTGCCCAACCTCTACATTGCCGACGGCAGCGTCTGCCCCACCCAGGGCGCCGCCAACCCCGCCCTGACCATCATGGCCCTGGCCTCCCGCCTTGGGGAGCACCTCGGCCGCGGAGTGGCGGCATGAGCCGCACGGTGGTGGTGACCGGGGCCAGCGCCGGGGTGGGCCGGGCCACCGCCAAGCTCTTCGGCGCCCGCGGCGACCGGGTCGGACTGCTGGCCCGGGGCGTCCGGGGCCTAAAGGGGGCGGTCGCCGACGTGGAGCGGGCCGGGGGCCAGGCGCTGATGGTTCCCACCGACGTCGCCAACTTCGCCGAGGTCGAGGCCGCCGCCCGGCGGGTCGAGGTCGAGCTGGGTCCGATCGAGGTCTGGGTCAACGTTGCCTTCACCTCGGTCTTCGCCCCCTTCCGAGAGATCAAGCCGGAGGAGTTCCGCCGGGTCACCGAGGTCAGCTACCTGGGCTTTGTGCACGGCACCAGGGTGGCCCTCGACCTGATGCAGCCGCGCGACCTGGGCACCATCGTCCAGGTCGGATCGGCGCTCTCGGAGCGGAGCATCCCCCTGCAGAGCGCCTACTGCGGTGCCAAGCACGCGATCAACGGCTTCACCTCCTCGGTTCGCACCGAGCTGCTGCACAGCCACAGCCGGGTGCGAATCACGGTGGTCCAGATGCCGGCGGTCAACACCCCCCAGTTCTCATGGGTGCTCTCGAGGCTGCCCAACCATCCCCAGCCGGTGCCTCCGATCTACCAGCCAGAGGTGGCCGCCCGCGGCGTCCTCTACGCCGCCGACCACCCCCAGCGCAAGCAGTACTGGGTGGGTGAGAGCACCGCCGCCAGCATCCTGGCGAACAAGTTCGCCGCCCCTCTCCTCGACCTCTACTTGGCCAGGACCGGGTACAAGTCACAGCAGACGAGCCAACCGGCGGCGGCCGACCGTCCTCAGAACCTCTGGCGGCCCGCCGACGGCGAGGATGGTCGGGACTTCGGGGCACACGGGATCTTCGACGACCGCGCCCACTCCAAGAGCCTGGAGCTCTGGGTGTCGCACCACCGCCGGCGGCTGGCCGGGTTCGGCGGCGCGGCCATCCTCGGCGGTCTGCTCGCCGCCCGAGCGGGCCGAGGCAGATGGCCCCACTGACCGCCTTGGCGTCGCGACCGGCGAACGGGCTGGCTGCGGCGGGCCCCTCATCCAACCCGCGCCGCCGGCACCGATACCGGCCGGGCCTCCGGCTGAGCCTGCTCCGGGCGACCCTGGGCAGCGCCGATCTGGTGGCTCCCCGGCTGCTCGCGGCCGACCTCGCGGCGCCGGAGTCGGGTGGGGAGGTGAGGCTGCTGCTGCGGGTGCTGGGAGTGCGTCAGCTGGCTCAGGCGGCACTCTCCCTGGCGCTGCCCCGTGCCAGCGTCCTCTGGCTGGGTGTCGCCACCGACGCGACCCACGCCGCCAGCATGCTGGTACTGGCCAGGCTCCGTCCCGATTGGCGCCGCGGAGCACTTGCCGATGCCGCAGTGGCCAGCCTGCTGGCGGGCCTGGGCGCGGTCGCGGCCTCCAGCGCCAGGGCTCAAGGGAGTGGCTCTCGTGGCTGAGATCGAGGGGATCGACGTGAGCGTCTACACCGTCCCCACCGAGGCCCCGGAATCCGACGCCACCCTCACCTGGGACGCCACCACGGTGGTTCTCTGCGAGCCTCGGGCCGAGGGCTGCACCGGACTGGGCTTCTCCTACGCGACCCCCGCCGCCGCCCGGCTGATCGCCGACCTGCTCGAGCCACAGCTGTTGGGAAGCGATCCGCTGGACATCTCCGGGTGCTGGTCCCAGATGGTCCGCGCGATCCGCAACATGGGCCGGCCCGGGGTCGCCTCGATGGCCATCGCGGCGGTGGACATCTCCCTCTGGGACCTCAAGGCCAAGCTGCTGGGGATGCCCCTGGCCAAGCTTCTGGGCCAGGTCCAGGACGGGGCACCCATCTACGGCAGCGGCGGCTTCACCTCACTCAGCGACGGCCAGCTGGTGCAGCAGCTGACCGGTTGGGTCGAGGACCAGGGAATCCCCCGGGTCAAGATCAAGGTGGGCGAGGCCTGGGGCAGCCGCCCGCAGCGCGACCTGGAGCGCACCCGGCTGGCCCGGGAGACGATCGGGGAAGGGGTCGAGCTCCTGGTGGATGGCAACGGCGGCTACCGGCCCAAGCAGGCGCTCCGCCTGGCCCGGGCCTATGAGGACCTCGGGGTGACCTGGTTCGAGGAGCCGGTCTCCTCAGACCACCTCGAGGAGTTGGCCCGGCTCCGCGCCCAGACCAGCTTGGACGTGGCCGCTGGCGAGTATGGCTACGACCTCTTCTACTTCCAGAGGATGTGTGCCGCGGGCGCCGTCGACTGCCTCCAGGCGGATGTCTCCCGCTGCGCCGGGATCAGCGAGTGGCTGAGGGTGGCGGCGCTGGCCGAATCTCATGGGCTCGAGATCTCCGGCCACTGCGCCCCCGCGCTCCACCTTCACCC
>JBOHUH010000058.1:0-7012 GCA_050733915.1 Candidatus Dormibacteria bacterium | reverse complement strand
CGCCCTGCTGGCCGCCTGCTCAGCCGCTCCCGCCACCCATCCCCGCCCCCGCACGAGTCATTCTCCGAGGGCCCGGCCGACCCCCACGCCCAGTCCCGCAGACGTCAGCCTGACCCTCGCGGTACAGACCCTGCCCACGTCCTATGGCGTGCCGGGGACGCCCAGCTCCTACCCGGCCACCCTGAAGGCCTCGGTTCCGCCCTCCCTGACCGGACAGGTCGCCGCCTACGGGGTCGCCGGGGCGGTGATCGTCGGCCCCGCGGGCTGGACTGGCAGCGGAGCGGTGGGCGCCGATGGCAGCTCCGAGTTCACCCTCTCCCCCGGCGGCACCGCCACCGGCTCCAGCAGCGCCATGGTGTTTCACTACGACGGCGGCTGCGCCGGCTGTGCCTGGGAGGACGCCAGCGCCTACTTCACCGAGGTGGCGCAGGCACTTCCCTCCGCCGAGGATGAGGAGGCGCCCTCGCCGGCGGCGGGGCTGCAGTCCGAGTCGCTGGCCCGGGACTCGTTGGTTACAGCCTCCCCGATCCCGCGGCCGGGGTCCAGATCAACGGGATCGCCCACACCAACCTGCCCGGGTCCGCGGCCAGCCCGCTGTTCGAGGATCTCCAGGTGACCCTGCCCGCCTCCGGCCACTCCCTGGCCACCCTCCTGCTCAACCTCCTCACAGCCAACCAGGATCGCTACCTCTGTCCCAGCGGCTCCCCCACCAGCACCACCTCTCTGCTTCTGGCCTCTGGGGGAGTCTGCTGAGACGGACGCTCAGCCGGACCGAGCCAGCTGACCCTGCCCGTCCGTCAGGGCCAACTGGCCGGGGTGCGCGGCGAGCGCTCGGTGCCGGCCCGACGTGAAGTGGTAGAGCCGCCTCCCCGAGAGCAGGGGGTGAATCACTCGGGCCGGCTCGGGCCGGCCGAACAGGAAGCCCTGGAGCTCCTCGCAGCCGTCCCCGACGAGGAAGTCCGCCTGCTCCGCGGTCTCTACCCCCTCGGCCACCACCCGCAGCCCCAAGCCGTGGGCCAGGGCCAGGGTGGCCGCCACGATGGTGGTGTCCTCGGACCGGATCCCGATCCCGCTGACGAAGGAGCGGTCGATCTTGAGCACCTGGAAGGGGAAGCGCTGCAGCGCCGTCAGCGACGCGTTGCCGGTGCCAAAGTCGTCGATCGCCAAGGTCACCCCCAGTTCGCGCAGCTCGCCCAGGGCTCGCGCCGCCGAGGCCGGGTCGGTGATCAGGACGCTCTCGGTGACCTCGAGGTGGAGCCGCTGCGGTCTGAGCCCGGAGTGGGCCAACGCCGCGGCCACGTCCTCGACCAACTCGCGGTCCTGAAGCTGGGCCACCGAGAGGTTGACCGACATCGCCAGGGACTGGGCCCGGGGGCCGGCCTCGCTCCACTGGCGCAGGGTGGCGCAGGCCTGATGCAGCACCCAGCGACCCACCGCCGAGATGCTCCCGGTCTCCTCTGCGATGCCGATGAAGCGGTCGGGCGCGAGCAGGCCGCGCTCCGGGTGCTGCCAGCGCACCAGCGCCTCCACCCCCACGATCCGGCCGGTATCGGCGGCCACGATTGGCTGGTAGTGGAGCCGCAGCTCGCCCCGCTGGGCCGCTCCCCGCAGCCCCACGGAGAGCTCGACCCGGTCCTGGAAGGCCCGGTCCAGGGCTTCGTCCAACACTTGAAAGCCGCCCCTCGAGACCTGCTTGGCGTAGTGCAGGGCGACCCCGGCCCGGCGCACCACCTCGGCTGGGCTCTCCACGCGGTACTGCAGGGCGACCCCGCCGGTGGCCTTGAGCTCGACCTCGTGACCGTCGACCACGTAGGTCTGGGCGAGGCCCCGGAGCAGGCGCTCGACCACCGACTCAACGGCCTCGGGGTCGATCCCCGACATCAGTACCGCGAACGCGGCTCCCTCCAGCCGCGCCACCACGTCTCCGGGCCGGACCGAGTTGCCGAGGCGTTCGGCGTACGCCCGAAGGATCCGGTCGCCGACCGGGTGGCCGAGGGCATCGTTGACCTGCTTGAAGTGGTCGAGGTCGATGTTGATCACCGCCAGCTGGTGCCGTTCCGAGGCGTGGCACTGGCGCAGCCGCTGCTCAAGCCCGTTGCGGTTCGCCAGCCCGGTGAGCTCGTCCGTTTGGGCCTGCCGGACCAGCTCCACCTCGGCCGCCTTGCGGTCGCTGATGTCCTGGTAGGCGCCCAGCGCCGCCACCACCCTGCCGCCGGCGTCGTGCAGCGCCACGGTGGACAGGGCGACATCGACCAGGTGCCCGTCCCGGTGGCGTCGGCGCAGCTCCAATCCGAACACGTCGTGGCCCCCAAGCGCGTCTTGCAGGAGGGTGTTGAACTGGTCCCGGGAGCCCTCATCGAGGGTCGGCATGGGACCGCCCACCACCTCCGAGGCGGGGAAGCCAAAGAGTCGCTCGGCGGCGGGGTTCCAGATCAGGATCCGACCGTCCCGACCCAGCACCGTCAGGGCCGTGGGGGAGCTGGTGACGGTCGCCCGTAGCAGCTCCTGCTCGGTGAGGTGGAGCGAGGGGGCCACCATCCCGGGACCAATGCCTCCGGACCTCCGGTGCCGGGGCGGGACCGAGGGCGTCACCCCCACCTCGTTCCGGGAGACTTCCGGCGGCGTCGGCTTCGGCCGCGCCTGGGCTCGGGTCATCCCGCCAGCCTAGATGGAGGGAGTCCCCGATCTGCGACGCCAGTGTGAAGTCATCGTCACTTGCCGTTTATCTCGGCGGGTGTGGCTGCCGGGGAAGCTCCCAGACCGGATGCGCTAGCCTGCCGGGGCGAGGACGAGAGGTAAGCACCGGGTGTGCAAGCGGAGCTGGATTCGAGCACGACCACGGCGGGCCGGCGGGACAGGGAGCTCTCCAGATGGCGACCCGAACCAACCGGGGGCGGAGCACCGGCTACGACGTCGTCGTGGTCGGGGGCGGTCACAACGGGCTGATCTGCGCCGCCTACCTGGCCCGGGCGGGCCAGCGGGTGGCACTGCTGGAGGCGCGCTCCCGGGTGGGTGGCGCCGCGGTCACCGAGGAGGTCTGGCCCGGCTATCGGGTCTCGGTGCTCTCCTACGTGGTCAGCCTGCTGCGCCCGACCATTGTCCGGGAACTAGGCCTGGCCCGCTTCGGCTACCGGGTCTACCCTCTCGATCCCGCCTACTTCATGCCCTTCCCGGACGGCCGGGCCCTGTTCTACTGGGAAGACCTGCAGCGGGCGGCCGCCGAGGTGGCCAGGTTCTCGGCCCACGACGGTAGGGCGCTGATCGAGTACGACGCGGCGATTGGCAGGCTGGTCGAGGTGGTCCGCCCCCTGCTGGACCAGGCCCCGCCCCGGCTCGACCCACGCCACCCCGCAGAGATGGGGGGACTGCTCCGCCTGGGCCGCCACCTGCTGCGCCGCAGAGGCGAGCTCGGAGCCCTGGCGGACATAATGACGATGTCGGTTTCTGACTTCCTGGACCAGTGGTTCGACGATCCCGCGGTCAAGGGAGCGCTATCCCCTGGCGGGGTCATCGGCGCCTGGGCGGGACCCCATTCCCCGGGGACCGCCTACGTGCTGTTGCACCACCGGATCGGCGAGGTCGGGGGCCACCGCGGCGGCTGGGGATTCGTCAGGGGGGGGATGGGGGGACTGTCGGAGATCCTGGCCGCCGCGGCCCGCGCCGCCGGCGCTGAGATACGCACCGACGTGCGGGTGGAGCGGATCCTGCTCCAGGGGGAGACGGCGAGCGGGGTGGCCCTGGCGGACGGCACCGAGCTGGGGGCCAAGAGGGTGGTCTCGACGATCCACCCCAAGACCACCCTGCTGAGGCTGGTCGGGAGCCAGCACCTGCCTCCAGGACTGGTCCAGGAGATGGAGCGCTACCGATCGCGTAGCGGCTCGGCCAAGGTCAACCTGGCCCTCGCCGAGCTGCCCCGGTTCCAGGCGGCGCCGGGCTCCGAACTGGGCCCGCAGCACCCCGAGTTCATCATCAACCCCTCGATCGAATACCTGCACCGGGCCTGGGACGACGCCCTCTCCGGACGCTGGAGCGAGGAGCCGATGATGGACTGCGTCATCCCCACCACCAAGGACGACTCTTTGGCCCCCGAGGGCCGTCACATCCTCACCTGCTTCGTCCAGTACGCCCCCTACCAGCTGAGCCAGGGAAGCTGGGAGCAGGAGCGGGAGCGCT
This sequence comes from Candidatus Dormibacteria bacterium, assembly GCA_050733915.1. Taxonomy (GTDB): domain Bacteria; phylum Chloroflexota; class Dormibacteria; order Aeolococcales; family Bog-877; genus Bog-877. The sequence goes on along the minus strand of JBOHUH010000058.1, from coordinate 2,839 downwards.
TCGGTGACCGGGTGGTCGAGATCCTGGGGCGCTACGCGCCCAACCTGCCCGGCGCGGTGCTGCACCGCCAGGTGCTGACTCCCCAGGACATGGAGCGTGACTACGGCCTGCTGGGCGGGAACATCTTCCACGGGGAGATGTCCCTGGACCAGCTCTTCCTGCTCCGTCCCGCGCTCCAGGCGGGCGCCTACCGGACCCCGGTCAGGGGGCTCTATCTGGGTGGCTCGGGTAGCCATCCCGGAGGGGGGGTCATGGGCGCCCCCGGGCGCAACTCGGCGAGGGCGCTGCTCTCGGATCTGCGCCGGGAGAGGTGGGGACGCGCTGGCTGGCGTCGACCTCCCGGCTCAGCTGCGGCCCCGCCAGCCGGGCCACCGGGTTGAGGTGGTGAGGCGGTACTCACCGCCCCACCCCATTCGGTGTCCGACGGACTCAGTTCTGGCCGTTCTCGGCGATCACGGTGGACATGACAAGCCGGTCACTAGCCATGGTGGAGACCGCCGCGGGATCGAGGGTTTCGAAGTCGCGGATGTCCCGCTTGATCTCCGCGTGCACCGCGGACTGATAGCGCAGGAGGCTCGTCACTATCTCCTCCACCTGCTGTCCCAACCGCTCCGGGGAGCACACCAGGTTGACCAGCCCCAGGTCCCGGGCCGACAGGGCATCCAACCTCTCCCCGGTGGCGGTGAGCCAGAAGGCCTGGCGCCGTCCCACGACCCGAGGCAGCCAGCTCAGGACCAACGCCGGGGCCCGGTTGTGCGCGACCTCGGGGAACCAGAACCGGGCCCGCTCGCTGGCCACGGTGACGTCACAAAGGGCGGCCAGCCCCACCCCGAACCCGGCGGCGTCGCCGTCCACCTCCGCCAGCGTGACTAGGTTGCTGTCACCGAGGGCGCGGGTGACCGCGGTGAGCCCGGCGACGGTCGCCTGGGCTGCCTCCGGTCCCCCCGCGGCGGGCTCTCGCCCGCGGCAGAAGACCCCCTCCTCGCCCCTGATCCGGAGCAGGTGGGCTCCCTTTGGCGGTGATGAGAGAACATCGGTGAGGGCCGCGCACATCTCCAAGGTGAAGGCGTTGTCCGGAGGCCGGGAGAGCTGCGCCACCACCACCTCGGAGCCGTCCTGGATCACATTGATGCCCATACCCATCTAGTTCAACCTCCCGGTTCCACCGCCGTACCAGTCCACCGACTCGGGGGCCAACCGCACGGTCACCGCCCGCTCGTGGCAGAAGTCGTGGAACGACTCCCAGCCCCCCTCCTTGCCCATGCCGCTCGCGCGCACGCCTCCCCATGGGGAGGAGGGATCGAGGCGGTGGTGGTCGTTGACCCACACTAGGCCGAACTCCAGCTGAGCGGCCACCCGGTGGGCTCGGGCCACATTGGAGGTCCAGATCCCCGAGCCTAGCCCGAAGGGCGAGGCGTTGGCCATCGCCACCGCCTCGGCCTCGGAGGAGAACGGCGTGACCACCGCCACCGGGCCAAAGATCTCCTCCCGGACCACCCGCATGGAGGGGACGCAGTCGGCGAGGATCGTGGGCTCGAAGAAGAAGCCCCGCTCCAACCCAGGCGGTGCGGCCGGCCTTCCGCCCAGCACCAGCCGCGCCCCCTCGTGGAGGCCCAACTCCACGTACCCCGAAACCCGCCGGAGGGCGTCCTCGGCGATGAGGGGACCCATCTGGGTCGCGGGGTCCAGGGGGTCACCGAGGCGGATCCCAGAGGCGGCGCCCGCGAAGGCCGAGAGAAATTCCTGGTACACGGCCTCCTGGACCAGGAAGTGGCTGCCGGCGATGCAGGTCTGGCCGGCCCCGATGAAGGCGGCGAAGGCGCAGCCGCGCGCCGCCGCCTCAAGTTCGCTGTCCGCGAACACCAGGACCGGCGTCTTGCCCCCGAGCTCCAGGGTGCAGCGGGCGAAGTGAGCTGCCGCCGCCAGCGCAACCTGCCGCCCGGCCTCCGAGCCCCCGGTGAAGTTCACCTTGCCCACCTCGGGATGAGCGACCAGCGCGGAACCGGCCACCGGGCCTCTCCCCGGGATGACGTTCAGCACCCCGGGTGGGATCCCAGCCTCCTGCCCCGCCCTCCCCAGCTCCAGCGCCGTGAGGGGGGTCCGCTCCGAGGGCTTGAGGACCACCGAGTTGCCGGTGGCCAGCGCCGGCGCCAGGCTCTTGGAGGCGATCATCAGGGGGTGGTTGAAGGACGCGAGGATCGCCGCCACCCCGATTGGGAAGCGTTGGGTGTAGCTGTGGTAGGGGCCCGGCATGGGGACCACCGAGCTGCGGTCCGCCAGCAACAGGGCGGCGTTGTAGCGGTACCACTCGGGCAGCCGGGCCACTTGGGCCCTGGTCTCGGTCACGGGCCGCCCGTTGTTCGCCGCCTCAAGCTGGTACAGGCCCTCCAGCCTCGCCTCCAGGCCGTCGGCGAAGCGGCTAAGTACCTGGGCCCGCTGGTGGATCGGCAGGCGGCTCCAGGAGCCCTCGGCAAAGCTGCGCTTGGCCGCGAGCACCGCCTGCCCCACGTCCGCGGCATCGGCGCACTGCACCACCGCCAGCGGGTCGCCACTGGCGGGATTCAGCAGCTCCAGGGGGGCGTCGTGCCCCTCCACCTCCTCCCCGTCGATGAGCAGACCACCGGTGAGCAAGGGGGCCGCGCCCGCACTCCCCCGGTCGGACGCCCCGCTCGTGGCGACCACCCCCGGCTACTCCCGGCCCGCCGGGGCTGCGCTGTTGGTGGCCATTCCCAGGAACAAGCTCCCGAGGTCACCCATCTCGGCCAGCTGCTTGGCACTGCGGTCGAGACGGAGCTGGCCGTCGGTCAGGACGTATCCCCAGGAGGCGACCTCCAGCGCC
>JBOHUH010000057.1:0-4216 GCA_050733915.1 Candidatus Dormibacteria bacterium | reverse complement strand
GGGGTACTCACCCCCGTGCTCCAGCACCATCCGCACCGCCCGCTCCCGCAGCTCCTGCGGGTACCTGCCTCGGTTTGACATCGCTCCATCCTCTCAACGAATGGAGTCTCCAACTTTCCCGGGGCGGTTCACTACGCGCGCTCTGCTGCTTCGTCGGGCGGTGGTGGACACCGGGCGTTGTGAGGAGAACCTCCCCCCCCCTTGACGTTTCCCGCAAACGCTGCGCCGTTTCCCGCGCCACTACGGAACTGACTCACCTTGCCTCGGTGAGCGGGCCGCGGTCCGACGGACTGACCACCAATATTGCGGCCGACCGGCAGTCAGACTGAGAGAACGCCGTAGGAAATCACTCCGTTGGGGGATGTTTTGGCGGTGACTGTGTCCGAATCTGAGAGGTGTGTGTTTAGTGCTCTACCTAAGCTCTCAATCAGAGTTGGTTGACCACGGTGAGTGGAAGCTCTCACCGGCAGGTCGGCGGAGGAGGTGTCAGGCGCACGGGGAATGGACAGTGCACCGAACCACGGTGGGGTGCGCGTTACTTGCGCTCGATCTAGTGCGAGCGAGCGGCGCCGGCTCCCGATCGAGGACCCCAACTTGGAACGTGTGAGGCTGCGCCCGGCGGGGAGGTCTGAGAAACCCATTGGGGTACGGAGAGCGACGACGTCGAAGTTCAGCAGTGGGTGGATCCATGAGGGTCGCCCTGAAGTGCGGTCCGCCCCTGCCCGACGTGGCGTGATCGCGGCCCAGGCGGCGCCCCAAGGACGGTTCCGCACTGTCGATCGCGCAGTGCGGGCGATCGTGACCCAGCAGAACGAGCCCGAGACCGATGAGAGCTTGGGTGCGCGACTGGGCGTCTCATCCCGCCATCTGCGCCGTCTCTTTCAGGGCGCACTGGGAATTACCCCCGATGAGTTACGCAGATTCACGCGTGCCAGCCACGCCCTGCGACTTCTCCAGGGTACTGACCTCTCAATCACTGAGGTCGCGTTTGCCGCCGGCTTCGGCAGCCTGCAGACCTTCAACCGCACCTTTGCCAAGACCTTCCATACCTCCCCTTTGGAAGTGCGTCACGGGCAGCCCGTGGGTGGCGAGGTCTCCTCCCCAAACCCGCTTTCCGTCCGCCTCCGGTACCAACCACCGCTGGCATGGAATGCAATGCTGGACTTCCTCGCCGCCCGGGCCATCGCTGGGGTAGAGTCGGTTTCCGACGGTGCCTATCGCTGCGCCGTGTCCGTAGGGGGGCGGGCCGGCGCCTTGGAACTGGCCCAGGACAGCGACCACAGCCTCCGCCTCCGACTTTACTTGCTGGCGTGGGACGACTTGGTCCTAGTGGTTGAGGCGGCCCGGAACCTCTTCGGGCTCGACGCTGCCGTCGCCGCCGCCGCGCGTCAGCTGGCTCACGATCCGGTCCTGGGACGGCTTGCGGATGAGACCCCGGGCGTGCGCCCTCCCGGCACCCTGCACCCGCTGCGAACCGCGGTCAGCGGGATCCTGGGGGAGCGCCTGGGACAGATATCTGGTCGCGCTGTACACGGCCGCTTGGCGGAGCGATTGGGCGAACCGCTGCCTGGCTTCACCTGCTTGGGACTCAGCCGGATGTACCCCACCGCCGAAGTGCTCAAAGATGCCGACCTGGGTGCACTTGGCGTCAGCCCCGACCAGGCTGCCTCGATCCGGCAGGTTGCCGCGGCTGGCGCTGCACAGCCGCCACTCGGGCTTGGGTCGAGCGGCGATCGAGCGCTCCTGGATCGGGCTGGGGGTGCGCTCGGACGTGGCACCGCGGCGTTCCAGTACCTCGCGCTGCGCCTGGGTGAACCCGATGCCTTCCCCTGGAACGACCGGGGGCTGCAGGACCGCTTGGAACAGCGGTACGGGAGCCCCCTCAGCCTGCCTCGGGTGGCCCAGCTGGGTCAGGCCTGGCGACCGTGGCGGGCGCATGCGGCAACGATTCTGGCGATGGCCGCCCCCAGCACCCTCTCAGAACCGCCTCCAGGTAACGAATAGCCGAAACCGGATCTGATCACGCCCCAGGAGACGGCCTTGGGCTAAGTCCGGCGGGAGCCGGGCGCGCCGAGGACGGCTCCCGGACCCACCACCCCCGACCGGACCCTGTTGGCAACTCCACAGGGCCAGGCTCGCTGATCCCAGCCGCTGCCGGTTAGCGCCGGATCAGCCGCTTGCCGCTCGGCCTGGAGCTCGGACTGTAGTCCAGGTGATAGTGCTCAAAGATCTTGGCCTCCTCATCCTGGGGCAGCTCCGCCCCCAGTGCCAGGGTGGGGGCGCTCTTCACCAGGGACTTGGCCCGGTCGGTCAGAAGGTAGTCTTTGCCGACCGAGATTCCGGAATAGGGCACCAACGTGAGGTGCTGGTTCAGCAGGCCAACCTTGACTCCGAGAAACAGCGGCTGATCCGTCTCCTCGTCGTAGTAGATCTCTTCGAGGGTGCCGATCTTGTCGCCGCCTGCGTCGACTACGTCCTCTCCCCGCCACTGGTTGATGTCTTCCAGTTTCACCATGGTCCCGATGTCCTCCTCCGTTGCGCCGCGCTCACCCCCTGCCACCAGGGTCGGGACCCCCCATGCCCTACTTGAGCCCCGCCTCGGCCAGTGTGCTCCATCGGAGGTTTGGCAAGAGCCCGCCGGGCGGCTCCCAGGAACACCGGCCCTCAGACCCGGTCCGGATGGTTTGTCCCAGGGGAGCATCCCGCGGGACGGCGGGCAGGGGGCTTTGAGTTGCGACCTGGACCGCGGTCCTGGGCGGTACCTCGCTGGGCTCCCACCCGCCTAGGATCTGGGACCGGGTCCCGCCCGCAGCACCGTTCGCCGTGGACTGAGGCTCGTGGCGGCGCGGCAGCGGCCCAACGTCGGGACGACTTGGGCCGCTGCTACCATTTCCGCTTGGCGCTCCGAGAATAGGGTGGCTGAGGCAGTCGGCACCCGGGCCGATGCCAGAACGCGCGGCGTGCGTCGGGACCAGGATGCGCGCGGCGACGGATCCCCGGGCGGGAGGTTTTGGCCCAGGTGACAGCGACACCCTCGGTGGTGGACCCCGACACCGGCCAACTGATTGGGCCTACCGTCGACCCCAGCCCAGCCCCACTCCCCCGAGCGACGGTCCTGCGTAGCCGCTACGTCGAGCTCCAGCCATTGAGTTCCTCGCGGCACTTGGCAGGGCTCTGGGAACAGCTGCGAGGACCCGCCAACCACCGCCTCTGGCGCTATCTGGCAGACGGTCCGTACCTCGAGCAAAGGGCCTTCAGGTCGGCCCTTGAGTCCCGGGCCCAGTCTCAGGAACGCGTTTATTGGGCGATCGTGGATCTGGTCGGCGCAGGCCCCTGCGGCTGGGCCTCGCTGATGCGCATCGAGCGGCGGCACCGCTGCGTAGAGGTGGGCGACATCCTCTACAGCCCCCAGCTGCAACGCACAAGGGGTGCCACCGAGGCCATGTACCTGCTGGCCCGGCACGTCTTTGAGGATCTCCACTATCGCCGCTACGAGTGGAAGTGCGATGCCCTCAACCAGCCCTCGCGGCGCGCCGCGCGGCGGCTTGGGTTCACCTACGAGGGCACCTTCAGACAGCACATGGTCATCAAGAGTCGAAGTCGGGACACGGCCTGGTTCTCCATTACCGACTTTGAGTGGCCGGCGCGCCGAGACCGCCTGGAGCGGTGGTTGGATCCAGGCAACTTCGATCGGCGGGGACGGCAGCGCCAAGCTCTCGGAGAGCTCGGCGCCGGGCTCCCGGCCGGCTGATCTGGCCTGATCTAGCGCGTCGGCGCGGCGGTCACCTGCCTCAGCCGAGGTCCTCGCGGCGGTACAGGCGGATCGAGGTGGGGACGAAGATCAGCAGCAGCAGGAGCGCCCAGAGTGCGGTCGCCAGCTCAGGATGCTGGAGTGGCCAGACCTGGACCGAACCTGAGGGGTTGGGGTTGCCGAAGAGCTGGCGGCAGCTGGCGGTCACCGTGCTCACCGGGTTCCACTCGGCGACCACCCGCAGCCAGACCGGCATGTTGCCGAGGGCGACGAAGGCGTTGGAGACGAAGATCAGAGGGAAGAAGACGACGAAAGACATAGCCTGAGCCGACTCGGGATTGTGCAGCCACATTCCGGCGGCCGCTCCCGCCCAGCTCATCGCGTAGTTGAAGAGAAGGGCCAGGGCGAACCCGGCCGCCACCTCCTCGGGACTGGTGTGCACCCGCCACCCCACCAGCAACCCCA
>JBOHUH010000056.1:0-3919 GCA_050733915.1 Candidatus Dormibacteria bacterium | reverse complement strand
GGTGAAGGTCTCGTGAATCGTTTGGCGGAAGCGAAGCTCCTCCAACTGGGAATCGATGATGAAGGCGTGAGCCTCCTGGGTCACCTGGACGAACTTGACCTCGCGGCGGAGCAGGATCAGCGGCAATCCCTCCTTCTCCGCGCTCAGCGCCAAAGGTGGGGGCACCTCGCCGAACTTGCGCCCCAGCTCGACGACCAGCCCGGCCACCTTTGCTCGGGCCAGGCTGCGAACGTATGCCACCAGCGCCGGGCGGGAGGTGTCGAGGGCGATCCCGGTGGTCAGGAGGAGCTCACCCCCGGAAAGCAGCCGGGAGATGTCGGTCAACTCGCTGACGTGGACCCAGCGGACCTCGTTGCCGAGATGACCCTGGCCCGCGATCACCTCGGGGCTGCCCGCGGCAATCTCGGGAAGCTCCAGGACCTCGGCTACCGTAGGCACAGAGCGTAATTATCCGCTGTCTGTGGCTTACATACTGGTCAGCGATGACTCAGGATCGGGAGATCGCCCGGGGCGACGCGCATCCGCTAACGGCAGACCTGCCCGCCCGGGCCATCGAGGTCCTCTGCTGCAACCCCCCGCCGAGGCTCCTCTTGGCCGAGAGGCCAGAGCTGGGCATTCGCCCGGTGGGTGGGACTGGTCTCGACCCCCTTCGCTGCCCGCCCAGGTCCACGTGGCGGAGGTGCCGGTGGCCCCGGAGAGCGCCGACCTCATACCTTGGGCGGCGTACTCCTCGCGGCTCCCGCATCGTAGGCATCACCGCTGGCAACGTCCTCTTCCAGGCCGAGACCACCTCGGCCAGGGGGCGCACATCCTCCACGCCCGGGCCATCGAACGAACGCGGGAGCCGCTGCGGACAGGGCGGCGGCCCGATCCAGACGCCGGGCCACGAGATCGTGGTGTGCCGCCGCGGACCGGCCATTGACACTGTGTAGCATGGACTGTGCCAACCGCTACGGGTTGAGCGTTGACCGGGCGGGCACGAGGTGCCACGATCGCCTGTGGGGAGAGGCACTCTCCGGCTGCAGTAGAGGGTAGGCAGTGGCTAGTGATCTGCGTTCGACTCCGGTGCCGGGCGATGTCAGCGACTCGGGCGCAGGCGCCGCCCGGATGATCCCCCACCACATCGGCGGTCAACGCATGGAGGGCGCGGCGGAACGCCGGGGCCAGGTCTACAACCCCGCCTCGGGAGCGGTGCTGGCCCAGGTACCCTTCGCTGGCGAGAGCGAGGTGGACCTTGCGGTCCAGGCCGCGGGGCGGGCGCAGCCCCTCTGGGCCAACTTCAGCCTGTCCCGGCGCACCGAGGTCCTCTTCGGCTTCCGGGAGCTGCTCCGCAGCCATCGGCAGGAGTTGGCCCGGGAGATCACGGCGCAGCACGGCAAGGTGCTCAGCGACGCCCAGGGCGAGGTGGCGCGAGGGATAGAGAACGTGGAGTACGCCTGCGGCCTGGCGTCGCATCTGCGGGGCGGCCACAGCGAGGAGGTCTCCACCGGAGTGGACGTCTACGAGGTGCTCCAGCCTCTCGGGGTAGCCGCCGGGATCAGTCCCTTCAACTTCCCGGTGATGGTGCCGCTCTGGATGCTGGCCAATGCCATCGCCTGCGGCAACGGCTTCGTCCTCAAGCCCAGCGAGAAGGATCCCGGCCCGTCGCTGATGCTGGCCGAGCTCTTCGAGCAGGCGGGACTGCCCCCCGGGGTACTCAACGTGGTTCAGGGCGACCAGGCGGCGGTGCAACGACTGCTGCACCATCCCCAGGTGGCGGCGGTCAGCTTCGTCGGCTCCACCCGGGTGGCCAGAGAGATCTACCGGGTGGCCGCTGAGCAGGGCAAGCGGGTGCAGGCGCTGGGAGGTGCCAAGAACCACATGGTGGTACTGCCCGACGCCGAGTTGGGAGCGGCCGCCGACGCCGCCGTCTCGGCCGCCTACGGCTCCGCCGGTGAGCGCTGCATGGCGGTCTCGGTGGTGGTGGCGGTGGGAGCGGTGGCCGACCCGCTGGCGCAGGCGATCAAGGAGCGGATCGAAAAACTCCGGATCGGTCCCGGGGATGAGGAGTCCTCGGAGATGGGGCCGCTGGTCACCCGCGAGCACCGCGACCGGGTGGCCGCCTACATCGACCGTGGCCTGGCGGAGGGCGCGACGGTGGTCGTGGACGGCCGCCGGCAGCACTTTGACTCCGAGGGGTTCTTTCTAGGCGCCTCCCTGCTAGATCAAGTCCAAGAGGGCATGGCCGTCTACCAGGACGAGATCTTCGGACCGGTGCTCTCGATCGTCCGGGCCTCGAGCTTCGAGGAGGCGCTGGAGGTGGTCAACCGCAACCAGTACGGCAACGGGGCCGCGATCTTCACCAAGGACGGCGGGGCGGCCCGGCGCTTCACCCGGGAGGTGGCGGCGGGCATGGTCGGGGTCAACGTGCCCATCCCGGTCCCGGTGGGCTACTACTCCTTCGGCGGTTGGAAGGACTCGCTCTTCGGGTCCGGCCACATCTACGGCCCCGCCGGGATCGACTTCTACACGAGGGCCAAGGTGGTCACCAGCCGCTGGCCCGAGCCCAGCCGGAGCCGGGTGGACCTGGGTTTCCCGGAGACCCGGTGACGACCATCCTGGCCGACTCCGCCCCCAGCACCGAGACCATCCTCGCCGACGACGCGGCCCACGTCTTCCACTCCTGGTCGAGCCAGCGGGACCTGCACCCCCTGCCGATCGCGGGGGGGTCGGGCGCCTGGTTCTGGGACCCGGAGGGGAACCGCTACCTCGACTTCAGCTCCCAACTAGTGTTCACCAACCTGGGGTACCAGCACCCGGCGCTGGTGGCAGCCATCCAGGAGCAGGCGGAGCGGCTCTGCACGGTTGCCCCGGGCTTCGCCAACGACCGCCGCGGCGAGCTGGCCCGGCTGATCGCCGAGCGCGCCCCCTCCGACCTCAACCACGTCTTCTTCACCAACGGCGGCACCGACGCCAACGAGCACGCCATCCGGATGGCCCGACTGCACACCGGGCGGCACAAGGTGCTCAGCGCCTACCGCAGCTACCACGGCGCCACCGCCGCCTCGATCGCGGCCACCGGGGAGCCGCGCCGCTGGGGTAGCGAGCCGGGGATCAGCGGGGTGGTCCACTACGTCGGGCCCTACCTCTACCGCTCCGCCTTCGGAGCCAAGACCGAGACGGAGGAGACCAGCGCCTGCCTCGACCACCTGCGCCAGGTGATCGAGTTCGAAGGCCCCGAGGCGGTGGCGGCGGTGCTGCTCGAGACCGTGGTCGGGACCAACGGGGTCCTGGTGCCCCCGGAGGGTTACCTCCCCGGGGTGCGCCGCATCTGCGACGAGTTCGGGATCATGCTCATCTGCGATGAGGTGATGGTGGGATTCGGTCGTCTCGGAGAGTGGTTCGCGGTGAACGCCTTCCAGGTGATCCCGGACCTCATCACCTTCGCCAAGGGGGTCAACTCGGGCTACGTGCCCCTGGGCGGCGTGATCATCTCCTCCCGGATCAGGGAGTCTTTCCTGGACCGCGCCTATCCCGGTGGGCTCACCTACTCCGGCCACCCCCTCGCCTGCGCCGCCGCCGTCGCCAGCATCCGCGTCTTCGAGGAGACCCACCTCCTGGAGCAGGTTCGGCGCCTCGGCGAGGAGGTGGCCGGGCCGGGGCTGCAACGACTCAAAGACCGTCATCCCTCGGTTGGCGAGGTACGCGGGCGGGGCCTGATGTGGGCTCTGGAGTTGGTGCGCGACCGCGAGACCCGGGAGATGCTGGTCCCCTACAACGCCAGCGGTGAGGCCAACCGTCCCATGGTGGAGCTGAACCAGGCCTGCCATGAACAGGGTCTCTGGCCCATCAGTCACTTCAACGGACTCCATGTGGCCCCGCCTCTGGTGATAGCCGAGGAGGAGTTGCAAGAGGGGATTTCGCGACTCGACCGAGCCCT
>JBOHUH010000055.1:0-61744 GCA_050733915.1 Candidatus Dormibacteria bacterium | reverse complement strand
GCCTGCCGGGCCCGCACTACGAGACCCCGGCCGAGATCCGGATGCTCCGGACCTGCGGCGCCGACCTGGTCGGCATGTCCACCGCGCTGGAGGCCATCGCGGCCCGGCACCTGGGCGCGGAGGTGCTCGGCATCTCGCTGGTCACCAACATCGCCGCGGGCCTGTCCGACCAGCCGCTGGACCACGCCGACGTGCTGGCCACCGGCCAGGCGGCGGCGGCCCGGATGGGCGCGCTGCTAGCCCGGATCCTGCCCCGGCTCATCGCGGTCTCCGGGGTCGGCTGAGGTGATCGGCTCCGAGCTGCGGTCCCTGGTGACCGCGTGGATCGCCGACGACCCGGACGAGCGGGACCGGCGGGAGCTGACCGAGCTGCTGGACGCCGACGGCGCCGAGGCCGAGCTGGCCGACCGGTTCGGCGGGCGGCTGGAGTTCGGCACCGCCGGGCTGCGCGGAGCCGTCGCCGCCGGGCCCAGCCGGATGAACCGGGCCGTGGTACGGGCCACCACCGCCGCGCTGGCCGGCTGGCTGCTGGACCGCGACGAGAGGCTGGCCCGCGAGCGGGGCGTGGTCATCGGCTGTGACGCCCGGCACCGCAGCGAGGAGTTCGCCGATGAGGCGGCCCGGGTACTGGCCGGAGCCGGCATCCCGGCCTGGCGGCTGCCCTCCCGGCAGCCCACGCCGCTGCTGGCCTTCGCCATCCGGCGGCTGGGCGCCGCCGCGGGCATCATGATCACCGCGAGCCACAACCCGCCCGCCGACAACGGCTACAAGCTGTACCTGGACGACGGAGCGCAGATCGTGCCGCCCGCCGATGCGGAGATCGAGGCGGCCACCGCCGCCGTCGGCCCGCTGGCCGCGGTCCCGGTGGCCGACCCTGACAGCCCGCTGATCCGCCCCGTCGGTGACGAGGTGGCCAGGGACTACCTGGACGCGATATGCGCCATCTCCCCGGCGCCGCCCGGCGCGGCCTGGCTGCGGTTCGTCTACACCCCCCTGCACGGGGTGGCGGGCGGGCTGGCCCGGCGCGCGTTCGAGCAGGCCGGCTTCGCCGAGCCCGACGTGGTCAGCGCGCAGGCCGAGCCCGACCCCGACTTCCCGACGGTCGCCTTCCCCAACCCCGAGGAGCCGGGCGCCCTGGACCTGGCCGTGGCCCAGGCCCGGCGGATCGACGCCGACCTGGTGATCGCCAACGACCCCGACGGCGACCGGCTGGCCGTGGCCGCCCCGGACCCGGCCGCGCCCGGCGGCTGGCGGACGCTGACCGGGGACCAGGTCGGGGCGCTGCTGGGCTGCTACCTGCTGGACCGGTTCCCGGCCCCGCCGGCCGGGCCGGATGACCGGCTGCTGGCGTCCACGATCGTGTCCTCGACGCTGCTGTCGCGCATCGTGGCCTCGGCCGGCGCCCGCTATGCCGAGACCCTGACCGGCTTCAAGTGGATCGTCCGGGCGGGCGAGTCGCAGCCTGACGCCCGCTTCATCCTGGGTTACGAGGAGGCGCTCGGCTACGCGGTGGCCGACGTGGTCCGCGACAAGGACGGCATCGGGGCCGCGCTGGCCATCCTCGGGCTGGCGGCCAGGGCCCGGGCGGGCGGCGAGTCGCTGCTCGAGGTGTACGACGCCCTGGAGGCCGCGCACGGGGTCCACCTGACCGCCCAGGTCACGGTGCCCACCACGGCCCCGGCCGACGTCACTGCGCGGCTGCGGGCGGCTGCGCCGACCTTCCTGGGTGGCCAGCCGGTGACCTCGGTCAGCGACCTGACCGGAGGCAAGGGCGGCCTGCCCTCCGCCGACGTGCTGATCTACCGGCTGGCCGGGGCGCGGGCGGTGATCCGGCCGAGTGGCACCGAGCCGAAGATCAAGGCTTACCTGGAGATCGTGGAGCCGCTGACGAGCGGCCGGCTGAGCGAGGCCCGGCGCCGGGCCGCGGCCCGCCTGGGCCCGCTCCGCGAGGCGGTCATCCGCCTCCTCACCGAGTAGCCAGGCCGGCTGCTCACCCCGCCCGGGCGATTGCCCGCGCTGGCGCCGGGGTGGCAAGCTCAGTTCATGAGCAGTCCCATAGAAGACCCCGCCTGCGCGGTCGCCCACGGCGCCGCCCCCGAGCCCGTCAGCGACAAGGTGCTCGTGGCCGTGTTCGGCACCGCGGTGGCGGGCTTCCTGCTCCGCTACGCGGGCGACGCCGGCTATCAGGCCGTGCTGGTGGAGCCCGACGCCGACAAAGCCGCGGCGGCCAAGGCGGGCGGGCTGACCCTGGCCGACAGCGTGGACGGCTTCCCGGCCGGGGTCGCGGACGTGGTGGTGACCGACCATCACCGGCCCGAGCTGGGCGTCATGCTGCGGGACGCGCTGGCCAGCGACGCGCGCTGGGTCGGCATCATGGGCAATCCGCGGCACGAGGGGCCGCACGTCGCCGCGCTCACCGAGCTGGGCGTGCCGCCCGGGGAGATCAGCCGGGTACACCGGCCCATCGGCATCAACATCGGCTCGCGCACGCCGGCCGAGATCGCGATCGCGACCCTCGCCGGGCTGATCGCCAACCGCAACGGCAAGCCGGGGGGGTTCTCATTCTGAGCGCTGACCCAGTGAATAACCCCGTGAATAACCCAGTGAATAACCCGGCCGGCAATCCCGGCGAGCGCACGCCGCTGGCGCGCAAGCTCGGCATCGGAGAGGACGACGAGGTCGCGCTGATCGGCGCGCCGGACGGCTTCTATGACCTGCTGGGCGACCGGCCGGAGATCGCGTCGCTGCACACCGACCTGGCCGACGACGCGCGCTATGACGTCATTGTCACGTTCGTGACGGCCCGGGCCGAGCTGGAGGACGAGCTGCCCCGGATGCGCGCGGTCATGGCCCCGGCCTGCGGACTGTGGATCGCCTGGCCCAAGCGGGCGTCCAAGGTGCCCACCGACATGAGCGACGACGCGGTACGGGAGATCGCTCTGCCGACCGGGCTGGTGGACAACAAGGTGTGCGCCATCGACCCGACGTGGACGGCGCTGCGCCTGGTCATCCGCCGGCAGAACCGCTAGCCGGCGGGCCGGGCCGGCGCTAGCGCAGCAGTTGCTCGCCCTCGAACTTGCCGAGATCCTCGCGGTACAGCTCCAGGCCGACGCCGTTGGGGTCGCGGAAGTACATGCTGTTGTCCGCGCCGCGGTCGGGGCCGAGGTAGTCGATGCCCGCGTGCTCGAGCCGCTTCTTGGCCGCCTCGAACTGGTCGGCGGTGACCGAGATGGCCAGGTGCTGCACGCCGCCGATGGTCTCCTGCCAGGCCGGGTGCTCGTAGCCGGGGAAGTCGAAGAAGCCGAGCAGGTTGTGGTTGCCGATGTCGAAGAAGAAGTGGTTGGACCCGGCGTAGTCCCGGTTCTCCACCAGCTCGACCAGCGGGAAGCCGAGCAGTTCCTGGTAGAACTTGATTGTCTCCTCGGTGTCCTTGCAGATCAGCGCCAGGTGGTGCACGCCGCTGACGGTGCTGGGCGCCCGGTCGGCCAGGGGCCTCAGGTAACGCTCGCGCAGCTCGGCCCGGCGTGCGCGGACCCTGGCCAGTTCCTCGCCCTGTGGCTGTGCCATCTCAGTCTCCTCCGCGTCGGCGGGCCCGGGTGGGTCGAGTTGGTGCTGTCGAGCCCGCTGGTGACCGGCCCCGACTCCCAGTCTCCCCTACCGGGGCAACTCGCGCCTACCGGCTCCCCGCGGCGTGCAGGATGTCCTCGGGCGCCACGGTGCGGTGCCGGAGCGCCCAGCCGCGGAGGCCGCGCGAGGCCTGCTCCAGCTCGGCGGGCGGCACGGCGATCACCGGGCAGGAGGCGTGGGCCACGCAGTACCGGGCCACGCGGCCGCCGATCATCCGCTCGACGGGGCCGCGGCGGCCGGCGCCGACCACGATCAGGTCGCCCGGCTCGCAGGCCGCGGTGACCAGGACCAGCCGGGGCTCGCCGCGCAGCACGGCGGTCCGCATGACGATGTCGTCGGGCGCGCCGCCGAAGGCCAGGTCGATGGTCTCGGTGAGCCGCTCGACCGCCGCCGCGCGCCAGGTCTCCCGCAGGTAGGTGGACGGGCAGCGGCGGTCGGCCAGATCGCCGCCGGGGGGCACCCAGGCCAGCACGGGGATCAGCAACGCACCCCGGACCTGAGCTACCTCCGCCGCGTACCGCAGCGCCCTCAGGCTGCCCGGTGAACCGCTGACTCCCGTGATGACCCGCCGCACGCCCGACACCGTCGCGCTCCTTTCAGGAAACTTTTGCTTGCTACCCAGCTCACCTCCTAGCTAACTCCGCCCAGGCCAGCGGCGCCACGCGCTCACGAACCCCGAGCGGTTTCGGTCCCGCATCATGCGGAATTCATGCACGCTCATTCCGCTCAGCTTGACAGCTCCTATCTTTTAAGAGTTACTATCATTTCAGTGCGACAGTCAGATAAGGGCTAGTATCGAAAGAAGGTGACTCCATGAATGCCGTCAGCTCACGTCGCTGGTGGACGCTGGGGGCGCTGGCGCTGAGCGTGCTCGTGGTCGCGCTGGACCTGTTCGTGCTCACCCTGGCCCTGCCGACGCTGTCGGCCGACCTGCACGCCTCCACCAGCGACCTGCAGTGGTTCGTGGACGCCTACAGCCTGGTGCTGGCGGCGGCGCTGCTGCCCGCGGGCCTGCTCGGCGACCGGATCGGCCGCAAGAAGCTGCTCACCGGGGCGCTGGTGTTGTTCGGGATCGCCTCGCTGTCCTGCGCCTACTCCACCTCGACCGGCGAGCTCATCGCGGCGCGCGCGGCCCTGGGCCTGGCCGCCGCGGCCATCCTGCCGCTCTCGCTGGCCGTGCTGCCGGTGCTGTTCACCCCGGCCGAGCGGCCGCGGGCCATCGCGATCGTGGGCGGGTCCACGTTCCTGGGCTACCCGGTCGGTCCGATTCTGGGCGGCTGGCTGCTGGACCACTTCTGGTGGGGCTCGGTGTTCCTGATCAACGTCCCGGTCGTGGTGATCGCGGTCGTCGCGGTGACCTGGCTGATGCCGGAGACGCGGGCCGAGCGGCGGCCGGGCCTGGACGTGCCGGGCATCCTGGTCTCCAGCGCCGGGCTGGCCGGGCTCACCTACGGGGTCATCCGGGCCGGGCAGGACGGCTGGTCAGACACCATCGCCATCGCCACCATGGCGGCCGGGGCCGGGGCCCTGGCGGCGTTCGTGGCCTGGGAGCGGGCGGTGAGCCGCCGGCCGGGCGGCCAGCCACTGGTCGACCTCTCGCTGTTCCGCTCGGCCGGGTTCACCTGGGGCACGGCCCTGTCCACGATGGTCCAGTTCGCGCTGTTCGGGATCACGTTCGCGATGCCGCAGTTCTTCCTGGAGGTCCGCGGGCTCGACTCGCTGGCCAGCGGGGTGCGGATGCTGCCGCTGATCGGCGGGCTGGCGCTGGGCCTGGGCGTCGGGCAGCGGCTCCAGACGCCCCGCAAGGGCCTGGACGGCGAGCCCTCGCGCGGGCCGGCGGCCGGGGCCAAGACGCTGGTCAGCGCCGGGTTCGCGATCATGGCGGTGGCGCTGGGCGTGGGCACGTGGACCCACGCGGGCAGCGGCACCGGATTCGTCTCGGCCTGGTTCGCGGCGGTCGGGGTCGGCCTGGGCATCGCGCTGCCCACGGCCATGAACGCGGCGCTGGGAGCGCTGACCCCCGAGCGCAGCGGGTCCGGCTCGGCGCTGATGACCGCGCTGCGCCAGGTCGGCGCGGCGATCGGCGTGGCCGTGCTCGGCACGGTGCTGAACACGGTCTACCAGGGCCACCTGACCCTGACCGGGCTGCCCCGGGCGGCGGCCAGCGCGGCCCGCGCCAGCGTGGCCGGCGGCCTGCAGGTCGCACGCGACCTGGGCTCGCTGTCGCTGCTGACCCAGGTGCGCGCCGCCTACGCCAGCGGGCTGGACGTGATGCTCTGGGTCTGCGCGGCCATCGCGCTGGCCGCCGCGCTGCTGGCCCTGCTGTTCCTGCCCCGCCAGACGGCGCCGGCGGACGCGGCCGGGACCGCGAGTCAGGCGGGTGGCCCCGAGAGAGGTCAGGCAGCAGGCATACCCGAGGCCGCCGGGGCAGAATGACCTGTATGGATGACGTCGCGCAGGCCGGCCGGCCACCTGGCCTCCGCGAGCGGAAGAAGGCCAGGACGCGTGCTGCCATCCGGGAGCACGCGCTCCGGCTGTTCCGCGAGCAGGGATACGCCGCGACCACGGTGGAGCAGATCGCCGCGGCGGCCGACGTCTCCCCGGCGACCTTCTTCCGCTACTTCCCGACCAAGGAAGACGTGGTGCTCCAGGACGACCTGGACATCCTGACCCTGGAGGCGCTGAACGCCCAGTCGCGGGACCTGAGCCCCATCGCCGCCATGCGGGCAGCGGCGGCCAGCGCCCACGCCGCGATGACCGAACAGGACCTGGAGCGGCTGGCCGAGACGACCCGGCTGACCTTCGCCGTTCCCGAGGTGCGGGCCCGGGCCGTGGACGAGCTCACCCGGACCATCGAGCAGATCGGCAGCGCGCTGGCCGTGCGGGCGGGCCGTGAGCCGGACGACTTCGCCGCGCGGGTGATGGCGGGCGCGCTGATCGGGGTCATCATGGCGGCCACGATCCCCTGGGCCGCGGACCGGGACCTGGACGTGGGCGAGATGTTCGCCCGCATCGACGCGGGCCTGGCCCAGTTCGAGAACGGCCTCGTGCTCTGAGCACCAGTATTCCGGGCACCGGAATGTTGCGCGTTCAATTATCGTTGACGCCTGCGGTAAGCATGAATGAGGTCGCGCCGCCAACCCAGGAGGTAGCCATGCCAGCGGTCACCGTCGAGGACATCCTGCTCTTGCCGAGGATCGAGGAGCCCGACTCGGCCGTGGCGGCCGATCGCGCGGTGCGCAGCGTGACCACGGCCCCGTCCGGGTTCGAGGGCGAGGGCTTCCCGGTACGGCGCGCGTTCGCCGGCGTGGACCTGACCGCGCTCGACCCGTTCATCCACATGGACCAGATGGGCGAGGTCGACTACGCGCCGGGCGAGCCCAAGGGCACTCCCTGGCATCCCCACCGAGGCTTCGAGACGGTCACCTACATGATCGACGGCACCTTTCAGCACCAGGATTCCAATGGCGGGGGTGGCCTGATCACCAATGGGGACACCCAGTGGATGACCGCTGGGGCCGGCATCCTCCACATCGAGACCCCGCCGGAGCGATTGGTGCTGTCGGGTGGGCTCTTCCACGGCATCCAGCTCTGGGTCAACCTGCCCGCGGTCAAGAAGTGGTCGCCGCCGCGCTACCAGGACATTCGGGCCGGTCGGGTGACCCTGCTGTCGTCGCCGGACGGAGGGGCGGTGGTCCGGGTCATCGCGGGTGATCTGGCGGGCCACTCCGGGCCGGGGATCACCCACACTCCCATCGCCTTGGCCCACGTGACCCTCAGCCCGGGAGCGCAACTGGTGCTCCCCTGGCGTCCCGACTTCAACGCCCTGGTGTACGCGCTGGCTGGGGCAGGGACCGCCGGGACCGGCGCCGCCAAGTTCCGGACCGGCCAGTTGGTGGTCTTCGGCGCCGGGGACGCGATCACCGTGACCGCCGACCTGGAGCAGGACTCCAACACCCCCAACCTAGACATCCTGGTCCTGGGTGGGCAGCCGATCCGGGAACCGGTCGCCCAGTACGGTCCCTTCGTGATGAACAGCGCCGACGAGCTGCAGCAGGCGTTCGACGACTACCGGGCGGGCAAGCTGGGGGTGATCCCCGCCGCCGCCATCGTCCCCGCCGCCCGCGAGTAGGCGGGAACCCCGCCACGCTGGGTTACCGCGTCGGGTGAAGGGTGAGCTGCCCGGCGCCACCGGTCGGCTAATCAGCCTGGAGGTGATCTGGGACGGGATCGAGGACCGAAACCAGTACCCGTTCTCGATCCCGGCCCTGGCCGGGGTGGGTGAGATCTCCTTCGACCAACCGGTGACCTTCCTGGTGGGGGAGAATGGCAGCGGCAAGTCCACCGTGCTGGAGGCGGTCGCGGTGGCGGCGGGGTTCAACGCCGAGGGTGGCAGCCGCAACCTGTCCCTGGTCACCCGCAGCTCGCACTCCCAGCTGCACCAGCACCTGGTCCTGGCCTGGCGGGGAACTCCCCGGCGGGGATTCTTCCTGCGCGCCGAGAGCTTCTACGGCGTGGCCTCGGAGTACGAGCGACTGCCCGGCTCGCCCCTCCCCTCCTACCATGCGATCTCGCATGGGGAGGCATTCCTGAAGGTGGTGGAGGGCCACTTCCTGGGCCAGGGGCTCTACCTGATGGATGAGCCGGAGTCGGCGCTCTCGGTCCTGGGGCAGCTCCAGCTACTCGTCCACATGGACCGGATCACGGCCGCCGGCGGCCAGTTCCTGATCGCCTCCCACTCCCCGATCCTCACCGCCTTCCCCGGGGCAACCGTCTACCAACTGGCGGATCGCGGGATCTCCGAGATCGAGTACACGGACAGCGATACCTACCGGCTCACCAAGTCCTTCCTGGACAACCCCGAAGGGGTTCTGCGCACCCTGCTCGCAACCCCAAAGTAGGCTGGCCCGGCCGGCGGGTACCGTAGCGCTCAACCGGCGACGAAGCTGAGCCGCACCCGGCGGCGGTTGTTCTCGCGGTTGCTGTCGATGAGCGCCAGGCTCTGCCAGGTGCCCAGCTGAGGCTCGCCTCCCAACACCGGCACGCTCACCGAGCAGCCCAACAGCGCGGGCACCAGGTGGTCGGCGCCGTGGCCCGCTCCGCCGTGGCGGTGCCGGTAGGGCGCGGAGCGCGGTGCCGAAGCTTCCAGCCAGGTGAGCAGGTCTTGGTCGCTCCCGGCGCCCAGCTCGATCAGCACCAGGGCCGCGGTGGCGTGGGGGACGAAGGCGTTGACCAGCCCGTCGCCCCTGCCCCGGCAGAACTGGCGCAGGCGGTCGGTGAGATCGAGGATGGGCCGTCCCGAGGTGTCGAGCAGCAGTTCGTCGGAGATCAAGCCGGATCGTCCGAGCGGCCGGTCCCTCCGGGCTGCGCGAGGCTGAGGTCGAGCGCCCCGGCGAGGGCCAGGCCGGCCAGGGTCTTGGCGTCCCGGAGCTGGCCCCGGAGCGCCAGTTGGGCCACCTCGGCCCTGGCGAACGGGCGGGTCTCCAGGAACTCATCGGGATCCGGGTGGCTCTCCCCGGCCGGGGTCAGTCCGGTCGCCCGGAAATACCACAGCAGCTCGGTGCTGTACCCCGGGGCCAGGAAAGTGGCGCCCAGTCCCAGCCAAGCCTCGGCGGCGTACCCGGTCTCCTCGGAGAGCTCGCGACGAGCGGTCTCGAGGGGCGACTCACCCGGCTCCCGTCCCCCGGCCGGGATCTCCCAGAGCAGCTCCTGGGCGGGGTGGCGGTACTGGCGCACCAGGATCACCGAGCCGTCCTCGCCGACCGCTACCACCCCCACCCCACCCGGATGGTGCACCACCTCGCGTTCCGCCTCCAGGCCAGAGGGAAGGCGAACCCGGTCCACGGTCAGCCGCAGCAGCCTGCCGGAGAAGCGCTCCTGGCTCAGGATGACGATGTCGGGAGTCAGTTCGGTGGGACTCATCCGCATCTGAGGATAGGTCAACCGGAGCGTGGGTATGATGGCGCCCATGTCGCTGGGTGCGCCCTACAGCAACCCCTACGAGGTGACCGCGCTCCAGATCGCAGCCGCCCGGGCGCAGCTGGCCTTCCGATCACGGCACCGCCGTACCCCCAAGCAGCGGCTGGCCACCTCGGATCTCCTTCTGGAGCAGGTGGAGCGCAGCCGGTTGCGCTCCAGCCCCAAGATTGGCGGCTGGGTCTTCGATCAGGTCGCGGCGCTGACCGGATCGGTGGATCCCGGGCTCCGGGCGGCGCTGGGCAGCCAGCGGGACCCCGAACACGTGAGCCGGATCCTCTTCGAGGCGCAGGCGCGGCTGATGCGGGCCGCCGAGGAGGAGCGGGCCCGAGGATTGGCCCCTGTCATCCCCCTCTTCCCCACCTCCTAGCCCGCCGTCCCCGGTGCTGCCCGGCTGGGCGATCACCGCCGCCGGAACCCTGGCCTTCGACGACCTCACCACTCCGGCTGGGCATGAGCGCGACTTGCCCGGCGGGTCGGCACTCTATTTCTCGCTGGCGGCGAGCCGGTTCTGCCGGGTCCGGGCGGTGGCCGCGATCGGGGAGGACGGCAAACGGCTCCGCCAAACCCTGCTCGAGGCGGGGGTGGACTGCGACTCGGTCGCCCAGCTCCCGGGAGCGTCCTACCACTGGCGAGCGCAGCATGACCCCGACGCCAGCGCGCCGCTCCGGGAGGAGCAGCGGCTGGGAGTCTACCTGGACTGGCGGCCCCAGCTCAGCCCGGCCGCGCGCTCCAGCGAGATCCTCTTCCTGGGCTCCATGCATCCCGGCCGCCAGCTCCAGGTTCTGGAGCAGTGCCCAGGGGCGAGGCTGGTGGCGCTCGACACCATGCGCGACTTCATTGCCAGCGATGCCCCCGCCTTGGGCCGCCTCCTGGAGCGGGTGGGGGTGTTCCTTGCCAACGAGGCGGAGCTCCGGGCCCTGCTCGGGGACCAGGTCTCCCCCCCTGCCGGGCTGGCCCACGGGGCGATCGCCCGGTGGGGGCTGCAGGTGGTGGTGCTCAAGCGCGGCCGGCAGGGCGCGTTGCTGGTGTCGCGGGACGCCGCCACGGAGTACCCGTCGGCCGGGGACGGAGTGGTGGTGGACCCCACCGGCGCCGGCGACGCCTTGGCGGGCGGATTGCTGGGGCGGCTCGCCCAGCTGCGACGGAGCGATCCGGAGGCGCTGGAGATCGCCATGGTTGAGGGTGGCGCGGCCGCCCGGGCGGCGATCTCCACCTTTGGGGCGGCGGGCCTAAGCAGCTGGCGCTAGGGTGCACGGGCGCGGGGAGCAGCGGGGGAGCTCAGCCACCGAAAACGGTGGCGAAGAGCAAAAACAGGGTGAGGAAGATCAGCACCGCGGCGGTGATCCCGCCCACCAGGTTGGCCACCCGGCCATTGGCCCGCCGCCCCATCAGGCGCACGTTGTTGCTGAGCCGGAGCATGAACACCAGCACCACCGGGAGCAGGATCCCGTCCACCACCTGGGTGACCAGGAGGACGGCGATGAGGTTGACGCCGGGGATCAGGACGCAGATGCCGCCGGCGGTGAGGAGCCCCACAAACACCGCATAAAACACCGGTGCTTCACTGGGAGAAGTGGAGAGCCCGCGCTCGGTCCCGAAGGCCTCCGTGACCACGAACGCGGTCGAAATCGGCAGTACCCCGGCGGCCAGCAGCGACGCTCCCAGCAGGCCCACTGCGAAGAGGTACTTGGCGCCCTGGCCGACCAGCGGGCTGAGCGCCTGGGCGGCCTGGGCGGGGGTGGTGATGTTGACGATGCCCTGGTGGTGCAGGGTCGCCGCGGCGGTGATCAGGATGCAGGCCACCACCAGGTCGGCGAGGATGCTGCTGACGATCACTTCGGCCCGGACGTAGCCGTAATCGGCCTCGGAGGTGCCCTTGTCGGCGACCGCGGACTGCAGGTACAGCTGCATGTAGGGGGTCACCGAGGTGCCGATGAAGGCGATCAGGAGGAAGACAAAGCTGCCGCTCCCGGAAAAGGTGGGGACCACCGTGTCGTGAGCCGCCTGGCCCCAGTTGGGGTGGACTACGAAGACGGTGACCACGTAGGCCACGAAGACCGCGCCCATGGCCAGGAAGACCCGCTCCACCCGGGCGTAGTTGGAGCGCAGTACCAGCCACCCCAGCAGGCCCCCGGTGAGCGGCGCACTCAGCTCCGGGGGCAACCCGAATAGCTGGAGGGCCGCGGCCACCCCAGCGAACTCGGCGATGGTGGTGCCGCCGTTGGCGAGTAGGACCACCGCCGCCGCGACCAGGGCCCAGCGCACCCCGAACTCCTCGCGGATCAGCGCCATCAGCCCCTTGCCGGTGGCCACCCCAAGCCGGGCAGCCATCTCCTGGACCACGATCACCGCGATCACGATCAGCAGCAGCGCCCAGAGCAGCTCGTAGCCGGTCTGGGCACCGGCCTGGGAGTAGGTGGCAATGCCGCCGGCGTCGTTGCCCGCGTTGGCGGCGATCAGGCCCGGCCCCAGCAGGGCCAAGAAGCGCCAGAAACGGGGCAGCCGGCGCGGCCGCAGCCGACGGGGCAGCAGCGGCGGCCGGCGTCCGGTCCTCGGGCGAGCCCAGCGAACCTTGGGGGTCAGGCCCCCGGGGCTGCTCCCCTCAGGCGCTGCGGGGGCGGCGGCTTCCGGCTTCTCGGGGCCCGGGCCCCCAGCTTCGTGATGGAAGATCATCACGATCACGTATGGCGCGCAGACGCGCCCCCACCCGGGCCAGCGCCCGCCCGCCGTAGGCGCTCAAGCGCCCGCCCTCACCCGCCGCCGCAGCTGCGGCGGCAGCACCTCGGCGAGGACGTCGTCGACGGTGACGATGCCCTGGATGCGGTCCTGCTCGTCGACCACGGGGATCGCCAGGAGGTTGTACTTGGCGAGCACGGAGGCCACCTCTTCGGAGCTGGCGTCGAGAGGCACCGAGAAGACCTTGCGGATCATGAACTGGGCCACCGGGGTCTCCGGTTTGGCCACGATCAGGTCGCGCAGGCTGAGGACCCCGCGGAGGCGCTCCTCGGAGTCGGTCACGAAGATGTAATAGATCGACTCCGCCTCGGGCTCCAGCTCGCGAATCCGCTCGATCGCCTTCGCCGCGGTGAGCCGCTGGGGGATGGCGACGTAATCCGGGGTCATCAGGCCCCCTGCCGTGTCCTCCTCGTAGGCCAGCAGTTCCTGAACGTCGCCCGCCTCTTCCGCCTGCATCTCCGCGATCAACTGGCCCCGGCGCTCGGGGGTCAGGTCGGCGAGCAGGTCGGCGGCCTCGTCGGGGGCCATCGCCTCCAGGATGTCGGCGGCGCGCTCCACGGTGAGCCGTTCCAGGATCTGGGCCTGGACCGTCTCGTCGGTCTCTTCCAGGGTGTCGGCAGCGGTCTCGTCGTCGAGGCTGGCGAAGAGGGCCTGGCGGTCGGCGTTGCTCATCTGCTCGACGATGTCGGCGATGTCCGCCGGATGGAGCCGGGCCACCTTCTTGTAGGACATCCGCAGGCGGATGTTGCGGCCGTCGCCGCGGATCGCCTCCACGGTGTCCCAGGCGATGAACTTCTGAGCCCAGTCGCGATGCAGGACCCGGGCCGCCCGCTTGCCCAGCTCCTCCATCCCAAGGCGGCGCAAAAGGCCCCGGCCGCCGATGTCCACCCCCACGACCAGGAGCTTGCCCCCGACGTTGGCGAGCTGCAGGTCGTTGACCCGGACCACCCGGCGGCCGTCGGTGTCGATCAGCTGCTTGTCGAGCACGTCGCGGCTCAGGTAGAGCTCCTCCTCCGCCGGCTGGTGAGCGGCCAGCTCCGATTGGGGCTCGCGCAGGCTGATCTCCCGCTCGGTGTACTGGCGCACCGTGGACCAGGGCACCAGCAAAGGCTCCCGACCCCGCTGGCTGACCGCCAGCGCGGTGACCCGGGGATAGGGATCGCCCATCTTGGCGACCAGGTCCCGGACCGTGCCGAGGGTGTGCTGGCGCACATCGACGACGGTGGCGCGCAGCAACTCACTGAGGAAGATCATGGTCGAGGTCTCCGCGTTGGGACGCCCAAGGCGACCCGGTGGGGGCCCGCCGTGGGAACCGTATCCTAGCAGGGAACCACATGAATTCGACTGAACCTGACGATTTCAAGGGCGCGTTGGTGGTGGTCGCCCATCCTGACGACGCCGAATTTGGCTCCGCCGGCACCGTCGCCCGCTGGACCCAGGAGGGCGCCGAGGTCAACTACGTCATCCTCACCGACGGTGCCGCCGGGGCGGCCGACCAGGAGGTGGACCTGGCCCAGCTGGCGCAGGTCCGAGAGGTCGAGCAGCGTCGGGCCGCCGACGTTCTGGGGGTCGGGGACGTGCTCTTCCTGCACCAGCCCGACGGCGAGCTCAAGGTCAGCAGCGAGCTGCGGCGGGAACTGGTGCGGCTGATCCGGCGTTATCGACCGGACCGGGTCATCTGCCAGAACGCGGTGCGCAACTACTCCAACCTCTACGGCAACCACCCCGACCACCTGGCCGCGGGGCAGCTGGCGATCGAGGCGATCTACCCCTATTCCCGCAACCCCCACGCCTACCCGGAACTGCTCCGGGAGGGTCTGGCGCCCCACTCGGTACGCGAGGTGCTGGTGACCGGGACCGACTCCCCCGACTACTTCGTGGATGTGACCGCGACGGTCCAGCGCAAGCTGGAGGCACTGGCCGAGCACCGCACCCAGCACCGCCCGGGCGAGGACTTCTCGGCCAGGGTCCTGGAGCGGATGAGCAAGATGGGCGAGCCCTATGGCATGGCCTACGCGGAGTCGTTTCGCCGTCTCTCCAGCGCCTAGGCAGATGACGAAGGCGACGATCACCGTCCTCCACGGCGACCAAACCGGAGAGGAGTTGCTGGTGGAGGCGCTGCGCATCCTCGCCGTGCCCCAGTTGGAGGGACGGCTGCAGCTGGAGCACCTGGACCTGAGCCTCGACTCGAGGCGCAACAGCGGCAACCAGGTGGTCCACGATGCCGCCGGCCAGCTCAGGCTGAGTCACTTCGGACTCAAGGCCGCCACCATCACCCCGGAGGGCATGGGCGAGCTAGAGAGCCCCAACGCCATCCTCCGGGCCGAGGTCGGCGGGGACGTCATCGTCAGGACCGGCCAGCGCATCCCGGGGGTCCCGCCCCTGGGCGGCGTCCACTCCCCGATCACCGTGGTCCGGATGGCCGTGGATGACGCCTACGGGGCCAGGGAGTGGCGCGATGGATCGGGGTCGGAGGAGATCGCCTACCGCACCACCAAGGTCAGCCGGGAGCACTGCCGCCGGGTCGCTGAGTTCGCCTTCGCGGAGGCCGGGCGCACCGCTGCCACCGTTTTCGGCGGCCCCAAGTTCACGGTCTCCCGGGTCTACGAGGGGATGCTCAAGGAGGAGCTGGACGCCGCCGCGGCCCGCCACCGCGAGGTCCGCTACGAGCCCCAGCTGATCGACGCCACCTTTGCCCTGATCCTGACCCGGGACGACCGCCTGGTGATCCCGGCGCTCAACCGCGACGGCGACATCCTCTCCGACCTGGTGCTGGCCCTGTACGGCACCCTGGCCGGTAGCGAGTCGCTGCTGATCGGGTTCGACGAGGGCATCCACCCCGCGCTGGTCATGGCCGAGGCGCCCCACGGCACGGCACCGGCGCTGGAGGGGCGGCACGTGGCCAACCCGATGGCCATGATCCTGGCTGCCGCCGCAGTCCTGGAGCGCACCGATGAGCCCTTCCTGGTGGACTTCGGCGCCCAGGTTCGGAGAGCCGCCATGACTGCAGTCTTCGACGGGGTCCGCACCGCCGACCTTGGCGGCCAAGCCCGCACCGAGGAGTTCACCACGGCGGTGCTGGAGCGGTTGCCCAGCTGATCCGGAGCTGCCGGTTCTGCTACCGGTCTGATCTCAGGCGACCTGGGTATACTCGGAGCCAGGACAGGAGAGAAACGAGATGGACATCCTCGGGTTTCTGCGCGAGCGAGCCGCCGCCTTCCGTTGCCCGATGTGCCGACGGTCGCTGGCGGACTGCAAGCTGCGGGAGCTTGACCACGAGGGCGCCAAGTACACCGTCGAGGTGACCTGCCGCAACTGTGAGCTGGCCTTCCTGGTGGCCCTGGAGCTGGCCCCCAGAGAGGAGGGGGAGTCGGCGGAGACGGAGGCCGAGAGCGAGGTCGCGAGTGAGCCCGCCGTCGGACCGATCAGCAACGACGAGTTGCTGGAGCTGCACCACCTCCTGAGCGACCACTCGGGAAGGCTCACCAAGCTGTTCGCCGAGCGCCGCAACGGCTGAGGCCCTAGCCCCCGGCGAGGCAGGCCCCGGGATCTACCTGGATCACGCCGCCACCACCCCGATTCGCGCCGAGGTTTTGGAGGCGATGCTCCCGGTGCTGGCGGAGAACTTCGGCAATCCTTCCAGCATCCACCGGGCGGGCCGCGCCGCCCGGGCCCTGGTCGACACCGCCCGCGACCAGCTGGCGGCCGCCCTCAATGCCCGCCCCCGGGAGATCGTGTTCACCGGCGGCGGCAGCGAGGCCGACAACCTGGCGCTGCGCGGGGTGGCGCGGCACCGGGATGGGAAAGGTGGTCACCTGATCGTGTCCGCTATCGAGCACGAGGCGGTGCTGGAGACGGCGCGGGACCTGGCCCGGCAGGGTATGGAGCTCACCGAGTTGAAGGTGGATGGCGCTGGTCGGGTTCTCCCCGACGTCCTGGCGAGGGAGCTGCGCCCGGACACGGTGCTGGTCTCGGTGATGCTGGCCAACAACGAGGTGGGCACCATCGAGCCGATTCGGGAGTTGGCCCAGTTGACCCACTCCAGTTCCTCCGCGCTCTTCCACACCGACGCCACCCAGGCCCTCGGCAAGCTCCCCCTCGACGTCGAGGAGCTCGAGGTCGACCTGCTCACCGTCTCGGCCCACAAGGTGTACGGCCCCAAGGGGGTGGGCGCCCTCTTCGCCCGCCACGGCACCGGCCTCGACCCGGTCATGACCGGCGGTGGGCAGGAGCGGACCCGGCGGTCGGGCACCGAGAACGTGCCCGGGATCGTGGGCTTCGGAGTGGCGGCCCAGCTCGCCGAGTCCGAGCGCGAGGCCGAGATGAGCCGCCAGGAAGAGCTGAGTCGAGATTTGGCGAGCCGGATCCGGCTTGGGCTCCCAGACGCGGTTGCGACCGGGGCCCCGGCCGGGGAACGCCTGGCCAACTTCTGCACCTTCGCGTTCCCGGGAGCCGAGGGCGAGCTGCTGCTGCTGCGCCTCGACCGGGCCGGGGTGTTCGGGTCGGCGGGCTCCGCCTGCACCAGCGGCTCCTTGGCGCCCTCCCACGTGCTCCTGGCGATGGGCTTCACCCCCCAGCTGGCCGCTGCCCACCTGCGGCTCACCCTGGGCCGCGGAACCACCTCCCGCCAGGTGGCGGGCGCCGGGGAGCTGGTGTGTCGGGAGGTGGCCGCCCTGCGCCAGAGTGCCCTGGCGGTATAGCCGGGGAGCTGTTTGGCGGTGGTCGGCGCAGCCTGCCGGGTGAGATCCCCGGGGGAGGTGAGTGCCAGGGCCGCGTAAAATAGGGGCATGCCGGTCGGATTTACGGCGCAGGCTCCGGTCACCATGCGCATCTCCTCGCGGGCCCACTACGGCCTGCGGATGATGACCGAGTTGGCCAAGGCCCATGGCGGTCCTCCCCTCAGCTTGGCGGAGATCGCTCGCCGCGAGGAGATGCCGCTGCCCTACCTGGAGCAACTGGTGGCGCCGCTACGCCGGGCTGGGCTGGTGGAGGGCATGCGCGGGCTGCACGGCGGCTACCGGTTGGCCCGCTCACCGCAGAAGGTGACGGTTCTTGAGATTGTGGAGCTCATGGAAGGGCCGGTGGCTCCGGTCGAGTGCCTGGCCGAGGACTACAAGTCGGGGACCTGCTCCAGGGAGCCCGACTGCCTCAGCCGTCCGCTTTGGAGCCGGCTCCAGCTGGCTCTGAAGCAGGTGCTGGGGGGGACCTCCCTGGCAGACATGCTCCACGAACCCTCGGCCGCGGAGCCGGAGTGTCCGGTCGCCAACCTTCCCCTGTACCAGGCAGCGGGGCAGCCGACCGGTGTCTGAACTCCTCGAGCCGTTGGCTCGACTGGAGGTCGAGGACCTGGAGGTCGCGGTGGAGGGCAAGCAGATACTCAGCGGGGTGAGCCTGACCATTCCCAAAGGTGAGGTGCATGCGCTGATGGGGCCCAACGGGGCCGGCAAAACCAGCCTGGGCTACGCGGTGATGGGCCACCCCAAGTACCAGGTGACCTCCGGCGAGATCCGCTGGAAGGGCGAGAGCCTGCTGGGGATGCTCCCCGAGAAGCGGGCCCGACAGGGCCTGTTCCTCAGCCTGCAGTACCCCACTGCGATCCCCGGGGTGACCTCCACCAACTTCCTCAGGGCCGCCCTGAAGGGGCAGGGCAAGGAACTGCCGGCGCGGGAGTTCCTCAAGCTGATCCGCGACGAGATGACCGCCCTCAAGATGGACCAGTCATTCATGTCGCGCTACATCAACGATAACTTCTCAGGTGGCGAGAAGAAGCGAATGGAGATCGTCCAGCTGGCGGTCCTCCGCCCCGAGATGGCGATCCTCGACGAGACAGACAGCGGCCTCGACGTCGACGCACTTCGCACGGTGGCCGAGGGGGTGAATCGGGTGCGCGGAAAGGAGATGGGGGTGCTGATCATCACCCACTACCAGCGCATCCTCGACTACATCAAGCCCGACCAGGTCCACGTGATGGCGTCTGGCCGGGTGATCGCCACCGGCGGAGCTGAGCTGGTAGACCGGATCGAGAGCGAGGGCTACGATCCCATGCTCCACGAGGCGGGACTCGAGATCGACGACGCGACCGCGGTCCGGGCGGGGTAAAATACCCAGCATCAGGTCGGAATTACTCCTCCAGAGTGGGGATCAAGCGAGGAAGCAGCAAATGGCAGTCGCCGCGAAGGACCTGACCAAGGATTACAAGTACGGCTTCAACGACGGGGATGAGTTCGTCTTCCGGGCGGAGCGCGGTCTCTCCCCGGAGGTGGTCGCCGACATTTCCCGGCGCAAGCAGGAGCCAGAGTGGATGCTTGAGTTTCGGCTCAAGGCGCTGGAGCACTTCCGGCAGCGACCCATGCCAAGTTGGGGCGCAGACCTGAGCGGGATTGACTTCGACGAGATCTACTACTACGTGCGCCCCGCCGAGGAGCAGGGCCGCACCTGGGACGAGGTCCCCAGCGGCATCAAGCGGACCTTCGACCGGCTGGGAATCCCCGAGGCGGAGCGCAAGTTCCTGGCCGGGGTGTCCGCCCAGTACGAGAGCGAGGTGGTCTACCACTCCATCCGCGAGGATCTGGAGAAGCTGGGGGTGCTCTTCTGCGACTGCGACACCGGGCTGCGCGACCACCCCGAGATCTTCCGCAAGTACTTCGGGACGGTGATCCCACCCAATGACAACAAGTTCGCCGCCCTCAACTCGGCGGTCTGGTCGGGCGGTTCCTTCGTCTACGTGCCCAAGGGGGTGAGGGTCGAGGTGCCCCTGCAGGCCTACTTCCGGATCAACACCGAGAGCATGGGCCAGTTTGAGCGAACCCTGATCATCGCCGAGGAGGGCAGCTTCGTCCACTACATCGAGGGATGCACCGCCCCCACCTACAGCAAGGACTCGCTGCACTCGGCGGTGGTTGAGATCATCGCCATGCCCGATGCCCACGTCCGCTACACCACCATCCAGAACTGGTCCAACAACGTTTACAACCTGGTCACCAAGCGGGCCATCGCCAAGGAGCGCTCGGTGGTGGAGTGGATCGACGGCAACCTCGGCAGCAAGGTCACCATGAAGTACCCCTCCATCTACCTGATGGGCGAGGGCGCCCACGGAGAAGTGCTCTCGGTGGCCTTCGCCGGTGATGGCCAGCACCAGGACGCGGGTGCCAAGGTGATCCACGTGGCGCCGAACACCACCAGCAGCATCGTCAGCAAGTCGGTGAGCAAGGGAAGCGGGCGGACCTCGTACCGCGGCCACCTCAAGGTCTATCCCAAGGCCCACAACGTGCGCTCCAGCGTCCGCTGCGATGCTCTCCTGCTCGACGAGCAGGCCCGCAGCGACACCTATCCCTACATGGACGTCGAGGCCGAGGACGTTCAGCTGGGGCACGAGGCCACAGTCAGCAAGGTGGGTGACGAGCAACTCTTCTACCTGCAGTCGCGGGGCATCTCCGAGGCCGAAGCCACGGCCATGATCGTCAACGGCTTCATCGAGCCGTTCGTCAAGGAGCTGCCGATGGAGTACGCGCTGGAGCTCAACCGGCTGATCGCGCTCCAGATGGAGGGCAGCGTGGGATGAGCCCGCTGGCCCGGAGGGCGGCGCGCCCTCGTCCCGACTGAGCCGACCTTGAGCGAGACTGCCGCGGCATCCCGGCCGACCCGGGAGGAGGCAGCCAGGGTGACCCTGCCCGGCGGGGATCCCGACTGGCTCAGGGCGCTCCGGGAGGCCGCGCTGGCCGCCTACCGCGAGGTTCCCTGGCCGTCCTCCAGCCGGGACGAGGACTGGCGGCGCACCCCTCAGATCGACCGCCTCGACCCCTCCACCTTCGACGCCGACTCGGCCGAGCCATCCGGGCAACTGCCGGACTACCTTGCCGCCGCGGCGGCCGGTCCGCTGTCCCAGGGGGAGATCCAGCAGGTGGTGGTCTCCGACCAGCGCGGCAACCTGCGCCCGGCCGAGCGGGAGGGCGGCGGTAACGGCGCGGAGCCGGCCCGGTCGCTGGCGGAGGGGCTGGCCGCGAACTCCGCGGTCTGGCAACAGGTGGCGGGCAAAATAGCCCCGCCGGGGCTGCGGAAGTGGATCGCGCTCAACACCATCCGGACCCGCGGCGGCGCCTGTGTCCAGGTGGCCCGGGGGCAGCGGCCGTCGGGCCACGTCCGCCTGCTGCACGGGGTGAGCCACGGTTGCGCCAGCTTCCCGAGGACCCTGGTGCGGTTGGAGGAGGGTTCTCGCCTGGTCCTGGTCGAAGAGTGGCTGTCGCCCGATGCCGACCCGGCGCTGCTGGTCCCGGTGACCGAAGTCGAGCTCGGTCGCGGCGCCCAGCTCACCCACGTTTTGCTGCAGCGCTGTGGCAGCGAGACCGTGCTGCAGTCCACCGTCCGCGTCCACCAGGGCCAGGAGTCCCGGTACCACGGATGCTGGGCGATGCTGGGCGGTGCGTGGCAGAAGTCCTACGTCGAGACCCTGATCCAGGGCGAGGCGGCGGAAGCCCGGCTGGTGGGGCTGGACATTGGGCGGGGCCGGCAGCACTGCGACCTTCAGACCCTGCAGGACCATGTCGCCCGCGGGGCGCTCAGCGATCTGCTCCACCGGGTCGCGGTGGCGGACCGGGCGCGCTCGATCTACGCGGGGTTGATCCGGGTGGAGGAGGGGGCCCAGAAGACCAACGCCTACCTCCAGAACCGCAACCTTCTGCTCAGCCCCCAAGCCAAGGCCGACAGCAACCCCACATTGGAGATCCTCGCGAACGACGTCCGCTGCACCCACGGCTCCACCGCGGGGCGAATCGACGACAACCAGCTCTTCTACTGCGAGAGCCGGGGCATGGAGCGGGGCCAGGCCCGGCGCCTGATCACGGAGGGCTTTTTTGCCGACGTGGTGGACGCGTTCCCCGAGGGCCCGGTGCGGGAGTACACCCGTCAACTGGTCCTGGACTCGCTCGGGCAGCTCGCCCTCTCGGCCCAGGCCGCGGAGTCGTCACGGAGCAGCTGATGGCGGACTGGATCCAGATCTGCGACGCCGCCGCGATCCCCCCGGGGCATGCCGCCCGGGTGGAGATCGGCGATCTCCCGATCGCGGTATTCAACGTCAACGGAGGCTTCCACTGCCTCGACGACACCTGCAGCCACGCCATGGCCTCGCTCTCGGAGGGGGAGTTGCATCCCAGCACCTGCTCCATCGAGTGCCCACTTCATGGCAGCCAGTTCGACCTGGAGTCTGGCGAGCCGATCTCGCTGCCGGCGGTGGAGCCGGTCCGGGTGCACCAGGTGGAGGTGCGCGAGGGCGAACTCTGGGTCGCCCTGAGCCCCGAGGAAATCTGATGCAGGCCCCGACCCTGGAGGGAGCCCGGATCCGGGCTGACTTCCCCATCCTCGAGGAGCGGGTCAATGGCCGGGAGCTGGTCTACCTCGACAGCGCCGCGACCTCGCAGAAGCCGCTAGGGGTTCTGGAGGCGATCTCGGACTACTACACCCACGCCAACGCCAACGTGCACCGTGGGGTCCACGTCCTGGGCGAGCGGGCCACCGAGACCTTCGAGGGCGCCCGCCTGGCGGTCGCCCAGCTGGTGGGCGCCGACCCCCGGGGGGTGGTCTTCGTGCGCAACACCACCGAGGGCATCAACCTGGTCGCCCAGGCCTACGCCAGAGAGCGCTTCGGACCCCGGGATCGGATCGTCTGCTCGGAGATGGAGCATCACTCAAACCTGGTTCCCTGGCAGAGGGTTCGCGACCAGACCGGCTGCCAGCTGGAGTACATCCCGGTTACCCCAGATGGTCGTCTCGACCCCGAGGCGACGGAGCGCCTGCTGCGGGCGCCCACCCAGCTGCTGGCCCTGACCCACGTCAGCAACGTCCTCGGCACTGTCAACCCGGTCGCCGAGTTGATCGCCCGAGCGCATCGGGAGGGGATCGCGGTGCTGGTCGACGGGGCCCAGGCGGTTCCGCACATGCCCGTCGACGTCAGCCTCCTTGATGCCGACTTCTACGCCTTCTCAGCGCACAAGATGCTAGGCCCCACCGGGATCGGGGTCCTATACGGCCGACCCCAGTTGCTGGAGGAGATGCCCCCCTTCATGACCGGGGGCTCGATGATCTCGGTGGTGACCCTGGAGCGGACCACCTGGGACGAGATCCCGCACAAGTTCGAGGCCGGGACTCCGGACATCGCTGGCGCCGCCGGGCTGCAGGCCGCGGTGGACTACCTGGCGAAGCTGGGGATGCCCCGGGTCCTGCGTCACGGTGCCGAGCTCACCGAATACGCCGACGAGTTGCTCTCCGAGGTCCCTGGGCTGACCCGCTACGGGCCCCGGGGGGCCGACCAGCTGGGCATCGTCTCGTTCAACCTGGAGGGGATCCACCCCCACGACGTGGGCACGATCGTGGACCGCCAGGGGGTGGCGTTGCGGGCCGGGCACCACTGCTGCCAGCCGCTGATGCGGCGCTTGGGGGTGGCCGCCACCACCAGGGCCAGCTTCTACCTCTACAACACCAGAGCCGACGTGGACCGGCTGGTCGAAGCCCTGGGCGAGGTCAACCGGATCTTCCGCAGCTGAGGGCGATCCCGGTCTGCCGGGCGGCCTACACTAGAGGGGACAGCGTCGTCCGGCCGCCCCGGCCGGCCAGCTGGCCGGATCGCGGCGGTACCCCAAGAAAAAGGAGGGAAATGCCCATGCCAGAAGGCTCTAGTAAACGTACTCTCACCATCTTGGGGACCGACTGAGGACTGCGGCCGGGACTTTAGCTCTCTCGACGCGCTGGTCACCCACGAGGCTCTGAACCGGGTCTGAAGCCCGGACCCGTGGCCGTCCCGCGTCAGCAGTGCTCTTCTCGCAAACCCAAGGGCGGGGCTCGGAGACCGACTCCGGCCCCGCCCTCATTTTTCCCAGCGGGGTACGATGAACTCATGGTTCAAGCCACCCCGGTGGGCCTCGATGACGAACTCTTCCGGGAGATCATCCTGGACCACTACCGCCATCCCCGTCACCGGGGCCTGCTGGACCCGGCCGATGTAGCCACCCGCGGCCACAACCCGCTCTGCGGCGACGAGGTCGAGCTGAGCCTCAGGGTGCGGGATGGCGCGGTCGAGGCGGTGGGGTTCGAGGGCCAGGGATGCTCGATCTCCATGGCCGCCGCCTCGATGATGAGCGAGGGGGTCGACGGGAAGTCGCTGCCCGACACCAGGGATCTGATCCGACGCTTTCGCGCGATGCTGCTCGAGGGACAGGATCCGGCCAGCCTGGGGGACATCGGCGACCTTGAGGCACTGGCTGGGGTGCGCCGCTACGCGGCCCGGGTCAAGTGCGCCATGCTGCCCTGGACCGCGCTGGAGGCGGGCCTCACCCAATTGGAGGGATCTGATGGCAGAGCCGACCGCTGAGCCAGCGATCACGGAGTCGGAGGGCAGCAGCGGGATGCCCAGCGCCGCAGGGCCGGTGGCCACCGGCGAGGACGTTCGCGAGGCACTCCGCGAGGTGATCGACCCCGAGCTGGGGCTGGACATCGTCAGTCTGGGACTGGTCTATGGGGTGATGGTGGGCGAGGAGGGCGAGGCGGTGATCTCGATGACCCTGACCAGTCCCTACTGCCCGCTGGGCCCGATGCTGGAGTCCCAGGTGCACAGCGCCACCCAGTTCTTGCCCGGGATCCGCGAGGTCAGGGTGAACCTGGTCTGGGAGCCCGCCTGGGATCCCCACACCATGGCCTCGGACGAGGTCAAGCTGGAGCTGGGCCTGTACTGACCCAGCTCGCCTAGCCCCGGGCGGGGCCGACCAGTTTCCAGGCTCCCGGGAGCAGGGCCGCCGCCAGGACCGCCTTCAGGGCGTCCCCCAGGAGGAAGGGGGTGACACCGAGCGAGAGGGCCTGGGCGGCGCCGAGATGCAGCTGCCAGGCCAGCCAGCTGGCGCCGAAGAGGTAGATCACGGCGTTGCCGACGACCAAAGAGAGGATCACGGTGAGGGGGTGGCGGTCGAGGCCGTGCCGGGCCAGCTGGCCGAGCACGCAGGCCGCGAACACGAAGCCGATGATGTAACCGAGGCTGGGAAGGACCGTGGCGGACACTCCGTGACCGCCTCCCGCGAACCAGGGGACCCCGACCAGACCCAGGACCAGATAGAGCAGCATCCCCGCCGCCCCGCGGCGAGTTCCTACCGCCAGCCCACCCAAAAGCACCGCGAACGTCTGCCCGGTGATGGGCACCGGGGTGAAGGGGAGGCGGATCGAGAATTGGGCCGATAACCCCACCAGTCCGGCGAAGCCGAGCACCACCAAGACATCCCGGAGCAGCTCGCCCGGGATGAGGTCCGCCAGCACCGGGCGGGAGCGGGTCCAGGCCGCGGCGTTGAGCACCTTGGGGGACGCTAGCGGCAGCCAGCGCGGCCTGTCAACCGAGACCGCTCGCCACCGGCAGCGGTCCCGGATGCGGGCCGCGTGCCGCTGACACCTTGGCAGAGGCCAACCCAAGCCCGATCATGGCGCGGTGGCTACAGGTGACCCGCCCGATCACCGGCCCGACCGGGCCCGCTCCGCCCCCTCTACCGCCACCCCCAAGGAGCCTGGGCCGCAGCCGGGAGGGCTTCCTCAGTCCAGCGGCTCCCCGACCGTGCTGGCGACCCATTCCCTCAGCAAGTCCTTCGGGGCTCAACTGGCGGTGGACCACCTCGAGCTCGAGGTGCGGGCTGGTGAGATCTTCGGATTCCTGGGCCCCAACGGGGCGGGCAAGACCACCACCATGCGGATGGCCCTGGGCCTGATCCGCCCCAGCTCGGGGTGGGTGGAGATCTTCGGCGAGGACGTCGCCCGGCGAGGGGCCGCGGTGCTGCCCCGGGTGGGACCGCTGGTGGAGACTCCCGCCCTCTACCTGCATCTCAACGGTCGAGACAACCTCCGCGCCTTCGCCGCCCCTCTGGGAGGGGTGCCGGCGGCCCGGATCGACGCCCTCCTGGAACTGGTCGACCTGCGTGAGCGGCAGCGCGACAGGGCCTCCACCTACTCGCTGGGGATGCGGCAGCGGCTGGGTCTGGCGATCGCCATGCTCCACGACCCCCAACTGCTGCTGCTAGATGAGCCGGCCAACGGGCTCGACCCCGCGGGGATCAGGTCGGTGAGGGCGCTGTTGCGCCAGCTTCGGGACTCGGGCAAGACCGTCTTCATCTCCAGCCATGTCCTGGGAGAGGTGGAGCGGCTCTGCGATCGGGTGGCCATCCTGCGCCGGGGGCGGCTGGTCCAGGCGGGGCGGATCGATGAGTTCGGCCAGTCCGAGGAGACCTTCCTGGTCGAGGTCGAGAACGCGGCGGCCGCCCTGGAGCTGCTCCGGCGCCAGCCCTGGGGGGCCTCGGCCAGCCTCGACGAGCAGGGCAGGATCGTCACCGGCGCACCCCAGGGCCGGGGCCGGGACCTCAATCTGCTGCTGAGCCAGGCCGGATTCGTCCCCGAGGCGATCCAGCGCCAGCGGCGCGATCTTGAGGAGGTCTTCCTGGAGCTCACCGAGGAGGCTCCGTGACCCCGCTCGCCCAAGCTCGGCCGGCGCCGGCCCTCCTCACGGACCTCGGGGGAGCGCAACCCACCTACCGCGGAGCCCTGGCCGGCGAGCTGCTCAAGCTCCGGCGCAACCGGCCCACCTGGGTGATGACCGGCCTTGGGGTGCTCTTCCTCGGCTTCATGATGCTTCTCTACGCCACCGAGGGCGAGTACCAGCAGTACTTCTCTCGGGACCCGCTGGTCGGCTTCTACGACATGCTGCACCCGCTCCAGCTCTTCCTCGCGGGGGGAGGCGGGGTTGCCCTGCTCCTCAGCGGATCGCGGCTCTTCGGCATGGAGTTCGAGCTGGGCACCCTCCGGGTGCTGCTCGGCCGCGGCACCGGCCGCCAGCAGCTGCTTGCGGCCAAGCTCTCCGCGCTGACCGTCTACGCCCTGGTGCTGCTGGTCGGATTCACCGTCCTGGCGGCGATCGGAGCGGTGTTGGTGGTCGAACACCAGGTGGGCAGCCTGGCCCCTCTGGAGGGGCTGCCGGGGTCGGCGTGGGCCAACCTGGGGGGAGCGGTGGCCGCCTGCGCCATCAGCGAATTCTCCTGTGCTCTCTTGGCGATTGCGATGCCGGCGCTGCTGCGCTCGGTGACCGGCGGGATGCTCCTGGCGGTGGTCTTCTTCCCCATCGACAATGGCCTGGCGGTCGCCCTCACCTCGCTCGGCCGCCTGACCCATGACCACATCTGGGACAGCCTCACCGCCTTCCTCTACGGACCCAGTCTGAATCGGCTGCCCACCGTGATTCAGGCGCACCACGTGGGCGTGCTGAACACCTTGCCCACGCCCGCGGTGACCACATCGCTGCCGGAGACGTGCGCCGTGATCGGCGCCTGGTGGCTGCTCCTGGTCCTGCTGGCGGCGACCTCGCTGGCCCGCCATGACGTGCTCAGCTGAGCGCGATGAGCCGCGGCGGCCCGGCGCTGTCCCAGCCGCGACGGCAACTCTTGGAGCGCTACCTGGAGCTGCTCTACGCCGAGAACCAGCGCCTCAACCTCACCCGCATTGACCGCGCCGAGGCTTGGCGGCGCCACATCGAGGAGTCGCTGGACCTGGTAGGAGCGCGCCGGTGGCAGGCGGGCGAGCGGGTCCTCGACCTGGGCAGCGGGGGTGGAGTACCAGGCATCCCACTGGCGGTAGCGCTACCCGGCATCCGCCTCGGGTTGATCGAGCGGGACCTGGCCAAGGCGGCCTACTTGGGGCGCTGCCTGGACCAGCTCGGGCTCGCCGAGGTGTGGGTGGTGCCCCAGGACGCCAGGGAGCTCGCCCGCCGCCCTGACTTTGAGCCGGCTCAGGTCCTGGTCTCGCGGGCGGCGCTGTCCCCCGGGGCGCTCCTCCGGGT
Organism: Candidatus Dormibacteria bacterium; assembly: GCA_050733915.1. GTDB lineage: Bacteria > Chloroflexota > Dormibacteria > Aeolococcales > Bog-877 > Bog-877. The sequence goes on along the minus strand of JBOHUH010000055.1, from coordinate 34,557 downwards.
CGCGGCGCCCCTGCTTGGGCCGGGCGGGGAGGGCCTGGTCCACGTGGGCGCCTCCGCGGCCCTGGACGCCCGGCTCGCCGCCCGGGCGCAGCGCTCCGGGCTTACCGGGCTGCGCCTCGTCCAAGCCGGAGGCAGCCGCCTCCTGCGCTTCTCGCGGTTCGCGCCCGGCTAGCCCGGGCTCGCCTCCATGACCCCCCTCCCCTGCCGCCAGACCTGGCGCGGAGCGGTGGCCGGGTTCCAGGCGAAGGTACCCTCGTGCTCGGCGTCCCAGAGCACCAGGTCTCCGAGCAGCCCCGGGGCCACCCGGCCGCGGTCGGCCAGGGCCAGGGAACGGGCGCCGCCCAGGGTGGCCGCCGTGAGGGCCTGCTCGACGCTGAGCCCGAGCTCGTTGATCGCCAGCCACACGATCAGCGCCATCGTCGTGGCGCCCGAGGTGCCTGGGTTGTGGTCGCTGCCCAGGGCCAGCGAGACGCCGGCTGCCAGCATCTCCCGAGCTGGGGGGCGCCGGCCCATGGAGAGGGCGGTCACCGGGCACAGGGTCGCCACCGTAGAGGAGCCCGCCAGGACGGAGATCTCGGCCTCGCCGATCCGCAGCAGATGGTCAGCTGAGGTGGCTCCCAGCCGGACCGCCAGCCGGGTGCCTCCGGTGAGCGCCAGCTCGTCCGCGTGGAGCCGCAGCCCGAGCCCGGCGGCGCGGGCGGAGTCCAGCAGGCGCTCGGACTCCGCCAAGCTGAACGCGCCCTGGTCGCAGAAGGCGTCGGCGAAGCGGGCTCCATGGCGGCGCGCCGCGCCGGCCCAGCCGGCCACCTCCTCGACAAACTCCCCGCGGCGCGCGGCGAACTCCGGGGGCAGCGCGTGGGCGCCCAGGAAGGTGACCACCAGGTGGGGCAGCTGGGGCTGCTCGGAGAGCCGGTGCAACAGCTCGACCGCGCCCAGCTCGCCCTCCCGAGTGAGCCAGTAGCCGGTCTTGGCCTCCACCGTGGTGCTGCCCCCCAGAAGCCATCCCCGCAGGCGGCTCTGCAGCCCCAGTTCCAGCTCGGCCCAGGAGGCCCCTCGGGTGTCGCGCACCGTGGCGCCGATACCCCCCCCTTGGGTGGCGATCTCGGCATAGCTCGACCCCCGAGCCCGCGCCGCCACCTCGGCCAGTCGTGGCCGGAGGTAGAGCGGATGGGTGTGGGCGTCAATGAGCCCGGCGGTGAGCAGGGCGCCGCCGCAGTCGTAGACCTCGGGTTCGTCGCTCGGGATCAAGCTGCCGGTCGGGCCCAAGGCCTGGATCAGGCCGTCCGCGAGGAGCACGTCGACCTCCTCCGCGGCAGGCTCCCCCGCGCTCCAGAGACGGCCCACCTTGGTCAGCAGGGTGCTCAAGCCGTCAGCGCCCCTACCGCCTGCCTCCAGAGCGGCTCGAGACTCTCCAGCACCGTCTCCAAGCGCTCCGCCACGCTGCCCAGGCCGAGGTGGCGGTGGCTCCGGACCACCTCCACTCCTCCCACCACTACCGAGTGGACGTCGGCCGCGGTGGCGGCGAAGACCACCCGGGGCAGCAGGTCCGCGGTTCCGGCCCCGGCCAGCCGGGGCGAGTCCAGGTCGATGGAGATGAAGTCGGCCAGCCGGCCCGGGCGGAGCTCGCCGGAGTCCCATCCCAGGGCGGCCATGCCCTGGCCGGTCGCCGCCCCCAGGAGGGTGCCGGCGCCGAGCTCGCTTCGGCGCCCGGTGGCCAGGCGGCGATCCAGCTCCATGGCTCGCGCCTCCTCGAAGAGGTCGACCACGGCGTTGCTGTCGCTGCCGACGCAGAGAACGGCACCGGCGGCCGCCAGCTGGTCGGCGGGGCAGATCCCGTCGCCCAGGTCGCGCTCGGTGGTGGGGCAGACGCAGACCCTGGTCCCGGTGGCGCCCAACCGGGTGACGTCGTCCGCGGTGAGATGGATGGCGTGGACCGCGGTGGTCCGAGGCCCCAGGACGCCGCAGGACTCGACCAGCTGCGCGGGGGTGAGCCCGGTAGCCGCCAGGCAGGCCACGTTCTCCTGCAGCTGCTCCGAGAGGTGGAGATGGAGCGGGGCGGCGCGCTCCGCGGCCCAGAGAGATACCCACCGCATGGCCTCGGGGTCCACGGCCCGGACGCTGTGGATGGCCGCTCCGCGGCGGAGCCGCTCCCCCTCCTCGAGGCGCTCGGCGCGGCGCGCCCAGCTCTCGGGGTCGCCGTCGCTGAACCTGATTGCCGCCCCCTGCAGCGGCTCTGCGGCGAACCCCGAGCGGAGATAGCAGGTGTCCATAAGAGTGAGCCGAAGGCCGGCCTCCGCGGCCGCGGCCACCAGGGCCTCCTCCATCTCCGGGCGCTCGTACGCCCGGCCGTCAGGGCGGCGGTGGAGGTAGTGGAACTCCCCGACCGCGGTCACCCCGGCCAGGACCATCTCGGCCAGGGCGGCGCGACAGAGTTCGTAGTACTGCCCGGGCTCGAGAAAGCCGGCCAGGGCGTACATGTGGCGCCGCCAGGACCAGAAGTCGGGGCTCCCGCCGTCAGGGGCCTGGCAGCGCCCCCGCAGGGCCCGGTGAAAGGCGTGGGAGTGGACGTTGGCGAGGCCCGGGAGGGTCAGGCCGGAGAGGACCCGGGCACCGCGGGGCAGCGGCGTCGCACCCAACTCCTCAACTCGCAGGAGACGCCCCCCCGACTCCTCCAGGAGCAGGCGGGGTGCCAGCCGGTTCCCGGTCCAGGCCAGCTCAGCCAGCCAGAGGGTCATCAGCCCTTCGGCATCGGGATGCGCACCCCCCGCTGGGCGGCAGTGTCGAGGGCGATCTGGTAGCCGGCGTCGGCGTGCCGGATCACCCCGGTCCCCGGGTCGTTGAGCAGGCAGCGCGCCAGCTTCTGGGCCGCCAGCTCCGAGCCGTCGGCCACCGCCACTAGACCCGCGTGGATCGAGCGGCCGATCCCGACTCCCCCGCCGTGGTGCACCGAGACCCAGGTGGCCCCACTGGCGGTGTTGAGCAGGGCGTTGAGGATGGGCCAGTCGGCGATGGCGTCGCTGCCGTCCTGCATCGACTCGGTCTCTCGGTACGGCGAAGCCACCGAGCCCGAATCGAGGTGGTCGCGCCCGATCACGATCGGCGCTCTGACCAGTCCCTTGGCCACCATCTCGTTGAAGCGCAGTCCCAGGCGGTCGCGCTCGCCGTAGCCGAGCCAGCAGATCCGGGCCGGCAGCCCCTGGAAGGCGACCCGCTCCCCGGCCATCCGGATCCAGCGGGCGAGGGCCTCGTTCTCGGGGAACTCATCTAGGACGGCCTGGTCGGTGGCGGCGATGTCCGCGGGGTCGCCGCTCAGGGCGGCCCAGCGGAAGGGGCCCTTGCCCTCGCTGAAGAGGGGGCGGATGTAGGCGGGAACGAACCCGGGGTAGTCGAATGCGCGGGCGCAGCCTCCCAGCTCGGCCTCCGCGCGCAGGCTGTTGCCGTAGTCGAAGACCTCCGAGCCCCGGTCGAGCAGCTCCAGCAGCGCACTGACGTGGGCGGCCATCGCTCCCCGGCTGCGTTTGATGTATTCGTCAGGGTCCTCCAGGCGCAGATCGGAAGCCTCGGGCAGGGTGAGCCCGGTCGGCAGGTACATCAGGGGGTCGTGGGCGGGGGTCTGGTCGGTGGCGACGTCGACCCTGAAGTTGCGCTTCACGATCTCAGGAACCAGCTCGGCCGCGTTGCCTAGTACTGCGATCGAGACCGCCTCGCGGGCGGCCCGCGCAGCCTCCGCCTGCTCCAGGGCAGAGTCCAAGTCGGGTGCCCAGCGGTCCAGATAGCGGTGGTCCAGCCGGCGCTGGATCCGGTCCGGGTCCACCTCGACGCAGAGGGCCACCCCCCCATTCATGGTCACCGCCAGGGGCTGGGCACCGCCCATACCCCCCAGGCCGGCGGTCAACGAGATCGTCCCCGCAAGAGAGCCGCCGAAGCGCTTGGCGGCGATCGCCGCGAAGGTCTCGTAGGTCCCCTGCAGGATCCCCTGGGTGCCGATGTAGATCCAGGACCCCGCGGTCATCTGCCCGTACATGGTCAGCCCCTCGTGCTCCAGGCGGCGGAACTCCTCGGGGGTGGCCCACTGCGGCACCAGCAGGGCGTTGGCGATCAGCACTCGAGGTGCCCACTCGTGAGTACGGAAGACCCCCACCGGCTTCCCGGATTGGATCAGCAGGGTCTCGTCGCCTTCCAGCCGCCGAAGGCTCTCGACGATGGCATCGAAGGCCTCCCAGGAGCGGGCCGCCCGCCCGGAGCCGCCGTAGACCACCAGCTGGTCTGGGTTCTCGGCCACCTCGGGGTCGAGGTTGTTCATCAGCATCCGCAGCGCGGCCTCCTGAGGCCATCCCTTGCAGCTGAGCTGGCCTCCCCGGGGCGCCCGCACCGGGCGAGGTCCGCTCACTCCAGCTTCCCCACCACCTGCTCCGCCCGCCGCAGGACCTCGCCGGTGCGCACCGCCGCGGCGACCGCCTCCAGCTCCGGTGCCAGGAAGCGATCCGGTCCGACCCTGCCGCCCAGCCCGCGCACCAGCTCCGCCACCGCGGCGTCCCCCGGTGAGGCTGTGAGTGGCGCCCGGAGCTCCAGGGCCCGGGAGCCGGCAAGCAGCTCGACCGCGACCAGCCGGGAAAGGTTGGTGATCACCCGGCGCAGCTTGCGGGCCGCCCCCCAACCCATCGAGACGTGGTCCTCCTGCATCCCCGAGGTGGGGATGGAGTCGACGCTGGCGGGGCTGGCCAGGCGGCGATTCTCGGCGACCATCGCCGCCGCCGTGTATTGGGCGATCATCAGTCCGGAGTTCACCCCGGGTTCCACGGCGAGGAAGGGGGGCAGGCCGTTGGAGCGCGCCGGGTCGAGAAGCCGGTCCACCCGACGCTCGGCGATCGCGCCCACCTCGGCCGCGGCGATCGCCAGGAAGTCGCAGGCAAACGCCAGCGGCTCCCCGTGGAAGTTGCCAGTCGACTCCAGCCGACCGTCGCCCAGCACCACCGGATTGTCCACCGCCGAGCCGAGCTCGCGGCCAGCCACCTGGCGGGCGAAGTCGGCAGTGTCGCGGGCCGCCCCGACCACCTGAGGAGCGCAGCGGATCGAGTAGGGATCTTGCACCAGGTGGGGTGAATCGCGGTGCGAGGTGAGCAGCGCCGAGTCACGCAGCAGGCAAGCCAGATTGGCCGCGCTGCGGATCTGGCCGGGGTGGGGTCGGATCGCATGCAGCTCCGGAGCGAAGGGCCGATCGGTGCCGAGCAGGGCCTCGGTGGAGAGCGCGGTGGCAATCTCCGCCGAAGGCAGCAGCACTGCCAGGTCGGCCAGGCCCAGCACCAGCATCCCCAGCATGCCGTCGGTGCCGTTGATCAGGCTGAGCCCGTCCTTGACCTCGAGCCGCAGCGGCGTCAGGCCCGCCTGGCTGAGAGCCTCGGCGCCGCCCACGGCTCGGCCATCGGGGAGCTGGGCCCGACCCTCGCCGATCAGGATCAGTGACATATGGGCCAGTGGAGCGAGGTCGCCACTGGCCCCCAACGACCCGTGCTCCGGGACCAGCGGGGTGATCCCGGCGTTGAGCAGCTCCACCAAGCCCTGGGCGATCTCGGGTCGAGCACCCGAGAGGCCCATGCACAGGGTTCGGGCTCGGAGCAGCATCATGGCTCGGACCACTTCCACTTCGACCGCCTCGCCCATCCCGGCGGCGTGGGAGCGAATCAAGGCGTGCTGGAGGTCGGCCCTCCGTTCCGGGTCGATCCGCGTGGTGGCCAGGAGCCCGAACCCGGTGGAGACCCCGTACACCGGGTCGGGTCGGTCCCCGGCGGCATCCACCAGCGCCCGCGCCCGCTGCATCGCCGCCAGCGCGTCGGAGGAGATCGCAGCGCCCGCACCCTGGCGGGCCACCGCCACGACCTCCGCCGGAGCGACGCCCTGGGTGCCGATTTCGACCGCTGGCGAGGGATTCACGAGGGTCACCCTAAACCTTCACCGGCCTCCAAAAAAGCAGCCTGGCCGTCCGCGTGTTCGCTCGCGCGGTCTCGCCGCCGGCCACCGACCGGGCATCCGCTGTTGGTGGCCGCGGGGGCCGGTCGGCGGCGGCTCAACCCACTTCCCGCTGCCCCAAGGTCACCACCTTGCCGGGGTTGAGGATCCCCGAGGGGTCGAGTGCCTGCTTGAGCCGGACCATCAAGCCCAAGGCGCTCCCGTGCTCCAACTCCATGAAGGCCAGCTTTCCGACTCCCACCCCGTGCTCCCCGGTGCAGGTGCCCTCCATCTCCAGCGCCCGCTCCACCATCCGCCGGTTGAGGGCTTCGGCGGCAGCCATCTCGTCTCGGTCATCAGGGAAGAGCACGAACGACAGGTGGAAGTTGCCGTCGCCGACGTGTCCGACAATCGGCGCCAGCAGCCCGCTCTCGACGATGTCGGCCTTGGTCCGGCTGATGCACTCCGCCAGGGCCGAGATCGGGACGCACACGTCGGTGGACCACGTGCTGGCGCCCGGCCGGAGGGACTTGGCGGCGTAGAGGGAGTGGTGGCGAGCATCCCAGAGTCGCTTGCGCTCCCCCGGGGTCGCCGCCCAGCTGAGCCGGCCCTGGTGGGAGCCGACCAGGGTTGTCACCTCTCCCACCTGCTCGGCGACGGTGTCGTGGCCCCCGTGGAATTCCAGGAGCAGGGTTGGGCAGACCGGGTGCTCCAGGCCGCTGAAGCGATTGACCGCGTCGACCATCACCTCGTCCAGGAGCTCGACCCGAGCCAGGGGGATGCCCAGCTGGATCATCTCGATCACTGCCTGCACGGCGTGGCCCAGGTCGGCAAAGCTGCAGATCGCCGCCGACACCTCTTCGGGCAGTCCGAAAACCCTCAGGGTGGCCGCCACGACCACCCCCAGGGTCCCCTCGGAGCCGACGAAGAGCCGGGTCAGGTCATACCCGGCGGCGGACTTGCGGGCCCGGCCGCCAGTGTGAACAACCTCGCCGCTGGCCAGGACCACGGTCAGCCCCAAGGTGTCCTCCCTCATGGTCCCGTAGCGGACGGCGTTGGTGCCGCTGGCCCTGGTCGCGACCATGCCCCCCAAGGTTGGATCCGATCCCGGGTCCACCGGGAAGAAGAGGCCCTCGCCGCCGAGGCGCTGGTTGAGCTGGCTCAGCCTGACCCCGGGCTCGACCGTGACGTCGAGGTCGGCGACGCTGAGCCGCAGGATCCGGTTCATCTCCGAGAGGTCCAAACTCACCCCTCCGTGGATCGGGATCACCCCTCCTTCCAGCCCGGTGCCGGACCCGAAGGCAACGACCGGCACGCTCCTAGCGGAGCAGATCCTGAGGGTCGCCACCACGTCCTCCCGCTCGCGGCAGATGACCACCGCGTCGGGGAGCCGGGGGGGGTGGTGGGACTCGTCCCGACTGTGCTGCTCGCGCACCGGCATGGCAGTGCTGACCTTGTCCCCCAGCTGCGACTCCAGCTCAGCGATCGCTGCCCGCACCGCCCCCGGGCGTGCGACCGAGAGGCCGTCGGTGGCCAAGGCTCAGACCCCCCGGAGCTCGCGCAGGGCCCGCTCCGCCACCTGCCGCTCATCCCAGGGAGCGGCCCCCTCCGCCCCGATGATGCTGTGCTCGTGACCCTTGCCCGCCAAGAGCACCGTGTCTCCACTGAGGGCGGCTCCGATGGCCACCCGGACCGCCGCGGCGCGGTCGACCTCCCGGCGCAGGTTGCCGCCCGGCTCGGCACCAGCCGCCCGGGCACCGTTCCAGATCTCCTCGATGATGGTGTCGGGGTCCTCACTGCGGGGGTCCTCCGAAGTCACCACCACCTGGTCGGCCAGCTGGGCAGCGATCCGGCCCATCTCGGCCCGCTTGGCGACGTCGCGCTCCCCGGCACTTCCGAAGACCACCCAGAGGCGCCCAGCGGTCGCCGCCCGGAGTTCGTGCAAGGCCACCGTGAGGGCGGCCGGAGTGTGCGCGTAATCGACGATCACGCTGAAGGATTGCCCCAGATCCACCGACTCCATCCGGCCGGGCACCGCCGCGAGCTCGCCGAGGCCCTGGGCGAGCTGGGCGAGGGGCTGCTCCAGGAGCAGGCCGGCGGCCAGCGCGGCCAGCGCATTGCCCACGTTCCAGCGCCCCGCCAAAAGCAGTCGGACCGGGGTGGAGCCGGCCGGGGTTTGGGCTGTGAACCAGAACCCGCCGGCCTCGGGTCGGACTGCCTCAGCCCGGAGGTCCGCGTCGGTGCTGCCACGGGCGCTGTAAGTGAGGCTCCGGGCGAGGCTGCGCCCCTGGAGCCGACGGAAGGCCCGATCGTCGTCGCGGTTGAGGACCGCGAACCCCCCCTCGGCCGCGCAGCGATCCAGCAGGGAGGCCTTGGCCTCGAAATAGTTGTCCCAGGTGCCGTGGAAGTCCAGGTGCTCGTGGGTGATGTTGGTGTAGATGGCGCCGGCGAAGCGGATCCCCTCAAGCCGCCCCAGCGCCAGCCCGTGGGAGGTGGCCTCGAGGATGATCGCCCGGCAGCCCCGGTCCACCATCTGGCGCATCAAGTCCTGCACTTCCAGGGACTCGAGGGTGGTCTGGCGGCTGAGGTTGGGCCGGACCTCCTCGCCCAGGCGGAAGTCCACCGTGCTGAGACTGCCGACCTGGCCCAGGCTCCGCGAGAGCGCGGCGTGGATCAGGGTGGTGGTGGTGGTCTTGCCATCGGTGCCGGTCACGCCCAGCACCGGCACCTGCCGGGACGGGTCGCCGTAGAAGCAGGACGCCAGGGCGGCCAGGGCCACCTGGGTGTTCTCGACCCTCACCAGGCGGTCCGGGGGCGCCCCGGGGACCGCCTGCTGCACCACCGCGAGCGCGGCACCGTGAGCGAGGGCGCCCACCACAAAGTCGTGTCCGTCGTGATGCTGCCCGGGGATGGCCACGAAGACCGTGCCGTCTGAGACCTTTCGGGAGTCGTAGGCGAGGGCGGCGACTTCCCGCTCGCCCAGCAGAGGAGTGGCTGGCTCGGGACCAAGTGCCGTGGCGAGCCGAGACCAGCGCATCAGCCAAGCCTAGCCGCCCTGTGTCGGCACCCTCAGGCCACAATGCGGGCGTGGAGGTGATGGAGCTGGAGGCAGCTCGGGCTCCGCTGACGAGACGGCTGCGCCCGGACCCGACGCCCGGAGCGGGCGAGATCCTGCTCCAGGTGGAAGCCTGTGCGGTCTGCCGCACCGACCTCCAGATCTGTGCCGGAGACCTCGCCGCCAAGCGCCTCCCGATCGTGCCCGGCCACCAGATCGTCGGCCGGGCGCTGCGACTGGGTGAGGGTGTCGACCCCTCGTTCCGGGGCGCCCGGCTGGGGGTCGGCTGGCTGGCCTCCGCCTGCGGTGAATGCTCTTTCTGCCAGGCTGGCCGGGAGAACCTCTGCCTTCGAGCCAGCTTCACCGGCTGGGACCGTGACGGCGGATTCGCCAGCCTGGCGCTGGTCCGGGCCGACTTCGCCATCCCTCTTCCCGAGGACGGCGATGCGGGGGCGATGGCCCCCCTGCTCTGTGGCGGGGTGATCGGGTACCGCGCCCTGCGACTGAGCGGGGTGGGGCCGGGAGACCGCCTCGGGCTCTTCGGGTTCGGGGCATCGGCGCTCTTGGTCGGGCAGCTGGCCCTGGCCCTGGGTTGCCAGCTCTACGTGGTCACCCGGGAGCCATCTGCCCGAGAGCGGGCCGGGCAGATCGGCGCCACCTGGGTGGGTGCTCCCGGCGAGGCTCCCCCGCTGCCGCTCCAGGGGGCGATATCCTTCGCCCCGGTGGGGAAGGTGGTGCTGGAGGCCCTCCAGAGCCTCGAGCGGGGTGCCACCTGTGTGGTCAACGCCATTCATCTCGACGGGATCCCAGCCTTCTCCTACCGGGCGCTCTACTGGGAGCGGCGGCTGATGAGCGTCGCCAACTACAGCCGCCAGGACGCGGTCGATTTTCTCCGCCTTGCCCGGGAGGCCGGGGTCCGGACCCAGTTCGAGCAGTTCCCCCTTACCCAGGCGGAGATGGTCCTGGGCGAGCTTCAGGCAGAGCGCGTCCCCGGGGCTGCGGTGCTGGTCCCCTAGATCAGGGACCCTGGGAGGCGAATTCCTCCTGGAGTCGGGTGACCGCCTCCCGAGCGGCCACGGTGAGCTCCAGCGCCAGCCGCCGGTCCAGGTCCAGGGACGGTGTGGTCTCAAGCTGGCGCAGCCGCCCTTCCAGCGCGGCGAGCTGGCTGGCAATCTCGACCGGGGTCGCCACGGCGAGGAGCCGGGCCGCGGCCAGGGCGGTGCCATCCGGGTCGCGCTGCGCCTCCTGATAGCGGCCGAAGGCGAGCCGGTCGCGGTCGGCGGCCAGGAGCAGGCGGACGGCGGCGTGACCCGACTCGGAGATCTCCTGGGCGGGACCGTGGAGTCGGCACAGCCCGTCAAGAGCCGCCGCCAGGGAGCCGGTGATGGCGGCGGCCGCGGCGCCCCCAGCCGCGTCCCGTGGCGAGATGGTCCGGGCCACCGCCTCCAGTAGCGACCAGGACGCCACCGGCCCTGGCTGCAGTTCGCCCAACTCGGTCAGCGAGAGCAGGGCGCAGACCGCGGTGATCCGACCGACCCCTCCGGGCACCGGGGTGACCCGAGCGGCCAGAGCGCCGGACTCGGGGGACACGTCGCCGCGCAGCTGACCTTCGACCATGGCCGTCCCCACGTCCAGGACGGTTGACCCGGGGCGGATCGCCGCGGCTGGCATCACCCCCGCAATCCCGATCGCGGAAACCAGCACGTCGTAGGGAGGCAGGGGGTCGACCCCGGCGATGTCGTTCTGGATCACCGTCACCTGGGCCCCGGTGGCCAGCAGCCTCTGGGCGATGGGGCGTCCTCCCGTAGGCCCGTGGCCGACGACCAGGACCCGCGCGCTGGAGCAGTCCACCCCGAGGTGCTCCAGGGTGGCCAGGCAGGCCTCGGCGACCGGGGTGCCCCGGCGCCGGCCCGCGGCGGCGGCGGCCAGGGCTGCCGGGGTCACCGCCTCCACGTCCTTGCTGGCGGGGAGGTGGGCGGCGACGGTGCCGGGTGGCAGCGATCGGACCGGCTGGACCACCACCACCCCGTTGACGGTGGGGTCCACCGCCAGTGCGTCCAGGACGGTGAGGGTGGTCTCGGCGCTATCCGGGGGCACGGTCCGGTGCAGGTACTCCACCCCGGCCTGCGAGGCTTCCCGTTCCAGGGAGCGGGCGAACGAAGCCCCGGCCACGTTCCCCTCTTCCACCACCAGGCCTAGTCGGTAGGGCCGGCGCCGACCCTGCACCCGCTGCCCCAAGTCTGCGCGCAGCCCCTCCAGGAGAGGGGTGAGGTCGACAAGGTTGCCGGCCGCGGAGGAGGCGCTCACCGCGGGGGACCCAGTGTCAACGCCGCCATGTTCGGAGCACCTCCCAAATGTGGCACGGACGGGATCGGGAGCCGAAGCGTCCCACGGATAATGCCTGGGGGGCAGCTCCGACCCACCTCGCAGACCGCCTTCCGACCGTAGCAGGGGGCTGGCCGTCCCTGCTGCCACCGGCGCGCACCCTCTCGGTCCGGCTTGTGGACCAACTCCACGGCCCCTCAACAGGCCGTGGGGGTTCTATCAGTTGGCGTCTGTCACACTAGCCCCCGCGATCGCTCGGAGGTCGACGGTCCGCGCGGCTCGGTCCGACTCAGCGGCCGGTTGTGCCTCTGGAGTCGGGTTGCGGGAGGCATGAGTGTGGTCCAGGTGCTGACGCTGGCGACACCCGAGTTAGGTGATCGGAGCTATCTCATCCACGACGGGGAGCAGGCCATCGTCGTGGACCCGCAGCGGGACATCGATCGCATGACTGCCCTTGCGGCCGAGGCGGGGGTCGCCATCGGCTGCGTCGCCGAGACCCATATCCACAACGACTACGTCTCTGGGGGTTGGGCTCTCTCGCAGTCGTTGGGGGCCACCTATTTGGTGGCGGGGGCGGACCAGGTCAGCTTCGCCCGCCGCCCCATGGGCGACGGGGACCGTGTCCCCGTCGGAGTCATGACCGTGGAGGCACTGGCCACCCCGGGGCACACCAGCAGCCACCTCTCCTTCGTGGTCTGGGACGGGCCGCGGCCGAGGGCGCTCTTCAGCGGCGGCTCGCTGCTCTACGGAGCAGTCGGCCGCACCGATCTGGTCGCCCCCGATCTCACCGAGGAACTGGCCCGGGCGCAGCACCGCTCGGCACGCCGCCTGGCTCATCTTCCCGACGAACTGGAGCTCTACCCCACTCACGGCTTTGGCAGCTTCTGCTCCAGCGGCTCCACTTCATCTGCGCCGGGAGCTGGCGACCAGAGGACCCTGGGGGCGCAGCGGACCGCCAACCCGGCGCTCCGCGAGGAGGAGCAGGAGTTCGTCCGGGAACTACTGGCCGGCTATACCCTCTATCCCCGTTACTACGAGCAGATGGCCCCCCTCAACCTCAAGGGAGGGGCCCCGATGGATCTGAGCCTGCCGCCGGTGGTCGAGGTCGCCGAGGTGGGCCGGCGGATCCGGGCCGGCGAGTGGGTGGTCGACCTCCGCCCCCGTACTGAGTTCGGACCCGAGCATGTCGCCGGCACCGTGAACTTCCCCATCGGAGAGCAGCTGGCCACCTACCTGGGTTGGGTTGTCCCCTGGGGTGCGCCGCTTACCCTGCTCGACCAGTCTGCCGAGGTGGTTGGGCGCGCCCGGCGCGACCTGGCCCGCATCGGCATCGACCACTTGGCCGGTTGGTCCCCGGCCCCCCACCAGGAGCTCCAGCAGAGTCTGGGCAACTCCTCTTACCAGGTGACCGACTTCCAGGGCCTGGCTCAGGCGCTCCGCTCCAGCGACGTTCAGGTCCTCGACGTCCGTCGCCCGGACGAGTGGCACGAGCGCCACATCCAGGGTTCGATCAACATCCATCTCCCGGACCTTCCCACCCGGCTGCATGAGCTTCCCGAGCGACTCACCTGGGTGCACTGCGCCGGTGGCTATCGGGCCGCGGTCGCGGCCAGCCTCCTGGACCGCGCGGGCCGTGAGGTGGTCCTGGTCGACGACGACATCGTCCGCCTCGACCAGGTCGGCCTGGAGCTGGTGGTCGGCCCGGGATGAGCCGGCGAAGCCCGCTGGGGGCGCTCGCGCCCCGCCATATGATGGCGCGGTGAGTTCCGCCTGCCTCTTCTGCCGCATCGTGGCCGGAGAGCTCCCCGCAGACGAGGTTCACCGGGAGCCGGGGATCATCGCCTTCAAGGACATTCACCCGGTCGCCGAGACCCACGTGCTGGTGATCCCGGAGCGGCACATCGGCGATCTGCGCCAGCTGCAGGAGGGGGACGCTGCGCTCTGGTTGCGCCTGACCCAGGTGGCCAACCAGGTGGCCGCCGAACTCGGCCACGGTGAGGGGTATCGCTTCTACGTCAGCGTCGGGGAGGCTGGAGGCCAGAGCGTGCCCCACCTGCACATCCACGTGATGGCTGGGAGCATGCGCCGACTGCCGGTCTGATTGGCCGTGGTCGGGGTCGGGTATTCTTGGCTTGCGGGTCGGATTTTGGTTAGAGGCAGTGCCTCAGGAGTTGACACAGGATGGCCCTGAGTTCCCGGCAGTTGATCGATCAGGCGCGGCAGGAGGTGGCTGAAGTCGCACCCCAGGAGCAGCGAGTCAGCCGGGCCGGGATGGGGGCGCGCCAGTTGCTCGACGTCAGGGAACCCGAGGAGTTCGCTCAGGGGGTGATCCCCGCCGCGGTGCTGATCCCGAGGGGCTACCTCGAGCTCCGGGTGGAGTCGGCGCTCCCCGACCACTCGGCTCCCATCACCGTCTACTGCGCGTCCGGCGTCCGCTCCCTGCTCGCCGCCAAGACCCTGCGGGAGATGGGCTACTCGGATGTGGCCTCGCTTCGAGGCGGCTTCAACGCCTGGAAGGATCAGGGCCTGCCAGTTTCGGTTCCCCGTTCGTTCACTGCGGAGCAGCGCGAGCGCTACAGCCGCCACTTCCTGCTCAGCGAGGTGGGTGAGGCCGGCCAGGGCAAGCTGCTCGACGCCAAGGTCCTAATCCTCGGGGCAGGGGGCCTGGGTGCCCCGGCCGCCTACTACCTGGCCGCCGCCGGGGTGGGGACCATCGGGCTGGTTGACTTCGACCGGGTCGAGCTCAGCAATCTGCAGCGTCAGATATTCCACACCGTGGACCGGGTCGGGATGCTCAAGACTGAGTCGGCGGCGATCGCCCTGGGAGCGCTCAACCCCGAGGTCCGGGTGGTGCAGCACAACCTCCACTTGGACAGTTCTAACGCCGCCGAGCTGTTCGCTCAGTACGACGTGATCGTCAACGGCAGCGACAACTTCCCGACCCGCTACCTGGCCAACGACATCGCCATCTTCCAGGGCAAGCCGATGGTGGACGGAGGGATCTTCCGCTTCGAGGGTCAGGTAACCACCATGATTCCCTTCGAGTCTGCCTGCTACCGCTGCCGCTATCCAGCGCCGCCGCCCCCGGAGGAAGCCCCCAGCTGCTCTGAGGCGGGAGTGCTGGGAGTGCTGCCAGGGCTGGTGGGGATGATCCAGGCGACCGAGGTTGTCAAGCTGATCCTGGGACTGGGAGAGAGCCTGAGCGGCCGCCTGCTCCACGTCGATGCCCTGAGCATGGAGTTCAACACCTTCAGGCTGCGGCGCGACCCCGAGTGCCCCGTCTGCGGCGAGCACCCCACGATCACCGAGCCCATCGACTACGAGGGGTTCTGCCTCAACCCCGGCCTGGCCCGGGCAACCTCGGCGGTCGCCTGAGGCCGGACTTGGTGGCGGGATCGCGCAATTGCCCCACGATTCGCCGCGCTTGGCCCGGGGGGCGGCTGGGTAGGATGCCCGGGTGAAGCAGACCACCATCTCACTCGACGACCTGATCACCGCGGTGGAGACCGCCCGCGACAAGGTGATGGCCGACGAAGTTCGTTCCCTGGTCAAGTTCGGCATACCCAAGGCCATGGCCCAGCAGATGGTGGCCGCCCGCTTCCAGCAGAAGGTGGGCGGTGAGGAGGGCGAAGGAGGGGAGACCGAGGCCCCGGCCTGGCCCGACATGAGCTGATCGCTCTGGACTGACGCCCCCTCCTGGCGGTGCCGGCGGACCCTGGCAGCGTGGAGGACGTGGCGCGGCTCAGCCCCTACCGCTCGGACCATCAGTACGCCCGGCTGGAGACCTACCGTCGGCTGGGGCTGGCCGATGCCACCTGGGCAGGCGAGCAGTTTAACCTGGGGGTTCACGTCGACCAGGGCGGCCCCGAGGGCGGCCCCGCCCGGGCGGCGGCGATCTTTGAGGCGGTCGACCGCCTGCCGCTGCAGGTGAAGGACGTCCTTCGGAACGTGATCGACGAGTTCCGCCTCGACCAGGCGGATAACTTCCCCCCCGACACCCTGGGGGTTTGGGGGGAAGGAGCAATGCGGATCAACCGGGACTGGTCGCTGATCCCCGCGCTGCGGGACCCCAACTGGCACCGCGACCTCGGTTACGACTTGCTCCGGGCGACCCTGGTCCACGAGTCCGGACATGCCCTGATCAAGGACCCCCGCGGAGGAATCCGGCTGCGCGACACCATCAGCCTGATCGCCGCGTCCGGCTGGCTACCGCATCCCCTTGAGGACCCCGTTCCCTACGGCCCGGTCGGCCGCGAGGTGGCAACTCTCGGCGGCTACTACCTGAGCCGCCTGCGGCGCCTCGATCCCAGCTGGAACGGAGACCTGTGCCTGGGAAGTCCCTCCCTACCGCCACCCGCCCAGCTCGACCGCGACCTGATGCGGGACCCCAGCTCCTTCAACCTGCTCCGCACCAGGGGCCGGGGATCGCTGGCGCTGCAGGGCCCAGAGCGCCTGCTGCGGCGACTCCGCCGCGAGGATCCGGATCGTCTCAAGCGAGAACTGGCTGCCCGCCGGCTGGTACTGGAGGACATCGACCTGGCCCTGCGCCGGAGAAGGGCGATCTCCCCCTACGCCGAGGAGGCCATCTCTGAGACCCCGGCCGAGATCTTCCGCTACATCCACGTGCCCTTCACCCGGGGCGAACACAGCCGCCCGGCGCTGGAGGAGGGCGAGAGGGTGCTTCTTGAGCCCTGGCGCAATGCCGAGCGGGCCGTCGGCGCCCGACGCCCGGCGCTCGCGCCGGAGCGACCTTGGAGCGCACTTCAACTGGTTCGTCGCGGCGTGGGCCGGGAGCTGGGAAGGTGATGCCGATGGAGCAAAGATTCGAGCTGCGCCGGATCGGGGGGCAGGAGGTGGCCGAAGTCTGGGGTTGGCCGGTCCACCTGCGAGGTGATCCCGCGCTCTGCGAGAGGATTCGTGTCTACCTGACCGGGCCCGAGCTCACCTTGGGGCAATCTCTGGACGAGGCGAGGGGCGAGCGAGGGACGCGGTTGGTGCGGCTCCAGCCGGGCGACCCGGGCTGGCTCACCGCCGCACTGCAGCGCGCCGCCCAAGAGCTGCGCCTGCGGCTCAGCGAGGCGCCACTGGGCGGCAGCTAAAGTCGCCCCGCCAGGGTTGTCCAGGCGCTGAGGAGGGGCTATTGTTCACTTCTGGTCAAGCTTCAAGGGGGCATGCGTTGACCGGCTGGGGACGGTCCGGCAGGCGGTTGCTTTGGGTCGCTGCGGCCCCGCTGCTGACCGCGCTTGTCGGCTGTGGGAATCCTGCCGCCACGATCCCTCATGCGTCGGCGACTCCGAGTCCCACCCCGATCACCATCGCGCCCGGAGTATCGGTGAGCCCAGCCAAGCTTGCCCTTCCCCCCTACTCGGTCTCGACCTCCAACCCGTTGCCGCAGGGAGTTTCGGCAAAGGTGGTGGTCAGGGACTTCATTGAAGATAACCTGATCGAAAATCAGGCCCTCGAGCACAGTGACGCCACGTTGCTTCAGTACGCGGATGCCGGAGCGATGCTCACATTGGACCAGCGCACAATCAGTACCGATCAGGCGAGCGGCTCGCGGATCCTGGAGATTGACGACACGGTAAATAGCCTCGTAGTCGGAGGTGAAAAAGATCCCAACAACCCTGCAGCGAGGGCTGCGTTTGAGGTGGCGGGTCTCGAGAAAATGACAACCGAGGACAAGCAAGGAACGGTCACGCACAAGACGGACGACTTCCACGTAGTCATTTGGGTGACCTGGTCGTCTTCCCTTCACAAGTACTTGCGATGCGACGTATCTACTTTGTAGCCGTAATAGCTGCGATGACGTCGGCCACCGCACTTGCGTGCACGCTCGTGCCTGCCTCAGCTAACTACGGCATTGGTGGATCGACTGTGGGCTGTGAAGCCGGCGCGGCAGCCTTGGCGTTCCATGGCAACTGTGTGGCCCTGGAGGCACCTACCGCACCCACTCAACCCGCTGTCGGTCACCACTGGTCGACCCAGCAGCCCGTAGCCGCGCTGGCCTGTGCTCCGTACACCACGACCGAGTGGGCGAAAGCGTACACGACAGGTGGGGGTGGGCCGAACGGCTCAATTGGAGTGGTGGATGGCCAACGCATTCCTGTCATCTACTCGACTCCCCGCACTGATTGGGGTTGGGTGTTCGCCGTCAGCTGTGGTACCCCGGGTGTCGTTCGTTTCACGGGAATCGTCGCCGAAGCGCGGGCGCCGAGCCCGTGCGCTCCAGGTACGAAGGCAGCTGCGTGTCTTCCTGGATTTTCGCCTGCAGAGTTCATGGCGGCAGTTGAGGGGCAGGTACCGGCAGAGACCATCTCCGCGTCGCCTGACTCCCTGGGCGTTGTGGGAGTCCCGGTCGCGACAGTCCTCACTCCCGTTCCGGTGACCAAGTACGCGCAAATCAACCTGGCGGTACCCGACCTAGGCGACGAGGATCCCGGCGAAGTACTCCATGTGGTTTGGGTGGTGGAGGCGACTCCGAACGCGGGGTTTTGGTCGTGGCCGGACGGTACTACGTCAGCGAGCGGTCACTGGATTCCCCAAACCTATGTCGACGAAGGCACGCTGCGAGCCACGGTGAGTTACACGGTGACCGCAGCTGGCTTCTGGTCGGACGGGGTCGCCGTGCACGACCTGCCGAGGGTATCAGTGGGTACGATTCCGGTGGGGGCTGAGTTGGGATACTCGGTCGAGCAGGTGCAGCCGGGGCTGGGTTAGATCGCGCCACGCACCATGAGGTTCGCTAGACTGGGCGCTCGCCCGGTCGGGCCGCCTAGCTCAGCTGGTTAGAGCGCACGGTTCACATCCGTGAGGTCGAGGGTTCGAGTCCCCCGGCGGCCACTTTCTTGTCACAGCGCGAGACGCCAGGCTGAAATTCGTGCCATGCCTGAGGTGAATGCCGCCGGAGGCGTTCAGCTCGTGACCCGAGCCACGTTTGTCCCGATGAGCGAAGGACTATCGAGCGACACGATCGTCGTCTTCGGATCGGTGCGCCGTCGAGCCCGGCATGGCCGGCAAAAAAGGTGATGAGCGACCCCTCGGCCAAGAGGTCACGGTTGGCATGGTGGGGGGATGGGACGACCTTAGCGCGGTGCTGGCATTGCCTTGGCGGCGCTTGTTCGGGCGTAATAGTGGGCAGGAAGGAAGTCTCAAAATGGAGCCGCCGAGACCAACCCGATGGTAGGCAACATGAGGAGTTATGGGATGTCTTCACTCTCTACGTCCGGGCCGGCGGGGAGCCCCGTCAAGCGTGGGGCGGCCCTGGACATCGCCACCGCGTTCCTGAACGCGTGGGTGGCACAGGACTTCGAGAAAGTGGCGGGCCCCTTGGCCGATGACTTTGCATTCGACGGTCCTATCGCGCACTACGACTCTGCAGAGTTCTTCCTCGGCGGGTCGCGGGCCTTTGTGGCCAGACTGGAGCCGCGGTGGTCCAGTATTGCCGCCTTCGGCGACGACCATGAGGCCCTGCTTCTCTACGACCTGCACCTCGTCTCCGGCGCCGCCATGCGCATCGCCGACCACTACACCGTGAGGGAGGGTAGGATCCAGGCAGAGCAAATCCTCTGGGACACCGAGGGCCAGCGGTAGAGGTACTCCGTCACGCGCCACCTCGCCGCCGAGGTGGCGGCTCCAGGGCGGTACAGCGTCCGCCCGAGCGCCCCGACGGACACGGGTCCACGCCTAGCTGGCTGCAAGAAGGCCGAGCGCCCGCTTGGTGAGCAGGCCGGCGGCGCCGGCATTGGGTGGCGGCGGCTGGCTGCCGGCGACGAGATGCTGGTCGTCGGGGTAGACCAAGAGTTCCGCGCCTTTGGTGGAGTCGACCAGCGGCGGGCCAGATCTACCCGGGAGTTGGGCGCCGTAGTGCACTGATCGCCGACGCGGGGCAGCTTTGACTTGCAGCGAAGCCGGCGGAGCCCAGGTGAGGCACCCTGCCGTGTGGCAGTTCGAGCGCCCTCTTGTCTTCATGTCCCGGGCGGCGCTCCCGGGTGAAGCGCCAGCCTGCGCGGGCGAAGACCGCGCTCCAGATGCGATCCTAAGCCTCCGAATGCGCAACCCAGGCAGCCGAGAGCTGCGTCGTCGTCAGGCCCGCCTTGAGAGCCAGCAGCGGTCAGTGGTTCGAGAGCAGGCAACCCCACCTCGGCGGACCGAGATGATGCGGCGGGGCGGCCTCCTGGAGGGGCTGTCCCCTCGGGTGGTCAGCAGACTGACCCTGGAGGTAACGGTGGTCAGCCTGGTGCTGATCGTGGCCGCGGTCCTGGGCCTCCTGGTCGAGATGGGCCAGAAGGATCTGTTCCTGGGGGTAGTGGTCGTGGTGGTGGCCCTGGTGATCACCGGGGTCAGCGGATCGGTGGTGGCTCCGGCGATGCGGGCGGCACGCCGAGATCGCAAGGCGCCCGCCCGCAACATCCAGGGCCCCTTGGTCGGGGCCAGCCTGGTCTCGCCCACCCCCGGACTGGCCACGGTGGCAATCACGGTGGGTCACAACATGGAGCAGTACCGGGTCCGCAGCGAGCTCTTCGAGAAGCTCCAGGGTGGCGCCACGGTGGTGGGGCTCACGGTCACCCCCACCCTCAACTACGTCCAGGCGCTCACCGTGATCCGCCGCGACCGCCTGGCCACCATGACCACGCCACCGGTGACCCGGGCGATCAGGGTTTCGGTCTGGCTGCCCCTGGTGTCGGTGGCGGGGATGAGCCTGGCGCTGGCCCTGGGCTGTCTCATCGGGGCGCTGCTTCCGATCTCCGACGACAGCGTCCACCCCCTGGTCGCAGCCCTGTTGGCGGTGGCTCTGGCAGGGGGGGTGGCCCTCTTCACCAGGTGGTACGGGCAGCGGCTGGTCAAGGAGCTGGGCATAGGCACTTAGCCAGCTGACGGACGGGCGGGCGGGAAGCGCGGATGCTAGACTTCAACTCCCCTGCACCCGGTGCCCAGCCGGCTGCATGCCCACAGGACCTGGGAGGCACGCGTTGAACCGCGAGTACGAACTCTTCTACATCGTCCGGCCCGACATCGACGAGGACCAGGTGCGTACCACCATGGACGAGGTGGCCGGGCTGATCGTGGGTCAGGGCGGCGAGATGACCAAGTCTTCCCTCTGGGGGCGGCGCCGACTGGCCTATGTCATCGGTGGGTTCAATGACGGCTACTACGCGGTCAAGGAGATGAGCCTGCCGGTGGAGAAGGTCCGCGAGTTGGAGCGCCAACTGCGCCTCGACGAGCGGGTGATTCGGCACCTGATCAGCCTCAAGCAGGTTTACTACCTCCCCGGCGACGAAGACCGGCGGGGGCGGGTGCGGGGACGGGGCCGGGAGCGGGCTGAGTCCAGCGATGGGGCGGCTGGGGTGGCGCCCAAAGCCCAGATCCAGGCGGACGATGCCCTGGAGGCGGAGGTAGCGGCGGACGACGGCTTCCCCCAGGTGGCCCCGGCGGTAGAGGACGCCGCGGAAGGCGAGAGCGGGGAGGAGTAGCCATGGCGGGATCTCTCAACCGGGTGATGCTGATCGGACGTTGCACCGCCGATCCGGAGATGCGCTACCTGCCCAGTGGGGTGCCGGTGACCCAGCTGCGGGTTGCCACCAACCGTTATGGCAGCTCCCAGGACGGGGAGCGCCGGGAGTTCACCGACTACCACGACGTGGTGGTCTGGAACATCGGCCAGCGCAAGCTGGCGGAGCTGGCCGGTCAGTTCCTCCACAAGGGCAGCCTGGTCTACCTCGAGGGCCGGCTTCAGACCCGGTCCTGGGAGGGCCAGGACGGCCAGAAGCGCTACCGCACCGAGGTCAACTGCAATGACATCCAATTCCTCGACTCCAAGGGCGCCACTCCTGAGGGTGGGGATGCCGGCCCCCAGGTCCAGGCGTTCCCCAAACCCGCTCAGGGTGGCGGCCCGACGACCGAGGCTGGGGAACTTCCCGACGGGGACATCGACCCTGACGACATTCCCTTCTAGGCTGTCGTGAGCCATTCCCAGGGAGGCTGAGAGAAAAGAGCATGTCGGAGTACGCCCGCCGCCGCCCCCGCAAGGTCTGCAACTTCTGCCTGGAGCGGATCGTGGCCGTGGACCACAAGGAGGTCTCTCGGCTCCGCCGCTACATCAGCGAGCGCGGCAAGATCCTCCCCCGGCGAGTCACCGGGACCTGTTCGCTGCACCAGCGCCGCCTCACCGTGGCGCTCAAGCGGGCTCGGCACATGGCACTGCTCCCCTTCGCCACCGACCAGCGCTGAGCCGGCCCACGTGGCCTCAATCCCGGGTGGTCGCGGTAAAGTGCCGGGGTCCGAGGCCTTCCAAGGAGGCAGCAGTGTGGCAATAGCCAGCGGGCCGGCCAGGGTCGGCCGCCGGGGTGGGCGCCCCAGGGCGGTACCTCGGGGTGGGGCGGTCACCCTGACCATCGACGTGGGCGGAACCGGGATCAAGGCCGAGGCCCTCGACCGCAGCGGCAAGACCCTGGACCAGCCGGTCAGGTTGAAGACCGAATACCCGCTGCCGCCGACCCGGATGCTCCAGGTGTTCAAGAAGCTGGCGGCCGCAGGCCCCGCCTTCGACAGGGTCTCGGTGGGCTTCCCCGGGGTGGTCCGTTCCGGGGTCATCGTCAGTGCCCCCCACTTCATCCGAGAAGGGGGCGAGGGCACCCCGATCGTCCCCGAGCTGGAGCAGGCTTGGGACCACTTCAACCTGGCGGGGCGCACCGCTCGGGCCCTGGGGCGGCCCACCCGGGTTGGCAACGACGCCGAGGTCCAGGGCATGGCGGTGATCACGGGCAAGGGGTTGGAGGTGGTGGTCACCCTGGGCACCGCCTTCGGCAGCGCCATCTTCCAGCAGGGCAGACTGGCGGTTCACCTGGAGCTGGCCCACCACCCGTGCCATCGGGGCAAGACCTACAGCGAGTACGTCGGCGAGGCGGCGCGGCGCAAGGTCGGCGAGAAGCGCTGGAACCAGCGGGTGCTCCGGAGCGTGGCCATGGTGCGTTCCCTGCTGTTCTTCGACCACCTCTACATCGGCGGCGGCAACTCCACCCACGTCAAGGTCCCTCTCCCGCCCGACGTCACTTTGGTGGACAACTCGGCTGGGCTCCTGGGGGGGATCAGGCTCTGGGAGCCGCCCTCGAGGAGGCGCTCGCAGGCCGGATAGACTGGCGGGGGCCAGTGCGGTACTTCGCGTGGCGAGCGCCCCGCAGCCCCAGTCAGTGCCGGAAAGGGAGTTCGTATGCCTTCCTCGCCAACCACCGCCCCGCCGCGGATCCTGGTGGCCGATCCCATTGCTGAGGACGGGATTCGGCGGCTGCGCGAGGCGGGGGAGGTGGAGGTCGCCCTCAAGCTCTCAGAGGCCGAGCTGCTGCAGCGGGTCGGCCCCTTCCAGGCGCTGGTGGTGCGCAGCGAGACCAAGGTGACCGCACCGGTGATCGCGGCCGGAACCAATCTGCGGGTGATCGGCCGGGCCGGCGTGGGCGTCGACAACATCGACGTGGAGGCGGCCACCGCCCAGGGGGTCCTGGTGGTCAACGCCCCGACCGGGAACACGGTGGCGGCGGCCGAGCACACCATGGCCCTGATGCTGGCTCTGGCTCGCAACGTGGCTCGCGGAGACGCCTCGCTGCGCCTTGGTCAGTGGGAGCGCTCCAAGCTGGTGGGCAGTGAGCTGCGCGGCAAGACCATCCTGGTGGTGGGCCTGGGCAAGATAGGAGCCGAAGTGAGCCGGATGGCCCAGGGGTTGCAGATGCGGGTGATCGCATTCGACCCCCTGGTGTCGCGAGAGCGCGCCGAGCAGCTGGGGGTGGAGCTGCTGCCATTGGAGCGAGCCCTGCCCCAGGCCGACGTGCTCACGGTGCACACCCCGCTGAGCGATGCCACCAGGGGCCTGATCGGCGAGCCTCAGCTGGCCCGGCTACCGAAGGGGGCGAGGGTGCTCAACGTGGGCCGCGGCGGCATCGTTGACGAGCCGGCGCTGGCGGCCGCGGTGCACTCTGGTCACCTCGCGGGAGCGGCGGTCGACGTCTTCAACAGTGAGCCCCCGGGAGCTGACAGCCCGTTGCTCCAGGAACCCGGGATTCTGGTCACGCCCCACCTCGGCGCATCCACCGTCGAGGCCCAGCTCACGGTGGCCACCGATGTCGCCGACCAGATCGCCGAGGTGCTCGCCGGCGGACCGGCGCGGTGGGCCGTGAACGCCCCGGCGGTGCCCCCGGAGGACGCCGCGCTGGTGGTGCCCTACCAGGCCTTGGCGGCCAGGATGGGCAGCCTCTATGCGCAGCTGGGCGGCGGCGGGATCCGCGGCGTGGAGACGGTCTGCCGCGGTGAGCTGGCGGGGGTACAGCCTGGTCCCCTCACCGCCGAGGTCCTGGGGGGGATCCTGCGGGAGTTCACCCAGGACCGGGTGACCTCAGTCAACGCCCGGGCCGTCGCCCGCCAGCACGGCATCGAGGTCACCGAGCAGCGCAACACTGGTCCCGGGACCTGGTCCAGTTCACTGGTGCTCCGGGTGGACGGAGACCAGCCAGCAGAGCTGGAGGGGACCACCGCTGGTGGGGAGGCGCGGATAGTGCGGCTCAACGGCTTGGCCATCGACCTTGACCCCAGCGGCCTGTTCCTCTTCTTCACTCACCGGGACCGCCCAGGTCTGATCGGGGAGATCGGTCAGCTCCTGGGTGGGGCCAACGTCAACATCGCCGAGATGCGGGTGGGTCGGGATGCGCCCCGGGGCCGGGCGGTGACCGCGGTCAAGGTGGACGATCCGGTTCCCCAGCGACTGGAGGTGCGACTGCGGGCCATCGAAGGGGTGGACGACCTCCACCTCGTCGAGCTCTAGCCGGGTGGCCCGGGTCTCCGCCTTCCCCGGCATTCACTTTCAGCCCCAGCTGGTGGCCCTGGAGTCGGTCCTCGCCCCGCCCTTCGACGTGATCGGTCCTGAACTGCAGATGGAGCTCTACGGCCGGGCGATGCAGAACGTGGTCCGGATCGAGCTGGGGCGGGACTTCGATGCCGACGTCCCCGGTGAGCGCGACCGCTACACCAGGGCGAGAGACCATCTGAGGGTCTGGCTGCAGGAGGGGGTGCTAGTCCAGGACCCGGAACCATCGCTCTATATCCACCGGCACTCCTTCCGCCCCCCGGGTGGCGGTGGACCCCGGCAGCGCCTCGGGTGCTTTGCCGGGGTGGAGCCGGTGCCGCACCAGCGCCGTGAGGTGCTTCGCCACGAGCTCACCATGAGCGCCCCCCGGGAGGACCGGCTGAACCTCCTCCAGGCCACCCGGACTCAGACCTCTCCCGTCTTTCTCCTCTACCAGGGCCGGCCGGAGGTGACCCACGAGCTGGAGCAGCTGAGTGCCGCCGCGCCGCCGCTGGCCGAGGCGGTGGTCGATGGGGAGTACGGTCCGGAGCGGCACCAGCTCTGGAGGGTCTCGGACGAGGCACCGTTGCAGCGGATCACCTCCGCCCTCAGTTCGACTCGACTCTTCATCGCCGACGGGCACCACCGCTACGAGACCGCACTCAATACCAAGCTGGACCGGGTGCTGGCCCTGCTGGCGCCGCTGGAGGACGACGCCAACGTGATCCTGCCCACCCACCGGGTGGTGCCGGAGGCCAGGCTCCAGTCGAGCGCTCTCGGTGAGGACCTGAAGCGCCGGGGCTGGCAGGATGAGAATTGCGGCACGCTTGCCGAGGGGCTCGCCCGCATCGCCTCGCTGCGCACCTCCTCGCACGCCTTCGGCGTCGCCGGCACCGAGGGGCAGCGGGTGGTGGCGCGGCCCCGCGGCGAGTCGGTCCCCAGCCCGCGCCAGCGATTGGACGTCTCGGTGCTGGAACAGGAGATCCTGGAGCCCTTGCTCGGGGTGACGCCGCGCGACGCTGAGGCAGGCCGTCTCATCTACGCCCGGGACCCCGAGGAGGCACTGGGGCTGGCGCTGTCCCGCAACGGCGTGGCCTTCCTGGTGAACCCCCCGACCGCGGTCGAGATGGCGGCGGTGGCCGACGCCGACGAGGCGATGCCGCAGAAGTCGACCTACTTCTTTCCCAAGGTGCCCGCCGGGCTGGTGCTGATGGCGGTCTCGTGGCCAAGCTGAGGTCGCCCGACCCACGAGTGGGCCGTCTCGAGTTTGGAGCGGGCGTCGATTCGGGTAGGGTTTGATCGGAGTGCCCACTTACGCCTACCGCTGCGAGGCCGGCCACCAGTTCGAGGCCGTGCAGGGGATCACCGAGCCCGCTCTGACCAGCTGCACGGTCTGCGCCCAGCCGGTGCGGCGGGTGGTGTTCCCGGTGGGCATCGTCTTCAAGGGCCAGGGCTTCTACAAGAACGACTCCCGGCCCTCCGAGTCGGGCTCCACCGCCCCCGCCAAGCCGGACGCCAAGCCGGCCGCGGCGACGGCCGCCAAGCCCGAGACCGGGACCAGCACCAGCCCGCCCGCAGTCCCCAAACAGGAATCAGGATCAGGAGGCGGCCCCAGCAAGGGCAAGACCGCCTGACCTAGGAGAGAGCCATGTCCGAACCGGTGCAAGTCAGCGACACTAACTTCGAGAGCGAGGTGATCAAGTCCAGCACCCCGGTGCTGGTGGACTTCTGGGCCGACTGGTGCAGTCCCTGCAAGATGCTTGCCCCGATCGTCGAGGACCTGGCCAGTGAATACGGGGCCCGGGTCAAGGTGGCCAAGCTCGACGTGGACGCCAACCCCAACGTGGCAGGCCAGTTCGGGGTGATGAGCATTCCCACCCTGATCCTTTTCAAGGGAGGCGAGGCGGTGCAGCGGGTGGTCGGCTACCAGCCCAAATCCACTCTCAAGGCCAAGCTGGACGCCCTGGTCTGAGCTAACTGACCGCCGCGCCTGACGCGCTACGATCAGGCGCCTATGCCAGACCTTCAGGAGTCTTTTGCGCGCGCCCTCCTGCAGGCGGCGTCGGCGCTGGGCGTGGAGATGCCGCTGGAACCGGCGGTGGAGCCCTCGGCGATCTTGGAGAGCGGAGACTACTCGTCGGCGCTGGCCTTCCGACTGGCGGGAGTCCTGCACCGCCCGCCCCGCGAGATCGCCGAAGAACTGGCCCGGGCACTGGCCAGTCATCCCCCGGAGCACTGCCTTGAGCTAACGCAGAGCGGTGCCGGCTACCTCAATCTCAGGATCGACTTCGCCACCCTGACTCCCCGGGTGATCGAGAGCGCCCTCAAGCTCGGCGAGGTGGTGAGCCCGGACCCGGAGGCGGGGGCCAAGGTGGTCGTGGAGCACACCGCCACCAATCCCAACAAGGCGGCCCACGTGGGCCACCTGCGCAACGCCTGCATCGGCGACACCGTGGCCCGGCTGCTGCGGGCGCGCGGCCATCTGGTTGAGGTCCAGAACTACATCGACGACACCGGGGTGCAGGTGGCTGATGTGCTGGTGGGGATGCGCACCCTCGGTCTCTCCCCGGAAGTTGGCGAGCCGTTCGACCGGTTCTGCTCGCGTGCCTATGTCGAGGTCTGCAACCGCTACGAGGCCGAGCCCCAACTGCTGGAGGTGCGAACCGCGACCCTGCGTCAGATCGAGGGTCGCCAGGGAGAGGTGGCGCTCGCCGCCAAGGACCTGGCCAGCAAGGTGGTCGACGCCCACCTCCAGACGATGTCCCGCGCCGGGGTGGCATACGACCTGCTGACCTGGGAATCGGACATCATCCAGCTCGGCTTCCTGGGACACGCGCTCGACTGGATGCAGGAGTCCAAGGTCATTCGGCGGCCGACCCGGGGGCGGCTGGCGGGCTGCTGGGTGCTGCCCTTGGATGACCTCGGCGAGGGCCTAGACCTCGACGAGGCCGAAGCCCGGGTGTTGGTCAAGAGCGACGGGATCGCCACCTACACCGGCAAGGACATCGCCTACCACCTCTGGAAGTTCGGGGTGCTGGGCCTCGACTTCTCCTACCGCCTCTGGTCACCCCAGGGGCCTCCCAGCACCACCGCCGACCCCGAACTGGCCCAGCTGCCCGAGGAGCAGTTCGGGCGGGCCGCTCGGGTGGTAAACGTGATCGACCAGCGCCAAGCCGCTCCCCAGCGGGCGGTGCGTGAGGCCCTGCGCCGGCTGGGGTTCGAGAGCCAGGCGGACTCGCTGTACCACCTGGCCTACGAGGTGGTCGCGCTGTCCCCGGCCGCCGCCGCCGCCCTCGGGGTGAACACCAGTGACGGCAAGGCGGTCTACGCCCTGAGTGGCCGCCAGGGGATCGACATCGGGGCGGACGCCCTCCTCGACGAGGCGGAGCGCCAGGTCCGGCCCAAGGCTCGGGATCAGCGGATCGCGTCTCTTCTGGCAGCCAGCGCGGTGCGCTACTACTTGCTCCGCTTCGGGCTCACTTCGATCATCAATTTTGACTTCGC
Source organism: Candidatus Dormibacteria bacterium (assembly GCA_050733915.1). GTDB lineage: Bacteria > Chloroflexota > Dormibacteria > Aeolococcales > Bog-877 > Bog-877. The sequence goes on along the minus strand of JBOHUH010000055.1, from coordinate 6,901 downwards.
AGAGGCCCTCCGCACCAGCGGCGACACCGGCGTCTACCTGCAGTACGCGCATGCCCGCGCCTGCGGCATTCTGGCCCGGGTCGAGCCGCTACCAATGCCCGCCGCCATGCCGGCGCTGACAGCTGCGGAGCGGAGCCTGGTGAAGTTGTTGGAGCGCTTCCCGCGGGCGGTCACCGAGGCGGCGGTGGGGCTCAGCCCGTCCACCCTCGCTGCGTTCACCTTTGCCCTGGCCACGGCGTTCAACGACTTCTACGAACACTCCGAGCGCCTCTACCAACTTGAGGACCGGGAGTTGCGGGGAATGCGCAGGGCCCTGGTGGATGCCACCCGGGCAACGCTGGCCCGAGCCCTGGAGCTGCTGGGGATGGTCCCTCTGGCCCGGATCTGAGAGGCCACGGGTCACGGTCTTGCCCGGTCGTGCATACTGGGCGGCCTTGGCTGAGCTAGCCCTATTCCCGTTGCGGGCGGTTCTCTACCCCCGCATGCCCCTGGCCATCCAGGTCTTTGAGCCCCGCTATCAGCGGCTGCTTCGGGACTGCCAGGAGTCGGGGGGAAGGTTCGGGGTGGTGGCCATCCGACGTGGCCAGGAGGTGGGTGGCCCGGCCGAGCCTGAGCCGGTGGGCACGGAGGCGATCATCACCAAGCAGAGAGCGCTGAGCCAGGGCAGGAGCCACCTGGTGGTCACCGGGGCGCGTCGCTTCCGGATCGGGGAGGTGCGCGGCGACACGCCGTACCTCACGGCGGAGGTGGAGTTTCTCGAGGACCAGGACCCGGACCCGGCCGCCTTCATCCGCGCCAGCGAGGCTCGGGTGGCGCTCACCCGCTACACCGCGGGGCTCTCCCGGATCACCGGAAGGGCTCCCAGCGACCCTCCGCTGCCCACCGACCCCCTCCTGCTGTCTTGGGTTATCGCCGCCAGCCTGATGGTGGACCTGGGCCACAAGCAGCGTCTCCTGGAGCAATCCATCGTCAGCCAGAGGCTGCGGCTGGAAATCGAGCTCCTCAAGCGTGAGGCGACGCTGCTCGACTTGCAGCTGGCCAACCGGCTCCAGGTGGTACCGGTCTACGACCGCAACTGATCCAGGGCCTCGGTGCGGAGACCGGCGGTCGCCCGGCCCCGGCTACTGCAGGATCAGCAGGTAGCGCTCACCGGGCCCACCGGTCTCGGTGCCTGGGAGCAACTCGGGTGAGAATTGCGCCGCGCGGGTCAGGTGGAGCACGTACACGGCTCCGTTGAACCCGGACACGTGCCCCACGCTGATGCTGCTGACCACGGTGCCCGCTGCCGGCTGGGGGACTGCGGTTCCGGGGGCTACCCCCTGCATCTCCACGTATATGGTCTGAGTGCCGTCGAAGCCGGTGGTTACCTGAGGACTGCCGCTCCCCTGGACCATCTGGAACACCACCCAGAATTGGCTACCGTGCACCCCGTAGCGGGCGGTCTGCATCTGGTAGCCGCTGCCGCCGCCACCCACCGTCTGGGCGCCAGTCAGTGCGAGAGGCGTCGGGGTGGCCGAGGGGGTTGCGGTTGCCGAGGGGGTGGGTTTGGCGGAGACTGCCGGGGTCGCCTGGCCACGGGGGTGATGTACCAGCGCGGGCTGGCTTGAATGGGTCAGATCCCAGATGATCAGCACCGCCGCCAGGGCCGCGACCGCAATCAGCCCGGTCCTGGTCCAGCTGCGCGGCCCCGGCCGTTCTGCCCCGGACTGAGGTGCCATCGGGCGGCGCGGGCCACCTCCTGAGGTTCTCTGCGGGAGCCTAGCTGCGGTGTCCGGCTCCTTCCGATCTTCCCGCCAGGCAGGAACTGCGGCTGCGGCCGGGCGGGTAGGCGGTGGCGCCGCGGGGAAGGGAGCCGGCGGAGGCATAGGCGCCTCACGCGGCACCGGGACACCGGTCAGTTCGGGGGACCACGTATCGGCGGCCGGGGTGGCCGCCGGGATGTCGGCCCAGGGCATGTTGAGCTCAGTCGCGGGCTCCCAGCCCGGCACCACCACCGAGGTGGGACGACCGTCAGCGCCAGGGAGAACGGGAGGCTCCGGCCCAGTCGCCTCCGGGTCAGGCGGCGTGCTCTCAGGCGAGGGCCGCCCTCCGGTCGGTACAGACTCCGGGGGCGAGCCAGGGGGGTCGGCGAGCCAATCCTCCTCGGTCACCTCGTCGATGGCTGCTGCCTCCGCGAGATCCGCCTCTGCAGCCTGGAACGCGCTGCCATGGGCGAGAGGGGACGCTGCCAGCCCGTCGCCAGGGGCCGTGGTCGCAAACTCGTCGTCCCCATCGGACCCCTGATCGAGCGACTCGGAGTACTGGTCCAGGGCCGCAGCCGCGTCGTCCTGGTCTTCACCTAGTTCCGGGTCTCCAGCGGACGGCTGATCGAGCGGCTCGGGTAGCTCATCCGAGGCCGGGGCCAAGTCTTCGTCGGCCCCGGGGTCCACCGGGGTATCCACCTCGGGCGCCGCCGACTCAGGGGTAGCCACAGCGAGTTCCTCGTCCAAGCCGCCCGCCGGGCCAGCCTCCTCGTCGAGCGTCGAGCCGGGCTCTGTACCCACCGGGAGCGGGCCGGCCGCTTCACCAGCGACGTCCTCGGCGTCATGGGCCGCCGCTGGGGCCGACTCCACCGCGCTCGTCGCCGGGTTGATCGCAGGCTCCAGCAGTGCCGCTCCGATCCCCAGCGCCCCGAAGGGGTCCGGGGCGGACAGCATCGGCTCGTCCTCGGCGTCGTCGTCCTGAGTCAGCGACGCCGGGCCGGTGATCGTCACCAGGACATGGGCGCGCTCCAGCAGCGCGGTGGCGGTGTCGCTGCCGAGCTGCACCGGGGCCAACTGCGATATCCGCTCAGTCTCCTCCCGCAGGTAGCGCATCCCGGTCTTGCAGCGGTCGCAGGTGACCAAGTGGGAATCCAGCTCCAGCTGACGCTCGCGGGGCAGCTCTCCGTCGAGCGCGCAGCTCAGCGTGAGGAGGCTGCACTTCATATGGAAATATCGCGGTAAATGCTGCCAAACTCACGCCGCGCTGAGGCCACCAGCCGGGATGCCGCCTCTGGTGAACACTCCATCGCGACACCTATCTCCCGGTAGCTGAGCTTGCCGAGGTCACGCAGCAGGAGCGCCGCGCGACGACTGAATTCCGTCGCCAGCAGCGCTCTCTTAGCGGTGTTGATTCGGGCCGCATCGGACGCCGCGGGTCCCAGGCTGATCAGCGCCGGTCGCTTGGCAAAGAGCCGGGCCACACCGCGTCGCTGGGGCGGGTAGTGCTGATCCTGGCGCGCGGCCCGGGTCACGGCCCGATAGAGGATGGCGCGTCCGTCGCGCTCCAGCGCCGGAGTCGGGAAATGGCGGGCATGGAACAAACCCGCCGTCACGTACTCAACCGCATCCTCGGGAGTGCCGGTCAGGTGCAGGGCGTACGTGGCCAGGGCGTCGAGATGCTGGCGGCCAAGGTCTTCCAGCTTGCTCGCGGCGATCTGGGGTCTTTCTAGGACGGTATTCATGACGTTGCGTGTATGGACACGCGAGCTGGCGCAAGCATAACCGGCGGCGCCCCGCTCTGCAAGCGCCCCGCTCCCGACACCACGCCACCGATTCCGGCACTCGCTGCTGGACTGCCCCAGCCGTGCGCCAACGATGCGGCGATTAGCCGGGGTGGTCCTAGCTGCTGGACGGGAATGGCACCAGGCTAGCACCGGCAAACTGCGGCGGCGCCACTCCGGCCGCGCGGTAGGCGGCGGTCGGCACCCCGATGTCGGCGAGCCAGAGCTGGCCCACCACGGCACCGGCCGATGACTCGAGGCAACCCAGCTTGGCGACCGCCAGCATCAGGGTGGCGGTCGCCCGGACACAGTCGCCCGCGGTCTCTCCGGTGGTGGCGTCGAGACCGCTGGGCAGGTCGATCGCCAGCACCTCCACCCCCGCCCCGTTGATGCCCCGGACTGCCTCCCCAACCCGGTTCCGCGGCGGCCCCGTGCTGCCGGTGCCCAGCAGGCCGTCCACGATCAGCTCGGCTCTCTCCAGGGCCCAGACCAGGTCCTGCTCCACTGCAGAGCCGCCCTGACGGACCTCCGCGCCACAGGCCTCGGCCGCCCGCGCCTGGCGGGCCGGGGTGGCGTCGGGCTCCCCCGCGCCGCCGAGGGTGAGCGCTCGCACCGGATGGCCCCAGGCAGCCAGGTGCCGGGCGCAGCCCAGCGCGTCGCCGCCGTTGTTGCCCCTGCCCGCCAGAACCGCCACCGATCCCTCCGGAGATCGTTCCTGGAGGAGGATCCGGGCCAGCCTGGCGCATTGAAAGCTGGCCAGCGCCATCAGGGCGTCGGTCGAGACCCCCAGTTGGGCGGCGGCGCCATCGATCATCCGGGCCTGCTCGGCAGAGGCGGCGGGACTCAGGCTCACGAGGCGGAGGTCTTCCCAGCCGCGCCCACCTTGGAGCTCTCGGGGCTGGCTACCCAGGCCACCCGCACCCGGTCACCAGGGTTGAGATCGAGGAGGGCCGCCGCGCTCATCCCCTTGCCGGCGATCTCCAGGTGGTTGGCGCTGTTCCAGAGCATGGCGAAGTCGTCCTCGATTTCGCTGTAAGTTCGAACCAACTGGGAGATCATCCGCCCGTTGCCGAGGGAGATGCTTGCTGGCAGCGGAGAGTAAAAGGGCGTCCTAGCCACGGCCAGGATGGCGTTGCCGAAGTGGTCGACGAGCAACACCCGGGCGCTGGTCCCGGCGGAGTCTCCCTGGGGGAGGAACTCACTCACCAGCTTCGGGCTCGAAACCCTCCGACCCAGGGTCTCAATCTGCGCCGCCCCGGTGGCCAACCGCACGGCCAATGGTCCGATCAGGTCCCGGCCATGAAAGGTGGAGCTCACGTGCGCGAAGTCGATGGCGCCGGTGTCCACGTGGACCGCCATGCGATCCTGGCCGCGGCTCCAGAGGAAGTGCAGCAGGCCGTTGTCAGGTGCCACCACCAACTGCTGGTCCACCCTGGCCGCCACCAGGGGGCGTTCCGTGCCCACCCCCGGGTCGACCACCACACAGTGCACGGTACCGGGTGGGAACGCGGGAGCCGAGGCGGCCAGCCAGTAGGCCCCTGCCCCGATGTCGTGGGGCGGGACCCCATGGGTGATGGTGATCACCCGAAGCCGGGGTGCGAGCGTGGCGATCGCTCCCTCGAGGGTGCCGGCGTAGCCGTCGCCGGGGCCGAAGTCGGTCAGCAGCGTGAGGATCGCGGCCATGGTGCGGGGCCATTGTCACCCATGACCGTCGCTGCTTCCCGAGCCGCCTCAGCGCGCCGGTGTCCGCCTCAGGTCAGCAGCAGTCTGACTGACCCAACACGGATCTGTATCAGCCCTCGACCGCGACCGAGATCCGGGCCCGGCTGGGCGATGACGCCACGCGGAGGGTGATCGTGTAGCTCCCGTCCGCCAGCCGAGCTGGGCCGGCAGCGAGCGCTCGCCCGGGGGCTGGGCGACCGGTCCAGGTGATCAAGTAGCGACGCCGGAGAAGCCCGCCCGCGCTACCGTTGCCGGAGGGCTCGACGGTGACGGTGATCCCCGCCGCGGAGGGGCCGCTGACCAAGCTCTGCAAGGGGCAGGTGGACCCAACCACCACCACCTGGAAGTGAGAGCGGCGGCCCGGGGCGAGACTGGCCATCGCCGGGGTGGCGCTGATCCGCACACCTCGGGCGGGGCAGGCCGGCCGGGCGGGGTCGGCGTTCGCGGCGCCCCCAAGCTGTTGACGGCCGGGCGCCGCCGACACCACGCTGTGTCGAGTCGTAGGCGGCGCCCCCAGCCGCGAGGTGGCCAGCGGGGTTGCGATCGCGAGGGCGAGCACCACCGCCACAGCTGGCCCCCACACCCTGGGGTTGCGCGCTCGTCCGACCGCCATATCCAGCCAGCGCCGCCAAGGGTTGGTCGAGGTGGCTACTAGCAGACCCCGCAACCCCGCCTGGCGAACTGGCGTTAGGTGCATCTCCGCGAGCGCCCGGCGGAGCTCCTCGCCCAGCTCGGCTCTCAGTCGGTCGTCGGGATCCATATCAGGCGCAGTGCCTCCAGAGCGCGGCTGAGCCGCGACTTGACGGTGCCCTCAGCCACCTTCAGGGCCCGGGCGGTGTCCTCCACCGAGAGATCCAGGTAGACGCGCAGCGCGATCACCTCACGCTGATCGCGAGTGAGCTGGTCGAGAGCCTCGCGCAGGTCGGCTGACAGGGCGAGCTCCGCGTAGGGGTCACCGGTGCCAGGGTCGGCGGGGACGGTGTCGGTGGGCACCGGGATCCGCCTTCGCAGGTGGGAGCGGGCGGTGTTGGCCACGATGGTCATCAGCCAGGCCCGTTCCGCTCCCGGGTCGCGCAGGCTGGTGCGAGCTCGCCAGGCGCTGAGGAAGGCGTCTTGGACACAGTCCTCGGCCAGGCCGCGGTCGCGAAGTAACAGGTAGGCGGTGCGCAAGGCGAGGTCTCCATACAGTCTGACCCAGCGTTCGGCCAGAGCGTCTGCTTCAGCATCAGGACGCCTCGACGACACCCCTGGTTCCTCCCCGGGTCTGACCTTGACCACCTGGATCCGCCAAGAACGGAGCCCAAGCGGGACTTGGTCGGGCGGCACCTGCTCGGTCGGAGGCAACCACCTTAGGCGCAAGCAGGGCGCCCAGCGTCCGACGCCGCCCACCGCGCCGGCCTCGAAGTGGACGTGGCGCCGCCCGGCGGCATCGAAGAGGAGAGCGGCCGCCCCACCGGCAGCACCACTCGGTCACCCCGAGCGCCGGCCTCATTGCGCCCCAGTGGTTCCTTCTGCACGGTCAGGATTAGAGGCGGCACCCGGGAGTCTCTGCGTATACGGGGGGGATTCGGCGGCCGTCGCTCCGCAGCATCACCCGGTTCTGGGATCACCCGTTGGCACGGTGGGGGCAAAAGCAAGAGGCGGGTTGGCCAGAGG
>JBOHUH010000054.1:0-19196 GCA_050733915.1 Candidatus Dormibacteria bacterium | reverse complement strand
GCGGGTCGAAGGTGGGCGACGCAGAGCGAAGGTGCGACGAGCGGATCAAGCCCGGTCGCCGTTGCGCCCAGGCCCAGTTCCGAGAGGGCGCCCCGGAGAAGACCCAGGTGGGCCGAGCACACGAGTTCCTGGTTGCGCTGGGCAACGTCCAAGAAGGGGCAGGCGCGCAGTTCCAAGTCAAGGCCCCCGGGGCCCTGGACCAGGGTTGGCCTGAAACCCAGCTGGGCCATCATCGCCACCACCTGCTCCACCCCCGGGCGCCGGCTCCGCCGCTGACCCCGCGCCAGCCGCGATCCCCATTCCCGACCCATCTGTTCCCCGTCCCGCCGAGGTGCGGATGAGATGCCGGCCAGGTATTCCGCCAGGACCTGGGCCAGCATGCGGTAGGCGGAATCCCCGCCCTCCCCCACCTCCGCCGTCGCGGAGAAGACCCGCCGCGGCCTGCCCCGCCGGGGAAGGTGCTCGAGCGCATCCTCGACCAGGCCCGCCTCGGCCAGGACCTCAAGATGGAAGCGGACGGTGTTTACGTGGAGCCCAGTCTCCCGTGCCAGATCGGCGGAGCTGAGGGCGGCGCCGGCCTGCCGCAGATGGGCGAGGATCGCGACCCGCGACCAGAGCGAGAGCGCCCGGTGCGCCGCCAGAGGATCGCCCGTCAGTCGCGCCACCCTGGAATTATCCACTGGCGGCTTAGTGGAAATGTCCCCGGCCCCAGGACAGCCCTCCCTCGAGGACGGTGAGGGGCGGGCTCAGGGCGGCGGGTTGGCCGCCGCTGTGGCCCGGTGGCGCCGCACCAGGTGCAGCGGCGCCAGGTAGGCCGCGCGGGCCGCGCGCCGGCTGAGGTAGTGGTTGGCCACCAGCTGCCCCAGGACGTGTCGTTGCCGCTCCTTGGCGAGCCGGGGGTGGTGGTAGGGGTCATAGCCGGTCGGGGCCTGCGGCAGTCCTGCCAGCAGCGCCGCCTGGGCCCAGCTGAGCCGGTCGACGCCGGTGCCGAAGTAGCCGCGAGCCGCGGCCTCGATGCCCCAGTACTGGTTGCCGAAGTACACGACGTTGAGATACATGGCCAGCACTCTGGGTTTGCTGTAGACCAGCCCCAGCTTGAGCCCCAGACCCAGTTCCCTGACCGAGGCCGCCAGGCCAGGGCCCTGGGGATAGAGCTGCTTGCAGACCTGCTGTTGCAGGGTGCTGCCCCCGGGGTCGCCCGCTGTGGTCAGCTGAGCCAGACCGGCCCGGAGCATGCCCGCGCCGACGTCGATGAGCGGGTCGTCGTAGAAGTTCTCGTCCTCGACCGCGATCAGGGCCGAGGCGATGCGGTGGGGCACGGGCGGGCGCAGCAGCCGCTCGTGGTGACGGGAGGTGAGCCGGGCGGCCCGGGCGGTGGCATCGCCGACACCGGGCAGCGCGAGCTCGAAGCCGGTGGCGGCCAGCGCCAGCAGCAGCCCCAGCGCCGCCACTCCCGCCAGCACCCTCCCAACCCAGCGCCAGCGTCGGTGGCGACGGCCTGCGGCCGTGTGATCTCGACCCATTGCAACTATGGTCGCCCAGACCAAGCGCAGACCGGCCCAGGGCTCATCCGGTGCCTGTGAAGCGGCCCCCCGGCTGCCTCAGAAGGCGTGGCGGTGGAAGAGCAGCCTCCAGGGCGTGAGCAAGAGGATCTTGAAGTCCAACGCCAGCGACCAGTTCTCGATGTAGTAGAGGTCGTAGAAGACCCGTTCCTCGATGCTGCTGGCCTGGCGCAGGTCGTTGACCTGGGCCCAGCCGGTGCAGCCTGGCGGGGCGGACAGCCGCTCGCGGTACCTGGGCACCAGAAGCTCGTACTGCCTCGACTCGCTCTCGCGCACGCTCAGTGGCCGGGGTCCGACCAGGCTCATCTCGCCCAAGAGGACGTTCCAGAGCTGGGGCAGCTCATCCAGGCTGAAGCGACGCAGGACCCTGCCCACCGGCGTCCGCCGCTCGTCGCCCTGGATGGTGCGGGCCCCCCCGGGGCCGCGGTCGGCCCCGGAGCGCATCGAACGGAGCTTCCAGATGCGGAAGACGGAGCCGTCCTGGCCGAGCCGCTCCTGGCAGTAGAAGGGGGAGCCGGGCGAGCCCAGCACCACCGCCAGGGCGCAGACGGCCACCACCGGCAGGGCCGGCACCGCCAGGAGCGCGGTCAGGACCAGGTCGAAGGCCCGCTTGAGCCCCAGGTTGACCCCCACCAGGCGACTGGGGCGGAGCCCCACCAGGGGGATCCCCGCCAACTGCTCCGGGGAGGCGGCGCTGGTCATGATCTCCAGGACGTCGGGGACGACCTTGACGTCGGCCCCGGCCCGGAGGCAGTCCCCGGCGAGTCGCAGGACCTCGTCGTGGGCCACCCCGCTCAGGGCCAGCAGCACCGTGTCGACCCGCTCCCGCTGGATCACCGGGGCCAGCGCCGTCTGCAGGGGGTACTCGGGCAGGGAGGGGTCGGCCGACACCGCCTCGGCGCTGGAGCGGACGCGCCCCACGACGCGGTAGCCGAACTCGGGGAACATCCGCAGCCGGCCGAGGAGCAGGTCGGCCACCGACCCCGAGCCCACCACCAGGACCCGGATGGCGCCCGCACCCCGGCGCAGCAGCGCCGCCTGGGCGGCCCGGATCAGGGCCCGCTCAAGGATGAAGAAGCAGACGGCGACCACCACCCCGTCGGCCAGGACCAGGCGCGAGTAGGGGAAGCCGCGGTAGAGGCCCTCCAGGGCGACGGTGACCACGACGAAGAGGGCGACCGAGCCCACCGATCCCAGGATCTCGTCGAGGAAGCTCTGGCCGCGGCTGAACCGGTAGCGGCCGGTGAAGGCGAAGGTGAGCAGCCAGATCGCCGCCACCACCGGCGCCGCCTCCAAGTAGGGGGCGAACTGGGGGACGCCCCCGCCCGGGATGGGCACCCCGGACACGTAGAAGCGGTACTGGTAGGCGATGAGGGCCCCGCCCAGGACCGCCAGCGCGTCCCCCAGGACCCGCAGCGCCATCAGGGGCGCCAGGCGGCGCCAGCGCCGGCGGCTGCTGCGGCCGCCCTCCACCGCCCGCAGCAGCCGGTCGGACTCAGTCAGGAGCATTGTTCACGGGCTGGGGCGCCAGGCGGCGGACCAGGCTCCCCTGGATGGTGCGGAGCTCCTCTTTGGAGACTGCGCCGGTGACGTAGAGGGCGGCCAGGTAGACCACCAGCGAGATGAATGAGTCGAGGAACACGTTGAGGGAAAAGAGGAGTCCCATCACCCCCGCCATCAGCGCCCCCGAGACCAGGATCGGCACCAAGGGGCGCCCCCAGGGCAGTCGGTTCTCCAGGCGCCGCCGCACCATCAGATAGCCTGCCACCAGCAGGAAGACCTCCGTCAAGACGGTGGCCCAACTGCTGCCAAGATAGCCGGTCGCCCTGGGCAGGATGGGTATCAGGATTAGGTTGAGGATCACGTTGACCGCGATGCTCATCATCGCCAGGACCACGCTGTCCATCTGCCGGTCCATGGCCCCAAGGCCGAAGATGAAGGTGCTGTTGACGAACATGAAGATGATCGCCAGCGCCAGCACCTGGAGGGCGGGCGCCGACTGCGGATAGACCCTGATGAAGGGAGCGGTGAGGATCCCCAGGGCGCCCATCCCCAGGATCACCGTGAATGGGGCACCCAGCGCCGCCAGGAGCCGGATGGTGGCGGTGTAGGCCTGACGCATCGAGGCGATCGCCTCCAGGTGCACCACCGCCAGGGTGGGAAAGACGGCGTTCATGATCGTCTGGGGAACGAAGGAGAGCCCGTCCAGGAACTTGTAGGCGGCCGTGTAGTAGCCCACCTCGGTGAGCCCGCGCATGGCGCTGAGGATGACCACGTCGATCCGGAAGTAGACGGTGTTGAGCAAGAACACCATGGCGAAGGGAAGCGCCATCTTGAGCAAGCGCCGGGCCAGCACCGGGTCGAAGTGAACCGTGGGCACGAAGTAGCGCCTGCCGATGACCACGTAGGCGTAGACGCAGGTCACCAGGTAACTCAGCGCGTAGACCCAGAGGTAGTCGGCGACCGCGAGGTGGGCCCGAGCCACGAAGAAGGTCCCCACCAGCAGGATCACCGCTTCCGACATGGTGGCCACCGCCTCGTAGCGCATCTCGCCGGTGGCGTAGAAGGTGCTGCGCAGCACGTTGGCCACGCTGGTGGCCACCTGGAGCGCGAAGGCGGGCAGCACCAGCGCCAGGAAGCCGGGCCCCCGGCCCGCCAACACCGCCATCAGCACCAGGGTCCCCAGGCTGAGCACGAAGAGCGGGATCTTGGCGGCCAGGATCGCCGCCAGATAGGTCTTCATCCGGGCGGTGTCGCGACTTCCCTCGCGCAGGTAGACGATCTGCAGGCCGAGGTCCCCGACGATGCTGGAGAGGGTGCTCAGGACCACGATCAGGCTGAACTCACCGTAGAGCCGGGCGCCCAGGGTGTGCTGCTGGAGCAGGAAGGCGCCCAGGACCAAGACCTTGGAGGCAGTCCGGGCGCCGAACAGGATGGTGGTGCTGCGGACCGCCCGCTGCGCCAGGCTCATCCCGGTTCTCCTAGGGCGACGCCGGCCGGCGCCGGGGCAGTTGCAGGTGGCGGGTGACCGGCACCACCGCGACCGTGACCAAGGCTGCCAGCAGCCACCACTCGGCAGCGAGGTCGTTCTTCCAGTAGGGGCTGTCCAGCAGGCCGTGCACCAAGACCGCCGCCCAGGCGAGGCTCAGAGCCACCGCCCAGGGGTGGTCCCGGGGCCCGGCCCGGACGGCCGGGCTGAGGTAGCGGGCCAGCTCCAGGAAGAACCCGAGCAGGCCGACCAGCCCGAGCACCCCCAGCTCCACCCAGAAGTCCAGCTCCAACTGGTCGGGGTAGTCGTGGGTCTGGGTCGAGGGATCGTTGATCTGGGCTCGATAGGGCCCGATCTGGGCTTGGTAGCCGGCCAGGCCCGCCCCCGCGAAGGGCTGGTGCTCGATGAGATCCACGGTGGCATGCCAGAGCCGCACCCGGGCCACCAGGGAGTTGGCGGGGTTGCTGGGGTTGAGCTCGTTGGAGATACGGTGCCGCACCGGCGGTAGGGCCACCGCCACCACCAAGGCCGCGACGCAGCAGGCCAGGAGCACCCGGCGCCGGGGGTGCAGCGCCGCGGCCAGCAACGCCAGCACGACCAGGACGAACCAGGAGCCCCGGCTCAGGGTGATGATGTCGCCCAGCCCGAGGAGCAGCAGGGCCAGCCAATGCCACCGCCGGTGGCGCACCCCACCGAAGAGAGCCAGTCCCAGGGCCAGCCCCACCAGGGGATCGAGGAAGATGCCCCCGAAGTTGTTGTTGGTCCAGAGCCAGCTCGGGGAGGGCGGCGAGAAGTTGAGGTTGACGCTGTTGCTGAGCAGGGCCTGGGCCAGGGCCACCCCCTGGGAGACTGCCACGACCAGCCCGCTCACGTAGAGGCCGAAGACCGCGCGCTCCCAGTCCCAGCTGGAGCGCAGCACGTTGACCGCCACGAAGAAGAGCACCATCGGCTCGACGATGTAGGCCTTGGCGATGCCCAGGGCCTCGCGCTGGTCGGGGCTGACCAGGACTCCGATCGCGGTCGCCACCAGCAGCACCGCGACGATCACGCTGAAGGGCGTGTCGAGCCGGGGTACCCGGCGCAGCCAGGCGCTTTCCACTACGAACGCCAGCACGGTCAACCCCAACACCACCTCCAGGCCGGTGAAGGGCAGCCCCAAGAAGTGGCCGCGCAGCACATAGGCTGGCAGTGCCGCGGCGGTGAGGAAGACGCCTATACGACTCCACCGCATCGGCGGGATTATAGGCTCGGTCCAAGTCGGCCCCTCCCTTGCGCTCCCTCAGCGCCTGAGATCGAGGCGGCTCAGGCGCTGAGGCTGACGGGGAGCAGGCCCAGCCGTTGCCGCACCCGGTCCATGGTCGCCTCGGCCACAGCTCGGGCTCGCTCCTCGCCCCGGGCCAGGAGTTCGTCGAGCCCGGCCCGGTCGGCCATCAGCTCCTGGTAGCGCGCCTGGATCGGGGTCAGAGTGGCGACCACCGCCTCCGCCACCTGGGACTTGAGATGACCGTAGCCCTTGCCGGCGAACTCCTCGGCCAGCCGCTCTTGGCTGCAGCCGCTGAGACCCTGATAGATCTGGAGCAGGTTGGCCACTCCGGCGTCGGGATGCTCCATCTCGACCGCCGTGCCGCTGTCGGTCTTGGCCCGCATCACCTTGGCGCGGAGACGCGGGGGCGGGTCCAGCAGCGCGAGCAGCCCCGCGTCGCCCCGAGCACTCTTGCTCATCTTGGCAAGGGGGTCGTCGAGAGCCATCACCCGGCCTCCGGCACCGAGGTGGCCGATGCGCGGCTCCGGGAGCACGAAGGTCTCGCCGAAGAGTCGGTTGAACCGCGCCGCCAGGTTGCGGGTGAGCTCGAGGTGCTGGCGCTGGTCCTCCCCCACGGTGACGAAGTCGGCCTGATACAGCAGGATGTCGGCCGCCATCAGGACCGGGTAGGTGAGCAGCCCGGTGCTGATCCGCTCGCCACCACGGCGCCGCGCCCGGTCCTTGAACTGGGTCATCCGCTCCAGCCAGCCGGTGGGGGTGAGACAGCCCAGGATCCAGGCCAGCTCGCTGTGCTGGTGGATATGTGACTGCACCAGCAGGGTCGACACCTCAGGATCGATCCCCGAGGCCAGGTAGAGGGCGGCCACCTGGCGGGTCTTATCAGCCAGCTTTGCGGGGTCGTGGGGCTCGGTCAGGGCGTGCAGGTCGACCACGCAGAAGTAATTGCGGAACTGTTGCTGTTCCAACACCCAGGGTCGCAACGCTCCCAGCAAATTGCCCAGGTGCAGATCCCCGGTGGGCTTCATCCCGCTGAACACAACCGGGCGGTCCGCCATCGCCGGAATTGTACGGAGGGCGGCTTCAGACCTTCTCGGTGACCCGGTACTCCAGGTGCGACCCGAAGAGCAGCCGGGTCTGCGCCTCGAGCGCCGGGATCACGCTGAGGACCATGAACACCACGGGGTAGGCCAGGGTCTGCAGGTCCACCAGGCGGCGCCGCCACCAGCGCCAGCCGACGGGCCGCGGCTGCAGCCGGTTGTCGAGGACGGCCACCGCGAGGATGTTGAGCAAGGTGGTCTCCAGGATGATGCTGGCGGTGGTCTCCAGGATGGCTCCCGTGTTGGAGAGGGCGTAGTCGTAGTTGAAAAGCGAGGGCAGGGTTCCGGAAATCAAGATCAGCATGGGCACCGTCGCCCAGCTAAGGTGGTTGAAGACCAGCATCTTGAAGCGCTCCAGCCGGAGCTGCAGCGGTATCTCCTTGTGGGAGTTCATCCGGGAGGCGACGTAGGGGATGTCGGTCACTCCCCAGGCCCAGCGTTTGATCTGGTTGTACTGGCTGACCAGGGTGGTGCCGTAGTCGGCGGCACGGGGGGCGTCCCCGTACATCGGAAGGTAGGCGGGGCGGACGTGGAGCCTGGCGCCATAGGTGAAGAAGGCCTTCCAGAAGAAGCGCGAGTCCTCGGGGATGACGTCGTCGTCCCAGTAGCCCACCTCGCTCAGCATCTGCAGCGACAGCGAGTAGGCGGAGAACATCACCAGTCGCTTGGGGTGCTGGTGCAGGTAGAGCTGCCACTGGGTGCCTAGGGTGGCCATTGAGCGCACCGCGGAGGGCACCTTCCAGAGGTTGTTGAGGAACATTGGCACCGGCTGCCAGATCGAGGTCATGCGATCCTCGGCAGAGCAGAACTGGGAGGTGGTGTAGGCCAGGTACTGGGGGTGCACCCGGTAATCGGAGTCGAGGTCGGTCACGATCACCTTGGTGGGGTCCAACCCCAGGCCGGCGCAGGCGCGCTGCAGCACCGGGCCTCCGTAGGACATCGCCGCCGACTTGCCCACCACGATCCCGGGCAGCAGGGGGTCCTTGATGTGCCAGAAGGCCCGGAAGCTACCTCCGAACTTCTCCTGAAGTCGGGCCACGTTCTGGCAGCCGATCTGGTCGGTCTCCCTGGTGATGATGGCGCAGATCTTGTTCTGGTTGGGATAGTCGGCGGCCGCCAACGCCGAGACGGTGGCGTGGAGGGTCTCGTAGCGCTCGGTGTAGGTGGGGATGAGAAAGGCGTGGACGATCTCGCTGGGGTCGGGCTGCCCGGGCATGATCTCCTGCTCACGCAGCCGCTGCGCCCAGTCCACCGCTTGGGCCCCCTCCAGGAGCCGTATACCCCGCAGCACGAAGCGGAAGGTGTAAACCAGCTTGACCAGCCAATAGAGGTCCAGCAGCACCGCGAACAGTCCCAAGAGCCACAGGTACTCGAAGTTGGTGAAGGTGATCACGAACCCGATCGTCAGCGGGGTGGCCAGGATCAGCCAGACCGTCAGCCCCGGCGCCATCTCCCAGAGCCGCTGCAGGACCCGCTGCTTGGGGGAGGTTCGCCCGCGCCCCAAACCCTCGGGTGGTCGGACGTAGGTGGGCAGCACCCCCACCCGGGGGACCGACTGAGGGCTGACATCGGCGGGGGACAGTGTGGTCACCAGAGCGAAATCCTAAGCCGGAGGAGATGGGATGAGACAAAGTGTTCACGACGCCGCTCCCCCGGCGAGCCGTGTTGTATCGTGCCCCACCGTGGTTCAGCGCACCACCCTCGCCATCGCTGCCTACGTTCGCCGGGCCCTTTCGCGGCCCTCGGTGAGGGTGGGTGTCACCGTAGTCGCTTTCGCGATCTTCATCCATTCGGTGAACTTGGGGTCGGCGCTGCGCGCCTTCTCTCACCTCCGCTGGGAATGGGCCCTGCTGGCCCTGGTCCTGGCGGGCCTCTCGGTGCTGGCCAGCGTGCTGGAGTGGGGTGCCCTGGTGCGGGGCACCGGCAGGAAGCTCGGCTGGCGCTACCTGGGTGGCTGGTACATGAAGGGGCTCTTCATCAACCAAGTCCTTCCAGCTGGCGTCGGCAGCGACGCCGTCCGGGCGGTGCAGGTCGGCAGGTTTGCCGGGCACGGCCCGGTCCTGGCCTCACTGGTGGGAAGCCGAATGGCGGGCACCTTGGGGATGGCGATCTGGGGGCTGGTCGGGGCGGTCGTGCTCAACGACGTCTTCCGGGTGCCCAGCCTCATCGGCTTCGCCAGCTTCAGCGGGCTGATGCTGGTCTGCTGGGTCGTGGCACTCGGAGCAGAGCGGCTGCTCTCGCGATTGCTCGGCACGGAGGCCGCCAGACCGGGATGGCGCCTGCAGTTGCAGAAGGTCGGGCCGTTCCTGCGCTCCCTCAGCCACTACAAGGGCCGGCCCGGGGCGCTCGGCTGCTCCATCGCCGCGGGGGGGTTGGGCTGGGGTCTCAACCTGCTCTCGATGGAGGCTTTCAGCCACGCACTCGGGTACACCATCTCCTGGGAAGTGTTCGCGCTGGCCTTACCGGTCGCCCTTTTGGTCACGTTCATCCCGATCTCGGCCAACGGCATCGGGATCCGCGAAGGGGTGCTGGTGTTCCTGCTGGTCCAGTTCCACGTTCCGCTGGGCATCGCCGCCGCCATGAGCCTCTTCGTGGACTTCCAGCTCCTCCCATTCGCGGGGCTGGGCGCTGGCCTACATGGGGCGGAGGTCACCCTTCGCTACACCCACGCCCAGCTGGTGCGGGTTGGTAGCCTGGGGCGCTGCTTCCGGGTCGCCCACCACACCCTGCAGTGGGTGGTGGCTCCAGAGTTCGTGGGGCAGCTCCCCGGCCGCTGAGAGCGGCTAGTCGACAGCCCCCGCGGGTTCAGACTCCGCTTGGAGCAGGCGCCGCTTGCGGTCCTTGCCCCAGCGGTACCCGCCTCCCCCACCAGCCGCTGGGACCACTCGGTGGCAGGGGATGAGTAGCGCCACCTGATTGGTGGCGCAGGCCCGGGCCACCGCTCTCACCGCCCTGGGCCTGCCGATCTCGCCCGCCAGCTCGCCGTAGGTCCTGGTCGCGCCCCTCGGGATCCTCTGGATCTGGCGCCAGACCTGCCACTGGAACATCGTGCCGTGCACATCCAGGGGAAGCTCCCGGTGGCCGGGTCGGCCCTGAGCTAGGCTTCGGGCCGCCTCACGTGCCCCGGCCATGCCCGCCTCGTCGCGGGTCAGAAGAGCGGTGGGAAACTCCTCTCGCAACTTCCGCTCCAGTTCCGGCTCGGAATCGCCCATCTTCACCGTGCAGACGCCCCGCGCGGTGGCACCGATCAGGACCTGACCCAGCAGAGAGTCGAAGACGGTGAAGCGGACCTCGACCCCCGCACCGCCCTGGCGGAACTGCGTCGGAGTCATCCCCAGGGCGGCCGGCACCACCTCGTAGAAGGCCCTGCTAGAACCGAATCCCGCTTCGTAAACGGCCTCGGTCACGGGGGCTCCCTGGGCCAGCGCACGGCGCGCGCGCTTGGTCCTCAACGCTCTGGCGTACTCGGCTGGGGAGACCCCAAAGGCCCGCCGGAAGCGCCTCTGCAATTGGCTGGGACTGAGACCCACCTCCCGCGCCAGGGCACCGGTAGACCAGTTGATCGGCCGGTGGTCGAGAAGTTTTCTGGCAACTTCGGCGGCGTTAGTGGCGGGCTCCCCGCCTTGGGCTGTGCTGAGCATCGACTTGACCTTACCCGGCGAGCGGGGTGGGTGCCATCCGATTTTGCCGGGGCAGGTGCCGCTTCTCCCCTAACCAGCCACGGTCGAGTCCGATCAGGTCGGAGCCGGGAAGGTCCGTCGCCACAGGGTGGCGAAATGCCCCAATGCGGTGGCCACCAGAATTGTTCCGAGGGCGATGTCCGCCTGGGTTGCCGGGCCCCCCGCCAGCACCAGCAATGACGAGAGCGCCAGGGTCACCGCGCTGGCCAGGGTGTTCACTTTGCCGAACGAGGTCGCCACTAGGGCGGGGCGCCGCCTCAGCCAGGGATAGAGGAGCAGGAACCCGGCCCCGGGGAGCCCGTACCGGGCAAGGATGATCACCCCTAGCCAGACCGGCACGAAGCCTACCGCCAAGCAGGCCACGGCACACATCGAGAAAAAGACGGTGTCCATGATGGGGTCGATGGCTCGTCCCAACGCGGTGAGCGGGCCCATGTGGCGGGCGAGGTAGCCGTCCGCCGAGTCCAGAGCCGCGATCGGCGCGGCGATGGCCAGGAACAGTTCCCGGGCCATCCCCACCGGGGGTAGCACCGCGTAGAGCACCACCGGCAGCGACAGGTAGGCCCTGATCGCCGTGACTCCGTTGGGCACCCCGAAATGGTCGATGGGCAACTGGCCGGGATAGCTTCGCAGCAGCGAAATCCCGGCGAAGAGGCAGGCGGTCGTGGCGAGCCACCAGGCTGCGCTGGCACCAAGGCCCGTCCCCAGCCGACCCCCGAGCTCGCCGGCGCTGGCTCCCGCAGCAAGAGTCAGGACAAGCCCCACGCTGCTCCAGAGAGCCATCGAACGCCTCAGCGAGCGCGAGCCGCGCCAGCGATCGGCGGCCCCCGTAAAAAGTTGCCCCAGAGCGGCGAGGGGCCCGATCGCGGGCACCTGGATCAGCTCATCTGATCCAAGCTCAGCTGCCTCACTTGGGTTGCTCGACCGGTGGGCCATGACACAGAGACTAGGGGTAGCCAAGTGCCTCCCGCACCGGGGCGGGATCGTACTCTGAAGAGAGGCGGCCCACGGCTGCCTCCCGCCCAGGCCCTCGTAGCTCAGGGGATAGAGCAGCGGTTTCCTAAACCGCGTGTCGGAGGTTCGAGTCCTTCCGGGGGCACCACTTTTGAGATTGGAAGGAGTCACTATATGTCGGTGGGTGTCGCCTTGTGTCATGCTGTACGCAGCGGAATAAGCAGCGGAGGCGACAGCAGTTCGGGTGACCGCTGCTACTGGTAAGCGGCCCGGGAGGACTGGGCGATGGGGACCAGGCTGCGAGCGGCCAAGGGGCAAGGCAGCGTGTACCAGCGCCCCAGTGGGCGGTGGGCCGGCCAGCTGACGACCGGCGGCGGCGAGCGCAAGACTGTGTCCGGCGCCACCGAGGCCGATGTAGTCGACCGGCTGCGCCGCCTCCAAGCCGAGCTGGCCAGCGGCCTGCCAGCGACGCCTGCACGGCTCACCGTCCGCACGTTCATGCTCGACTGGCTAGGGGCTGCCACGCGGCGCTTGCGACCCTCCACGGCGACTCGGTATCGGCAGCTCGTCGAGCGGCAGATCGTGCCCACCTGGGGACACCTGCGGCTCTCGAACTTGCGTCCTCGGGACGTAGACCAGGGACTCGCGGCGTTGCAGGCTGGAGGGCTCGGTCCTCGGACTTGCGGCCACGTCAGGGCGGTCATGCGCGCCGCGCTCAATGACGGGCGGCGTTGGGGAACGGTGGCGCGCAACGCGGCTGCGCTCGCCAGCGCTCCCAGGGTGCCGCACCAGGCGCCAAAGGTACTCTCCCCCACCGAAGTTCAGCAGGTGCTCGGCGCGCTCCCCGATCCCGCCATGCGCCGCCTCTGCGCCGTCGCCGTCAATTCCGGGTTGCGCCAGGGCGAGCTGTTGGGCCTGTCCTGGGATGACCTGGCCGACGGCCAGCTACACGTCCACCACGCTTTGCAGCGCATCGCGGGCGAGTACCGATTGGTCGAGCCGAAGTCCGCCGGTTCCCGCCGCACCATCCCGCTCAATCCCGACGCCGCCGAGGCCCTGGAGGACCAGCGCCAAGCGCAACGGCTCGAGCGGCTGGCAGCCGGGGGAAGGTGGCGCGAGCCCATCCCCGGCCTGATCTTTGAGACGGCGACCGGCCGACCCCGCAACGGCCCCGCGCTCACTCACCAATTCGAGGGAGCACTCGCCACAGCCTCACTGCCGGTCATCCGGTGGCACCACCTCCGCCATGCCTTCGCTGGGCTGATGCTGGCTTCGGGCAGCGACCTGGCCACCGTCTCCCACCTGCTCGGCCACAGCTCGGTGAGCTTGACGGCCTCCACCTATGCCGGGATCGCGCCGAGCCTACGGAAGGATGCGGTCGAGCGGCTGGGAAGGCTGCTGGGCCGGGACACCGCCAAGGAGGACTGAACCACGCAGGAGATCCGCGAGATCAAGCCGGAGGAGTGGGCCGCCATCGGGGAGCTGGCCGCGGCGGCCCCCGACCTGGCGGCGGTCAAGGATCGGCTGGTGGCGGCGCTGGGCGCGCCAGGGACGGCCCCGTCCGGGGCCCTCCGTCCTGGAGTGCCCGACCTCCGGCCGACGAGCATGAAGAAGCTGCTGCTGGCGGTGCGGCTGGGGGTGCTGACCCCCGCCCAGGCCCGCCGGTTCGTCGAGGTGCCAGCAGCCCGGGTGTCGATCGGGCGGGCCTGGCTTCGCCGCCTGACTAAAGAGGCAAGGTTGTCATGAGTCCGAAGCGGCACCGCTTGCCTGGACTCCCTCGCGTTGGTCCTGTCGCCTGTATCTCCCTTGTGGCGTTGGGGGGGGCGTTGGCCGCTTGCGAAGGCGTTAGTCAAACACACCCACCCTCGCAGCCCACCTCGATCCCATGGGTTGCCACGCCGGGGCACGCAGTCGTGGTTCTCCAAGCAGGGTCAGCCTACCGAGTCTGCGGTCCTGGGGACCTGAGTGTCACTGTAGGCCCACGAGTGGCGTTTCTAGGCGACACTGTCGAGAACCTGCGATTGACCAACGTGTCCACAACGGAGTGCGAACTGTCATCACCGCCTACCGTGACTTGGCAGCTCGCGTCGGGGGGAACAGCGACAGCCGCCGATGGCGTTTACTCTGATGTGACAGTGGACCTCGCCCCCGGCGAGTCCGCCACTTTTGATGTCGGAGCGCCAGCTACTTGCGCCTCCTACGAGTCGGCTGCGCCGAAGCTCGCATCGCCAATCAGCGCGGCCCTCCCCGGTGGTGGGACGTTGCCTCTGTCAAATGCAGCTCGGCTCGACCTCCAGTGCGGCCCTCCGCAGGTGGAGCTCTTTTTTGCCGATGAGCCCACCGCCGCACCAACCAGGGGCAAGGCTGCCGTCCAAGTCGCACTGAACGCCCCCTCATCGGTATCAGTGGGCACCACCTACCGGTACACGGTCACGTTGACGAATCCAACCAAGAGGACAATCAGTCTCCTTCCCTGCCCGAGCTACAGCGAGGGGCTCACCGGGACGCAGGGGGCGCAACGCATCCTCAACAGCGCGACCTACGTTCTCAACTGCCAGTCCGTCGGACACCTTGGTCCCGGAGCGAGCGCCACCTTCCGAATGAACTATCCCGTCCCAGTCGCGCTATCCCCCGGCCCTGCCAAATTCTGGTGGTGGATGCAGGTGCCATCTGGCCCACTCGGCGGGATGGCAGTGGAGCTCTCGTAGGTTCAGGCTCGGAGGACGACCCTCGCGGCTGCCCGAGACCACGATCCGCACTCTGGTCAGCCCCGGGCCACCAGGGTGCGCAGGAAGCCCAGCCAGGCTGCCTCATCCTCAGCTCTGAAGACGTCCATCCCCAGCACCTCCCGGTGCCCGTCCGCGCTCACCCCGCTGGCCAGCACCGTGGCCACGGTCACGGTCCGCCCTCCCTCCCGGTAGCGCGCACTTAGTGCGTCTAGCCACAGATGCGTGGAGGGCGTCCCACCCAGAGGCCGGCTGCGGAACTCCTCCACCGTCTGGTCCAGGCTCTTACCGAGTTCCGAGACCTGCGACCGGGACATCTGGGGTGACCCTTGAAGGTGGTCCAGGTGATGTGGACCAGGAAACGGGCTCATCTCAGGGGCGCGCTGGCGCCATCATCGTTAGGGAAGAGGCCAGGCAAGTGGCCGAACATCGTGGAGTCCAGTTACTGACGCTGCCCACCGCCAAGGCAATCGAGCCCTTGGGCAAGGCGCAGCAAGAACACCGGCGCCGTCCTGCCGGTGACGTGCTACCCGGCGCCGTCAGCCGCCGGGCTCACTACGCGCCTCGACTGTCACCGTAATCCGCCCTGGGGCGCCGAGCTCCCCGGAAGGGCTCGGCTCTGGTGGGGATTCCGGCCAGAGAGCGCGACGGGCTCAAAAACTGTTGAGCGCAAGCTCGTGTGGGTTCGACTCCCACTGCTGGCACCACAAAATTGAGATCAGATGGGACCTTAGAGCGACACCCACCGGCCACCACTCACCGACCCGAGAAACCTATTTGACGCCAACGCTGATGCCAACCGGGTAGTCGACGTGAAGCGAGGTCCACTCGAAGGACCGCCGGACCCCGACGGGGGGTCCAACCCGCGACCTTCTGCTTTGGAAGTCTGGCCCACTGTGCGCTGTGCCCCTCAGTTGCAGCCGTCGTCCACTTATACGGTCTTAACAAGCCTGCTCCGGGCCGACCCCCAGCAGGACGCAGCCCTGGCCCCGGACCCGGCCTCCCGGACAAGAGGCAACTCCGACGCGCCTGGCAAAGGCCCTCGTAGGATCACCGCTACCACCACCCCTCCTACGTCGCCGCCGCCCCGATGCGACCGAACCGGCCCCGCCGTCTACCGATAACGAAGCGGACCTGGTCGTCACGCTGGTGCTAGCGGCGGGTGAGGACCGGTACCTCGGTCTCGTCGGCCATCAGTCGGTCGACCACTAGACGGCCCAGGGTGCCCGTGCCCCTGGCCTCCCCCAGTCTCCGGGCGCCATTGTTGACCGACGCCGCTGCGCCGTGGCGCAGCCGCCGCGGCACGTCGATTCCCCACTAGCATGGTCGGCGACGGAACGCTGCCCGCACTCCTGAGCCGGAACGGACGGGAGTCCGCACGCATCGGACGGTGCATAATCGCTCCAGCAATTGCTGGAGCCGGGGGTGACGCGGGCAATTTCCAGCTGCTGGTTGGAGGGGTGTTATGGCGGGCGCAGACCCAGTCGTCGAGTTGGAGTTCACGGCGCCTGGCCCGGGGAGCTGGGGCCTGGATCCGGTCCACTTTCCCAGGCCCGTGACCCGCTACTGGGCGGAGACCCATCCCGCCGCGTTTATCGCAGGCACCAGCGACTTCGCCCGCTACTACGGAATGCCCATGGATGGGATGGAGACCCGGTACGTCAACGGCTTCGCCTATAACCAGATGCGCCCGGTCCCGCCCGAAGAGATTCCGGCCCGGTTCACGAGGGCCGATGAGGTCATGCGCGGCAAGCTCTGGCGGGAGCAGCTCCGGGAGTGGGAGGAGGAGCGCAAGCCCGCCACGATCGCCGAGCATCGGGCGATCCAGGCGGTGGACCCCGATGCCCTCTCCGACGAGGAGCTGGCCGCATACCTGAGGCGTTGCCGCGACCACCACGCGGCCATGATGGCGCAGCACATGCGCTACACCGCGTCGGCCATCGTGCCCGTCGGAGATTTCGTCGTGCACGCCGGCCAGTGGACCGGCAGACCGCCGGCGGAGCTGCTCGGCCTGATGCGGGGCTCGGCCCGGGTCTCGGCCGGTGGCTCGGACGAGCTTGAGTCCCTGGTCTCGGCCCTGCGCAGCGACCCGGAGGCGCTCCGGGTACTGGGGGCGGACGGAGACCCGGCGGAGGTACTGGCCACCCTGCGCGGCCTTCCCGGGGAAACGGGACGCGCCGTTTCCGCCTACCTCGACCTGGTCGGATTCCGTCCCCTCGACGGGTTCGACATCTCCGAGCCGTCAGCGCTGGAGCTCCCCGACCCCCTGCTGCGCGCCATCCGCCAGGCAGTCGCCGGCCAGGACCAGGCTGACGACGACCTGGATGCGCGGATTGTCGAGGTGCGGGGGGTGGTGCCGACGGAGCACCAGGACGAGTTCGACGACCTCCTGGGGGAGGCTCGACTCACCTACCGCCTCCGGGACGAGCGTGGCGTCTACAGCGACGCCTGGGCCTCCGGGCTGATGCGGCGTGCCGCTCTGGCCGCGGGCCGCCGGGCCGCGGCCAGGGGGCTGATCCACCAACCCCAGCACATGGTCGACGCCAGCATCGAGGAGATGTGCTCACTCGTGACCGGCGCCGGCGGACCGGCGGAGGAGGAGCTGGCCGAGCGTGCCCGCTTGCGCAACTCCCACACCGCCAAAGACGCACCCTCGGAGCTCGGCCCGCCACCGCCCCCACATCCCGACCCGTCCGGGCTGCCGCCGATGGCGGCCCGCCTAATGCAGGCGACCGGGTTCGCCATGGGTTCAATCTTCGGCAGCACCGAGGCCGAACACGAGGAGGGCCAGTTGCGGGGACTGGCGGCCAGCAAGGGCGTCTACGAGGGCACGGCGCGCCGCGTCTCCGGGCCTGCCGAGTTCGGCCGCATCGTCCAAGGCGACGTGCTGGTAACGGAGTCCACCACCGAGGCGTTCAACATCCTCCTGCCCCTCTTGGGGGCTATCGTTACTGACAATGGGGGCCTGCTGTCGCACTCGGCCATTGTCGCCCGCGAGTATGGGATTCCCGGTGTGGTCGGGACCCGCGACGCCACCGAGCGCATCGTGGACGGGATGCGGCTGCGGGTAGACGGCAACTCGGGCGAGGTGGCGCTGCTCCGGTGACCCAGGTCGTCCCCTTGGCCGAGGCCAGCGAGACGGCACTCTTCGGGGCCAAGGCGGTCGGTCTCGGTGATGCTTTGCGGGCGGGTCTGCCCGCTCCATCCGGAGTGGCCCTCTCGGGACCGACGGTGGAGGCGGTGGCCCGCGGCGACCAGCCGGTGATCGACAAGGTGCTGGCGGCGGTTCGGCCGTTGCCGGGTCCGTTGGCCGTTCGGTCCTCGGCGATCGACGAGGACAGCGCCGAGGCCAGCTTCGCCGGCCAGCACATCACCCTGCTCAACGTGCCCTCCACCGACCAGGTGGTCCCGGCGCTGAAGGAGATCTGGTGGTCGGCCAACTCAGACGCGGCCATCTCCTACCGCCAGCGGGTGGGACTCATGACCCGTCCCATCGTCGGGGTGGTGGTGCAATCGCTGCTCAATCCGGAGAGCGCCGGGGTGATGTTCACCCAGAACCCGGTCGACGGCAGCGACGAGCGGGTCATCGAGGCTAGCTGGGGCCTGGGAGAGGCGGTGGTTGCGGGGCTGGTAATCCCCGATCACTTCCGCCTCGACCGCTCGGGCACGGTCCTGGAGCGCACGACTGGGCGCAAGCAGCTGGCCATCCGAGCCCTCCCCAGCGGCGGCACGACCGAGGAGCCGATCCCCGAGCACCTCGCCGCCAGCCCCTGCCTGAGTGACGAGCAGCTCTCCGAGCTCGGCCGCCTGGCCTCGCGCTGCGAGGAGGTCTACGGCCCAGGACGCGACATCGAGTGGGCCATTGCCGGTGGCAAGTTGTACCTGCTCCAGTGCCGCGCCGTCACCACCACCGGGCAGTCGCCGGCGGCCAAGGCCGGGGCCAGGCGCCGGGCGGAGCGCGGCGAGGCGCTCAAGCCGGTGCCTCTCTTCAGCCAGCTCGATGACGGGCAACGCCAGCAGGTGGCCCGGCTCCTCAAGGAGCGCCGGTTCGCCCAGGGGGAGGCGATTGTGCGCGAGGGCACCGGCGGGGCGGCGCTGTTCCTCATCGACTCGGGCGAGGCCAGGGTGACCGTGGCCGGCGAAGAACGGGCCACGCTGCGCCCGGGCGACTACTTCGGAGAGATCGCCCTGATCGACGAGGGCCTGCGGTCGGCGACAGTGGTGGCGGCGACGGACATGGTCTGCCAGGGCCTCACCCTGTGGGACTTCCAACCGCTAGTACACGCCAACGGGGAGATCGGCTGGCGGCTGCTCCAAGCCATGGTGAAAAAGCTGCGGGAGGCGGAGCAGACCCAGCGCTGACCAGATGCCTTCGTTCGGCGCCGCGGTAGGGGCGTCAGAGAGCGGGCAAGCCTGAGCACCCTACGTGACCGACAACGGACAAGGCAACTGGTATTACGTGGGCGTCTCGGAGTCGGTGGTCAAGACTGCTAAGACCTTCAAGGCCGCGTTGTCTCAGGTTTCCGCCCCTCTGACCTGACCAGGGTGAAGTGAGCCACGGTATGTGACAGTTTCTCAACGGCCCAGAGCCGGAACCTGATCTCAACCTGTAGGCGATCACGAAAAGTGCTCAGACCTGATCACGAATAGTGCCCATCTCTCCGGAGACGGTGAGAGCGGCGCGGTGATCGTAGGCGAAGTAGGCCCCCCTGACAGGCTCGGCGGTGTGAACAGCCGCGC
Source organism: Candidatus Dormibacteria bacterium (assembly GCA_050733915.1). Taxonomy (GTDB): domain Bacteria; phylum Chloroflexota; class Dormibacteria; order Aeolococcales; family Bog-877; genus Bog-877. The sequence continues at coordinate 184 of JBOHUH010000054.1, read as the reverse complement.
GAGCCAGGAGGGACCTTGGTGCAGTCTGAGGAGGTGTGGATGGACCCAAGAACCGAGCAAATGGGGAAACGCAGCGATTGCCCCAAGGACAGCGAAGGCGCCTGCTACGGCGCGATCTGCTGTAACTGCCAGCGATGCACGCCAGGCAGCCATCCCCTATTTGGCCCTTCCGTCAGGCGCGGGT
>JBOHUH010000053.1:0-2581 GCA_050733915.1 Candidatus Dormibacteria bacterium | reverse complement strand
TAGAGGTAGGTCCCGACAGGCCGCTCAAGGTCGTTGACGAAGGCCAGCACCTCGCGGTCTGGAGCCGCCCAATCGAACTTGCCGTGATCGTCCTCCACGTAGCCGTCGAGCGAGGTGAGCGCTGAGTCGATCAGTTTGGCCATGGCTAGAGGCGTCTCCTCGGTGCTGGCTATCCGACAGCTCATCCTGACATCGGGACGTGCCCCACTTCCACCTGAAGTGTCACGCCTGACGCAGGCGACGGCGTGAGCTCGCATCAGGGTCCTTGGGCGTGACTGGCGTGCTCAACGGGAAAGCGCCGTCCGCCCCGGGCCTACCGCCATGTCTCGGCCGGCTCGCCACACCTCCTCTGAGAATCGAGACGGGCATCCCCATTACGGCAGCCAGTCTCCGCCCAGGCCTCCGCCGACCACTCGGAGTGGGAGAGGGCAGGTAAGCGCCTGCGCAGGCCAATTCTCACGCGCCGGCCACGGAGGGCGCCTATGCTCAAGGAGCCGGGCTCGAGGACCCCGGTCGGAGCGCGCTCCGGCACGACGGCAGCGGGCGAGCCCGCTTCGGCTAAGAGGTGAGCGCCAAGTGACTGCGTACAATCTGCCGGATGCCACGACAGCGCCGGGCCCTCGCCTATGGGGTCCTCTTCCTTGCCCTGCTCGCGATTGCCATCCTGGCTTGGCGGGTGACCCCGAGCAAGACCATCCCCACCCGCTCCACGGGTCGCCTGCAGCAGGCGCTGGCCAACTACCAGCTCCAGTCGAAGGGGAAGCCGGTCCCGGCGGGGCAGCTAGTCATCTCCACCAAACACCAGGCACAGGTGGTCAACGACGAACAGTCGGTGAACTGGTGGACCACGAGTGGGCATGAGTACCAGTCGGTCATCGACAGCAGCGACCCGGCTAGCCTCTTCAGCAAGTACGGTTACACCGACTACTCCATCCAGGCCTCCAGCTCAGACAACTTGTTTCTGACTTACATCCTCCCCAACGTGATCATCGTCCTGGTGATCCTGGTGTTCATCTGGTTCATGCTCCGGCAGAGCCAGAGTGGCAACAACCAGGCGCTCTCCTTCGGCCGGAGCCGGGCCCGGCTGATCGCCGGCGACAAGCCCGAGGTGACCTTCGCCGATGTCGCCGGGGTCGACGAGGCCAAGCAGGAGCTGAGCGAGGTGGTGGAGTTCCTCAAGTACCCGGAGCGCTTCACCGCCTTGGGTGCTCGGATCCCCAAGGGCGTGCTGATGGTAGGCCCGCCCGGGGCCGGCAAGACCCTGCTCAGCAAGGCGGTGGCCGGCGAAGCCGGGGTGCCCTTCTTCAGCATCTCGGGCTCGGAGTTCGTGGAGATGTTCGTCGGGGTGGGCGCCAGCCGAGTCCGTGACCTTTTCGACCAGGCCAAGAAGAACAGCCCCTGCATCGTGTTCGTGGACGAGATCGACGCGGTGGGCCGCCAGCGGGGCGCCGGCCTGGGTGGCGGCCATGACGAGCGGGAGCAGACTTTGAACCAGCTACTGGTCGAGATGGACGGCTTCGAGACCAACACCCACGTGATTGTGATCGCCGCCACCAACCGGCCCGACGTCCTCGACCCCGCCCTGCTCCGACCGGGCCGCTTCGACCGCCACGTGACCCTGGACCGTCCCGACATCCGGGGGAGGGTGGAGATCCTCAAGGTGCATGCCCGCAACAAGCCCCTCGACACCTCGGTGGACCTCGAAGTCCTGGCCAAGCAGACGGTCGGTTTCAGTGGAGCCGACCTGGCCAACCTGATCAACGAGGCGGCGATCCTCGCCGCCCGCCAGAACAAGAAGGTGATCGCCATGCCCGAGCTGGAGGAGGCGATCGCCCGGGTCATCGCCGGCCCTGAGCGCAAGTCGCGGCGGATCACCGATGAGGAGAAGTCGGTGATCGCCTACCACGAGATGGGGCACGCCCTGGTGATGCGCACCCTGCCCCACTGCGACCCGCCCTACAAGATCAGCATCGTCAGCCGAGGGATGGCCCTGGGCTGGACCATGGCCCTGCCCGAGAACGACAAGGTCTTGGTGAGCAAGGCCGAGCTCACCGACCAGCTGGCAGGGATCCTCGGGGGCAGGGTGGCTGAGGAAATCCTGCTCGGCGACGCCAACATCACCACCGGCGCCTCCGACGACATCGGCAAGGCCACCAAGCTGGCGCGCCGGATGGTCACCGAGTGGGGGATGAGCGAGAAACTCGGGCCACTCGCCTTCGGCACCAAAGAGGAGCTGGTCTTTTTGGGCCGCGACCTGGGAGAGCAGCGCAACTACTCGGAAGAGGTCGCCGGCGAGATCGACCAAGAGGTCCATTCGCTGGTGGACAATGCCTATCTCACCGCCAAGAAGGTGCTCACCCTGAGGCGGCACACCCTGCAGGCCCTGGCCGACCACCTGATCCAGGTGGAGTCGATGGACCGCAAGGAGATGGACCAGGTCATCCAGCAGAGCGAGGAGGCTGAGCCCGCCGCCAGCTGACCTCGGGCTTGGGGTGTTCGGAGACAGCTGGCCCGGACCTCATGATGGTCCCCGGGCCGAGGTGGCCCAGCGGTATGACCTCAATCCGCTTGGATCCCAGAG
>JBOHUH010000052.1:0-4224 GCA_050733915.1 Candidatus Dormibacteria bacterium | reverse complement strand
AGGCCTGCCGCGAGAACGGCTGCGCTTTGGTGGGCGGAGAGACCGCCGAGCTCCCCGGGGTCTACGGGATCGGGGACTACGACCTGGCCGGCTTTCTGGTCGGCATCACCGGCGCGGCCGAGCTGCTGGGCCCGGCTCTCGTCCGCGAGGGGGATCATCTCCTGGGCCTGGCCTCGACCGGGCTCCACACCAACGGGTACTCGCTGGTGCGACACATCCTCGCCCAGCGGGAGCTGGAGTATGACGCCCAGCTCCCCGGCACTGACGGACCGGTCGGGGAGCTACTGCTGGCTGTGCACGCCTCCTATCTGGAGCCGGTGCGGGCTCTGCGCCGGGTCGGCGGGGTCCACGCCCTGGCCCACATCACCGGGGGTGGGATCATCGAGAACCTGCCCCGGGTGCTGCCGGATGGGTTGGAGGCGGTGCTGGAGCGCAGCGCCTGGCAGGTGCCGGCACTCTTTCGCGCCCTGCAGGAGCTGGGCCAGATTCCCGAGGACGAGCTCTGGCGCTCTTTCAACATGGGGGTGGGGATGATCGCGGTGGTCCCGGGTGCCACCGCGGAGGCCGCCGCCGAGCTCCCCGGGTCGGGCTTCTTCGAGATGGGAGAAGTCCGGCGCCGCCGGGGGGCTGACCGGGTGCTCCTCGGCTGACCTTGGCAGCCGACGAGCGAGTGGGGGTGGGGGTGCTGGTCTCCGGGGCGGGCACCAACCTGAGGGGGCTGCTGGCGGCCGCGGCGGAAGATTCGTTCCCGGCCCGGGTGGTGGCGGTGGCGACCAACCGTCCCAGCTGCCCCGCCCTGGAGCTGGCCCGCGCCGCCGAGCTCGATCACCGTTCCTTCCCCGGCTCCACCTTCTCCGGCGACCTGGAGGCCCGGGACCAGGCGATGGCCTCCTGGCTGCTCTCGGAGGGCGCTTCGATCCTGGCCCTCGCCGGCTACGACCGGATCCTTACCAGAGCACTCCTGCGCACCTTCCCGGGGCGCATCCTCAACCTCCACAACAGCCTCTTGCCGGCCTTCTCCGGGACCATGAACGCGGTCGCCCAGGCGCTGGAGCATGGTGTCAAGGTGACTGGCTGCACCGTGCACCTGGTCGACGAGGACTACCTCGATGGCGGCCCCATCGTGCTGCAGGCCCCGGTGGCGGTGGCCCCCGACGACACCGAGGAGACCCTGTTGCAGCGGATCCACCAGGAGGAGTGGCGCATCTTCCCAGCGGCGATCGCCCTCCTCGCCCAGGACCGGCTCCGGGTAGAGGGTCGGCGGGTGACCATCTCCCCTCCCCCAGCGTGACCCTCCGCCGCGCCCTCATCGGGGTGGACGACAAGGACCAGCTGCTGCCCTTCGCCAGGGGCCTTACGGAGCTCGGCTTCGAGCTGGTCGCCACCGGTGGCACCGAGCGGGAGCTGCGCGCGGCCGATCTCGAAGTCACCCCGGTCTCCGCCGTGACCGGGGTGGAGGAGATGCTGGAGGGGAGGGTCAAGACCCTGCACCCTGCCCTCCACGCGGGGATTCTGGCCCGCCGCGACCACCCCCAGGACTTGGCCACCCTGGAGCGCCTGGGGTACCAGCCGATCGACCTGGTGGCCTGCAATCTCTACCCCTTTGCCGAGGTCGTCGCTGGGGATGCGACCCAGGCCCAAGCTCTGGAAGCGATCGACATAGGCGGTCCCACCCTGCTCCGGGCGGCGGCCAAGAACTTCCAGTCCGTGGTGGTGGTGTGCTCACCCGGCCAGTACCAAACGGTGCTGCAGGAGCTCCGCTCCGGCGGCCCACCCAGGGAGGCGCGGCTGCGGCTCGCCCGCGAGGCCTTCCAGATGATCTCTGACTACGACGCCCTGGTCGCCGCCTACCTGGCCAAGGTTGACGGTGCGGCTGGCAGCGAGTGGCCGGCCACCCTGGCGGTGGCAGGATCTCTGCGCCAGCGCCTGCGCTACGGGGAGAACCCCCACCAGCCGGGCGCCCTCTACCAGCTGGGGCCAAGCCCCCGGGGCCTGGCTGCTGCGCTCCAGCGCCAGGGTGGCGACCTCTCCTACACCAACTGGCTGGACGTGGATGCCGCCAGGCGCCTGGTGGGTGCTCTTGAGGCGCCCGCGGCGGTGGTGGTCAAGCACTCCAACCCCTGCGGGGTCGCCTTGGGGGCTAACCCCGAGGAAGCCTTCCGGCGCGCCTACGACTGCGACCCGCGCTCCGCCTACGGCGGCATCGTGGCTCTCAACCGGCCCCTCGGGGAGGCGGTGGCGGCCGCCCTCGCGGAGCACTTCCTGGAGGTGGTGGTGGCCCCCGCGCTGAGCCCTTCAGCGCTGGAGCTCCTGGCCGCCCGACCCCGGCTTCGCGTGCTCGAGATCCCCGACCAGCCCAAAGCCGCCGATTCGGCGGCGCTGGAGGTGCGCAGCGTCGACGGCGCCCTGCTCTGGCAGCGACGCGATCCCCCCGCCGACGACGAGGGGGGTTTCGAGGTCACCTCGCAGCGCCCGCCCACGCAAAGTGAGTGGGGTCAGCTGCGGTTGGCATGGCGGATCGTGCCAGCGGTCAAGTCCAACGCCATCGTCCTCTGCCGCGACGATCAGGCGGTGGGGATCGGCGCCGGGCAGATGTCGCGGGTCGAGGCAGTGGAGCTGGCGGTACGCCGGGCCGGCGCCCGCGCCGAGGGCGCGGTGCTGGCCTCGGACGCCTTCTTCCCGATGCCCGACGGCCTGGAGCTGGCGGTCCGGGCCGGGGTCACCGCGGCCATCCACCCGGGCGGTTCGCGCCGCGACCCCGAGGTCCTGGAGGCGGCCGACAGGGCGGGGATGGCCCTGGTGGCCACCGGGCGGCGCCACTTCCGCCACTGATCGCAGGGGTGCATCCGCGCCGTTTTTGTGTATGGTGCGGGCGGGGAGCGCTTGGAGGTCAGTTCCATGGAAGTTCAGCGGCGAGCTACCGCCTGGGCCGCCCAGGGCACCGCCCTGGTGGTGCTCGGGGTCCTCTACTTCGTCGATCTCTTCCTCCCCTGGTCCCAGCAATGCAACTTCCGGGGAGTACTTCCCACTCCATTCCAGCCCGGCGGGTTTGGGGTCAACCCCACCGCGGCGACGGTCTGCTTCTCCCAGACCGATGGCTGGGGCGGGGCAGGAACCGTTGCTGGGGTCTTGGTGGCGTTGCTGGTGGTCTGGGAGGCCGCCCAGGTGGCCCGGCTCACCCTGGGGCTGGGCGCCGGCCACCGCAGCCTGATCAGCTCGGGACTGAGCTTCGGGGTTCTGCTCTTCACCATCGTGAACGTTGCCGCGGCGCTCACCTGGATGCATCCCGCGATCGGCTCCCTGCTCTACGGCGGCACCTTCCTCTGGATCTCCCTGGCCCTGGGAGTCGCGATCGGCGTCGCCGGCTGGCTGCACTGGCGGATCTGGCAGGAGAATCCACCCCTGCTCGGCGGCGCCGTGGCCGTTCCGCCCGAGGTGCCCCCGCCGCCGCCTCGGGGGACGTGTCCCAGCTGTGGTCGTCTCAACTCCGAGGACGCCCGATTCTGCTCCGCGTGTGGGGCCAGCCTGGCCGCCAGCCCCGGCAAACGCGGTGCTGGGAGGACCGGGCCGGGCGCCTGAGCCGCCTGTCAGCCGCCTCAGCCCCCGGCCCGCCCAGCTACCACGCCGATCCATCTCCCGGTGGTCCATCGTCCTCCGTTGCAGCGGGGACCCTGGGCGGGCCGGCACCAGGCACCTGTCAGCCCGGGCAGGGTCGCCTGCGAGCGCTGGCCCAAGGTCTATCGCAGGCCCCTGCGAGCCGCCCCGGACGCGCCCGCGGCTGGACTCCGGCAGTGATGGGCTCAGGGAGCTACCGGAAGCAACGACCGATTGGTTCACTCGCCGCGGTCAGATCCACCTGCGATCGGGGCGGGGACGGCGCTCACCAACGACTGCGCCTCTCGAGGATTGGATCAAGGCCCCTGGAGCCGGCTCGCGCCGGCCCGGCACCACGCCGTCCTGGGCCGGCGGCTCAGCCGGCGTGCCCCCTCGGCGCCAGGTCGGCGAGAAGGTCCTCTCGGAGCGCCGGGGGGATGAGGACCACCGGGCAGGATACCCGCCGGGATATCGGCGGTGGTCGGAGGACATCTCGGATGGCCCCCGAGACCCGGCCGGGGTGGGTGACTCCCAGCACCAGCAGCTGGGCGCCCTCCGCGGCGGCCAGCAACACCGCCACCGCACCGCCCCGAACCACGCTGAGCCGGACCCGCTCGCTGTCTGAGATCA
>JBOHUH010000051.1:0-23678 GCA_050733915.1 Candidatus Dormibacteria bacterium | reverse complement strand
ACGATCTGGTCCTGCCCGCCGAGGCGCGGTACGCCCTGGAGACCGGCGGCGCCCAGCCCTGGCAGCCGAGCCAGCTGGTGGAGGACCTCAAGCTCGAGGCGCGGGGGCGGGGACTCTGGAACCTTTTCCTGCCGGACTCCCCCAACGGCGCCGGCCTCTCGACCGCCGAGTACGCCCCCCTCTGTGAGCTGATGGGCGGGGTGACCTGGTCGGCGGAGATCTTCAACTGCTCGGCCCCGGACACCGGCAACATGGAGATCCTGGAGCGCTTCGGAACCCCCGAGCAGCAGCGGCGCTGGTTGCAGCCACTGCTGGGTGGGGAGATCCGCTCCGGGTTCGCCATGACCGAGCCGGAGGTTGCCTCTTCCGACGCCACCAACATCCGGGGTCAGATCGAGCGCGAGGGCGACGGCTACGTCATCACCGGCCGCAAGTGGTGGACCTCCGGGGCCATGGACCCGAGGTGTCAGCTCCTGATCTTCATGGGCAAGTCGGACCCCGAGAACCCCGACCGCCATCGCCAGCAGTCGATGCTGCTGGTGCCCCGCGACGCACCGGGGGTGAAGGTGGTCCGGCCGCTGACCGTCTTCGGCTACGACGACGCTCCGCACGGTCACGCCGAGCTGGACTTCGACCACGTCCGGGTCCCCGCCTCCAACCTCCTGCTGGGCGAGGGCCGGGGCTTCGAGATCGCCCAGGCCCGGCTGGGTCCGGGGCGGATCCACCACTGCATGCGGCTGGTGGGCCTGGCCGAGCGGTCCCTGCAGCTGATGTGCCGCCGCCTCAACCGCCGCTCCACCTTCGGCACCCCGCTGGCCCGCCAGTCGGTGTGGTTGGAGCGGGTGGCCCGGGCACGCATTCTCATCGACCAGGCTCGCCTGCTCACGCTCCAGGCGGCTCGGGCGATCGACCGGGTGGGGCCGGCCGGCGCCCGGCAGGAGATAGCGATGATCAAGGTGGCGGCTCCGGAGATGCTCTGCCAGGTGGTCGATTGGTCGATCCAGGCTCACGGCGCGGAGGGTCTCTCCGCCGACCTGCCGCTGGCTGCCGCCTACGCCTATGCCCGCTCGGTGCGCATTGCCGACGGCCCGGACGAGGTCCATTGCAATCAGATCGGCAAATGGGAGCTGGCCCGGCACCTTGAGTGAGGGCGGGGGGCCGGCGGCGAGGGCGCTCGCACGTCTGGAGCAGGCCTTCCTGATCGGGGTCGAAGGGGTCTCCGAGGTGTGCCTGGTCCGCCACGGAGAGGCCCAGTCCGACCCCGCGGCGGATCCCGCTCTCAGCTTGAGGGGCCGGCAACAGGCGCTGCGACTGAGCCGCCGTCTGGCCCAGGGCAAGATGGATGCGGTCTACTCCAGCCCGCTCCAGCGAGCCTGGCAGACCGCCCTGACCCTGAGCCAGGAGGTCCGCCCCGACCCCCGGCTGATGGAGGCCGAAGTCCGGGTCCGGGGAGGCCGGTTCGAGCGCCTGGAGCCGGCTTCCGAGGTGGCGGCTCGGATGGGTGCGGCGGTCGACGAGGCGGTCACGGCCCACCCCGGCGGGGGCATCGTGCTGGTCACCCACGGTCTGGCCATCCTCAGCTATCTGGAGCATCTCCTGGAGATCGAGCCCGGCCGCTTGCGTCACTTTCCCCAATGCACCAGCATCAGCGTGGTCCGGGTGCGCGGGGCCCGGCATGCGCTGGGGTCCCTGGGGGACGTGGCGCACCTGGAAGGCCTCAGCCGATGAGCCCTGAGGAAGAGCGGATTGGCGCCGACCTTGCGGCTCATCTGGGCTGGCGGGTGGGGGAGCTGCGGCCCATCCCGGAGGGCCACTCCGGCTTCACCTACCGGGTCGCAACCGACCACGGCCCGGCGGTTCTGCGCCTGCCGCCGCCGGGAGCCCGGATCGCCGGCCCTGCCGATATCCCGCGCCAAGGTCGGATCCTGACCGCCCTGGGGCGGCTGGGGTTGCCCGTGCCCCGGCTCTGGGCCAGCAGCGCTCGGCCGGTGATCGACGGGCGACCCTTCATCCTGATGGAGGAGGCGCCCGGTGTCCGGGTGGAGGCGGCGGCCACGGTCATCTCCCCCGGGGCCATGGTCCACGCGGCGCTGGAGGTTCTGCGCCGGCTCCAGGCGATCCCGATTGCCCAGAGCGGGATCGGCGACGAGGCCGCGCTGCCGATCGGGGAGGAGCTGGCCCGCTGGGAGCGCCTGATGGCGCGCGCGCCGGCGGAGCTGACCGGGGGCGCCCCGCGGCTGCGGCGGCTGCTCGACCGAGGCCGCCCCGAGGCGGCTCCGGCGGTGCTGGTGCACGGTGACTTCCATTACGGCAACATGCTGTTCGCAGATGGTCGGGTGGTGGCCCTGCTGGACTGGGAGATCGCTCAGCTGGGACAGCCCCATCTCGACCTTGGCTGCCTCTGCGTGGCGGCCGAGGTGGGGGGGCCCGGGCAGACCACCGGGCGCTGGGAGGTGGAGGCGGAGGGGCTGGCCGAGGCCCTGCACCTGGACCCGCTTCCGCTGACCTGGTTTCGGGCCCTCACCTACTACAAGTACGCCGCGATCTTCGGCTACAACCTGATGCTGCACCGCCGGGGCAAACGTCCCGACCCGACCTACGAGCAGCGCACCGATGTCGTCACCGGCTTCATCGAGCGCGGCATCGCGCTGCTCCAGAGGCCCGCCCGCAGGTGATCGATCGCGGCCTGTCGGGGCTCAGACGTAATAGCGGCTGATGGTCTGGGCGACACAAGCGGGTTTGGGTCGGCCCTCGACCTCGACGGTCGTCTCCACCACGATCTGGACCCCACCGTCGAACGCGGTCGCCTCCAGGAGCTGGGCCTTGGCTCGAATCCGGCTCCCAACCGGGACCGGGGCTGGGAAGCGCACCCGATTGAGCCCGTAATTCACCCCCAGGCGGGCACCCTCCACCCGCAGCACCGACTGAAGCAGGTCGGGGAGCAGGGCGAGGGTAAGGAAGCCATGGGCGATGGTCTGGCCAAAGGGCCCACTTTGGGCCCGCTCTGGATCGATGTGGATCCACTGGTGGTCATGGGTGGCGTCCGCGAACTGGTTGACCTGGTCCTGGCTCACCTCCTGCCATTCACCCGTCCCGAGGTCGGCGCCCGCCAAGCCCAGGAGCTGGTCGACTCTGCGACTCTGCTGGGTCACCTTGGGCATGGCCTCCTAACTGGTCCTTGGTCCCTGCGGGCCGGGGGCCCGCACCGGATCTATTCCAGGTAGTCCTTGAGCTTCATGCTCCGCGAAGGGTGGCGGAGCTTGCGCAGCGCCTTGGCCTCGATCTGGCGGATCCGCTCCCGGGTGACCCCGAAGCGCTTGCCCACCTCCTCCAGCGTGCGCTGGTGGCCGTCGATCAGGCCGAAGCGAAGCTGTAGCACCCGGCGCTCCCTGGGGGTGAGGGTGTCCAGGATGTCCTCGACCTCGGTCCGGAGCATGGTCAATGAGGCCGCCTCGGAGGGGGCCACGGCCTCGCTGTCTGGAACGAAGTCGCCGAGGTGGGAGTCCTCCTCCTCACCGATGGGGGTCTCCAGGGAGACCGGGTCCTGGGCTACCTTGACGATCTCGCGGACCCGGTCGGGGGTGATCCCCATCTCCTCTCCGATCTCGGGATCGGCAGGCTCGCGGCCCAGCTCCTGGAGCAGGCGGCGGGAGATCCGGACCAGCTTGTTGATGGTCTCGACCATGTGCACCGGGATGCGGATGGTGCGGGCCTGGTCGGCGATGGCCCTGGTGATCGCCTGGCGGATCCACCAGGTGGCGTAGGTGGAGAACTTGTAGCCCTTGTGGTAGTCGAACTTCTCGACCGCCCGGATGAGGCCCATGTTGCCCTCCTGGATCAGATCCAGGAACGACATGCCCCGGCCGATGTACTTCTTGGCGATGGACACCACCAGGCGCAGGTTGGCCTCGGTGAGACGGTGCTTGGCGTCCTCGTCGCCCTGCTCGATCAGCTTGGCCAGATAGACCTCGTCCTCGGCCTTGAGCAGCGCCACTCGGCCGATCTCCTTGAGGTACATCCGGACCGGGTCGTCCAGGGAGACGGCGTCGGCGTCGGCGGCGAGGACGTCGTCTTCCGCCTCCTCGGCGTCGAAGTCCTTGTCGCTGTCGGAGACGGCGATCCCCATGTCCCGGAAGATGACGAAGAGGCGCTCCATCTGGTCGGGGTCGGCATCCAGCTCCGGGAAGGGCTCCAGGATCTCGTTGGGCGAGAGGAACCCCTGCTCCTTCCCCTTCAGGATCAGCTGCTCCGCCAGCCGCACCAGATCCTCGGTCCGCGGCGGTGCCGCAGCCGCCACCGGTGCCTTCATCACCTTTGCCAACCTATGCCTCCATGCCTTTGCTGCGCCGCAGCGCCTCGATCTGTCGGGTCACCCGGTCCAGTTCCGCCGCCAGCTGGGGCCCCTCGCCGGAGCGGTGGTGACTGAGCGCGTTGAGATGCCGCCGCAGCCCGCTCGCCGTATTCTCCAGGGTCTCGACGCGGATCCTGGTCACACAGTCGGCCAGAGAGCGCTGCCGCCGGGCGTCCGCGGCGTCGGCCGCGAGCTCGGGGAACCCGCCCCGGGGCAGCTCGTCGAGGCGGGTCCGCAGCTCCGGCGGGAGCTCCGCCGGGGTGAGTCGCTCGGGAGCCACCTCGACCATGGCCTCGAAGAGCTCACCGTCGCGGGGGTCGAGGAAGTCATCCCGCATCACCTGAAATCGATCTCGAATCTCCGCCATCAACTGGGGTTTGTGCCAGAGCATCCCCAGCAACTGGGCAGACGCGCCCATTGGAATCTGCCCCGTCGCTGCCGGGCTCAAACCTTGATCTTCCTGACCGGGGGCGCCGGTGGACCCGACTTGCTCCACGTCGCTGAGGATCCGGGCGGCGTCGACCCCCAGCCGCCGTCCCACCCGCTCCGCGTACAGAGCCCGGATGCTGGCCTCGGGGATGCGCCGCAGCACCCGGATGGCGCGGCGCAGGGCCTCCTGGCCGGTGCCCGCCGCCCGGGGGGAGGCATCCCCCAGGGCCCCGTCCACCAGCGCCTCCCAGGCGGGCGGGGCCGACGCCACCAGTTCGAGGAGGCGCCCGGGTTCCGAACGCGCCAGATCGTCGGGGTCGCGCCCGTCCGGGAGGGTCAGCAGGCGGCAGTTGACCCCGGCCCGGGTGACCAGGCCCACCGCCGCCTCCGCGGCTCGGCGCCCTGCGGCGTCCCCGTCGAAGCACAGCACCACCTCGTCAGCGAAGCGGCGGAGCAGCCGCACCTGGGCCTCGGTCAGCGCGGTGCCTGAGGTGGAGACGGCGTTCTCGACCCCGGCCCTGTGGGCTCCGACCACGTCGAAGTAGCCCTCCACCAGCACCGCCCGGCGCTCGCGATGGATCGCCTCGCGCGCCAGATTGAGGCCGAAGAGCAGGCGCGACTTGTCGAAGAGGGCGGTTCCCCGGGTGTTGAGGTACTTGGGGGTGCCCTCCCCAACGGCTCGGCCGCCGAAGCCCACCGGGCGCCCCTGCTCGTCCCGGATCGGCACCACCAGGCGCTGGCGGAAGAAGTCGACGAGTCGTCCCTGCTCGCCCCGGGCCAGTCCCGAGGCGGCGAGGTCGGCGGAATCCGCTTGGCGCTGGCGCAGGAAGCGCACCAGGTTGTCCTGGGTGCTGCCCAGCGGGGCGTAGCCCAACTTGAAGCGCTCCTGGTCCGCCTCGGACACCTCCCGTGCCTGCAGAAAGCGGCGTCCCTGCTCCCCAGCGGGGCTGTGGAGGAGCACGTGGTGGTAGTAATCCTCCGCCAGCTGGTTGAGCTGGAGCAGCGCCTGCCGTTGCTGGCGACGGCGGAGCTCGGCGGGGCTGGGTGGGCGGTCCTGCTCCAGATCGACGCCCGCCCGCTTGGCCAGCTCCTCCAGGGCGCCGCGGAAGTCGGTGTGGTCGATGAGCTCGACGAAGCGGAAGATGTCGCCCCCTTCATGACAGCCGTGGCAGTTCCAGAGCTGCTTCTCGGGGCTGACGTAGAAGGAGGCGGTGTGCTCGGTGTGGAAGGGGCACAGCCCCTTCCATTCCCGGCCCGCCCGGCTGAGGCGGACGTGCTCCCCGATCACGTCCACGATGTCGAGACGGGACTTGATCTCCTCGGAAGCGCGCTCGCTACTCACCTGGCCGGGCCGGCAGCCCAGGACCGGCGCCGTGGGGATGCCGCCGGGGCTGCGCTCTCATCGCGGCCAGCGACCGCGTGCCCTCACCTCTAGGCCCGGCCCTGGCCGGAGTTGGCTGCCCCACGGCTGGAACCGTAGCAGTCGGGGGACCCGCTGACCAGCCGCCACCTCTCAGCGGCGGAAGAGCCCCCGGCCCTTGCTCGGGGGGCCCTGGTCCCGCAGCCGGCTGCGCAGGGCCATCACCTCCTGCTCGCGCTCCGCCAACTGGGCAGCCGTGGACTTCCTGGTGTTCTCCAGTTCCTGGCGCAGGTCGCGCACCTGGCGCAGACGCCGCTCCAGCTCCGCCTCGAAGCGCAGCCGCTGCTCCGCCTGGATGCGCTGCTCCAGGGCCCGCTCCCAGCGCTCGAACAGGCCGGCCACCAGCTCACGGGCATCTATGGAGTTGAGCGCCAGCGAGCTGTCGGCCCCCTGGGAGGCGGCCAAGGCTGAGGGTCGGGGCACCTCGGCTATCTCCGTCACCCCGACCACCTCGCGAGGTGGTGGGGACTCGAAGTCGAGTCCTTCGTCGGCGACGGCCAGTTCCTCTTCGTCTCCCTCGTCGGCCTCGCCGGCTCCGAATGGAGAGCCCCCCTCCTCCTCGAGCGGCTCGGCGGCCGCGGCAAAGGGACTGCTCGCGGGCGGCGGTGGGGCCTCGGGTTCAGCGACCGCCTCCTCCGCCGGGAAGTAGGCGTCGGTGCCGGCCGGACTGAACGGGGAGAGCTCGGGGGTCGCCTCGCCAGCGTCGATCGGCTCGTCCTCCCAGGTGCCAGGATCGGGGCGCCAGACCGGCTCACTGGTCGGCTCGGGCGCCGCCTCGGGGAGCTCACTGGTGGGCTCGGGCGCCGCCTCGGGGAGCTCACTGGTGGGCTCGGGCGCCACCTCGGGGAGCTCACTGGTGGGCTCGGGCGCCACCTCGGGGAGCTCGGCGCTGGGCTCAGCCTCCCAGGAGGGGGGAGCCGGGGGCACCGACGCCTCCGGGAGGTCACCCTCGGGCGGAGTCCAGACGTCCGGGGAGTAGTCGGGCTCACGGACGCTCCAGTTGCTGGGAGCGATCTCCTCTTCGGTCTCGGGGGCCATCTCGGTGAAGCCGCTGGGGGCGGGGAAGGGGGTGGGGGCGGCGCCGCTTTCCTCGACGCCTATCTCCGCGGCGCTGATGCGCATCTCGAGCTTGCCGCCAATCTCCACCCAGTGGACCGGGATGTCTCCGGACTCGATCCGGCGCTGGATCATCTCGAGGGGCAGGGCCAGCTGGGATGCCACCTCGTCGACGGTCAGATAGTCATCAGGCATCTGGGTCATCTCCCGTGGTGCGATCTGGCGCGCCTCCGTGGGCCTGATCGGGCCCGATCCCTCTCGTTGGCCGGCGGGGGGTTGCGGTGCTGGTCACTTCGTGCAAGGCCCGTTGCCAGAAGAGGGGTGAGGCAGTGGTCAGCCCGAAGAGGGCACTGAGCAGGATCACCGCGTCCACGCTGTCCCGGCCCTGCTTGCTCCAGTAGTCGTCCTGGAGGTGGAGCCAGAGAGCGAACTCGTCAAATGTCAGCGCCACTCCGGCTCCATAGATCGGGGCGATCCGGCGGCGCCAGGGCAGCTCAGTCTGGAGCAGGCAGGCGTAGCCGCAACCGGTGAGCCCCAGGATCCCCCAGACCATGTGGTGGATGTGCAGCGGCTGCCCCCCCTTCCCCTTGCCGCCACCGAGGCTGATGTTGCCCAGGGGCAGCCAGTGGCCACGGATGCCGTGAGTGATGATCCGGACCGTGGAGAAGGTGGCCACAAAGGCGGCCAGCACCCTCATCTTGATGTCCTCATCGGGCCGCTCGGAGGCGGTCTCTCGGTAGCGGTGGATGATCCGCCCCGGCAGGGAAAGCAGCGAGTGGGCGCGCTGGCCAGCAGCGGCCTCCCCATGGCTCATTTCGGCATCGTACCGGTGTTTGGGGTCGGAATGAAATGGCAATCGCTTCTCGAGTGCCTAGCGGCCTGCCTGCCGATCTCCGGCTGGCCGCCCACGGTGCCGTTCTACTTTTGCGTCCTTAGTGGATAGGCTCCGCGTCGAGGCACCTAGCCATGGTCGAGTCAAGACCCAGCCTCACCCGATCACCCTAAGCAACCGTGCACACGCGACGCGCGGGAAGGGAGGGATTCGAACCCTCGGACGAGGTTAACCCCCGTCACCCGCTTAGCAGGCGGGCGCTTTCGGCCACTCAGCCACCTCCCCAAGAGGTCAGCGGTCGAGTATAGGCGCAGCTATTGGGGCCCCCCAACGCCCAGGTTGGCGGCGACCGGAGTGAGCCCCGCGACCACCAGCTCCACCAGGTCCTCGACCGGCACTCCCAGCTCCTCGCTGCCGAGGGCGATGTCCTCGCGCAGGACGCTGCGGGCAAAGGACTTGTCCTTCAACTTCTTACGCACCGAGCTGGCCTTGACCAGAGCCACCTGACGCCCCGGTTGGACCATGGCCACCGCCATCACAAAACCGGTCAGCTCGTCCAGAGCGAAGAGCCACTTGGCCATCAGGGACTCTCGGACGATGCCGCTGAAGGTGGCGTGGCCCTGGATCGCCAGCACCACCGACTCGGGGTAACCTCGCGCCTCCAGGACCGGTCGGCCCCAGAAGGGGTGCTCTTGGGGATGCGCCTCGTAGTCGAAGTCGTGGAGCAGGCCGGTGATCGCCCATTCCTCCTCGTCCGGGGCGGCCACCCGGCGCGCCGCCTGGCGCATCACCGCCTCCAGGGCGAGACCGTGACGGCGCAGGCTTTCGCCTTGGGTGGTCTCGTAGAGCAAGGTCAGCGCGTCGGCGCGGGTGGGCATCGCGGCCATGGTCCCATCCGAGTCGAGGCCGGCACAAGCCGAGCCCCGGCTGCTACGTTCCCGGCGAAACCGTGAGTAGCCCATCCTCGCCCGACCGCGACCGGCTCTGGGGCCAGCTGATGGAGCTGGCCGAGTTCTGCGAGCGGGATCAGCCGGGGTTCACCCGCCGGGTCTTCTCGGAGCCCTACCGGCGCTCCCGGGAGTGGGTTCGTGCCCGGATGGAGGCGGCCGGGTTGGCCGTCCGGGTGGACGCGGTCGGCAACTTGCTGGGAGAGTTGCCCGGCACCGAGCCCGGGCTGCCTCCGATCGCTCTCGGCTCCCACACCGACACCGTGGCCGGCGGCGGCCGCTTCGACGGCATGGTCGGGGTGCTGGGGGCGATCGAGGTGGCCCGCCTCGGTGAGGGCTGGCGCCACCCGATCTTGGTCGCCGACTTTCTCGGCGAGGAGCCCAACGCCTTCGGGCTCAGCTGCCTGGGCAGCCAGGCGGTGGCGGGGCAGCTGACCCCCGCCCATCTCGAGCTCAGCGATGGGTCCGGGAACACCCTGGCAGGGGCCCTGGCCACCTGGGGCAGGCCCCCGGAGCGGCTGGCGGAGGCGCTCTGGAGCAACCGCGCCCCGCTGGCCTACCTGGAGCTGCACATTGAGCAGGGCCGGCGCCTGGAGCACGCGGGGCTGCCGCTGGGAGTGGTGACCGGCATCGCCGGGATCCACCGGGCGGTTGCCAAGCTCAGTGGGCGGGCGGACCACGCCGGCACCGCTGCCATGGGTGAGCGCCGGGACGCTCTGGCGGGTGCCGCCGAGCTGGTGCTGCTGGTGGAGCGGCTGGCCCAGGCGGGTGGGGCGGGGGTGGGTACCGTGGGCCGGCTCGAGATTGATCCCGGGGCGACCAACGTGGTGCCGGGGGCGGCGACTGCCGGGCTGGAGTTCCGCAGCGCCGATGCCGGCTGGCTGCAGGAGCGGCACCGCCCGCTGGAGGTGGGCCTGCGGGAACTGTCCCAGCGCCGGAGCCTGGCGCTGGAGCTGGAGTGGGTCTCGGCGGGAGCCCCGGTGCGCTGCTCGGAGCCGCTGCGCCGGCTCATCCGGGAGGCCCTGGAGGAGCTCGGCGAGGCGCCCCTGGAGCTGGAGTCGGGGGCGAGCCACGACGCCGCCCACCTGGCCGCCATCTGCCCCGTCGGGATGATCTTCATCCCATCCCGAGATGGCCGCAGCCACTGCCCGGAGGAGTGGTCCGAACCGGGCCAGGTGGCCCTCGGGGTGGCGGCGCTGCTAGCCGTGGTCCAGCGTCTCGATCGCACCGGCCTCGGCTGAGTCCGACACCGCTGGCAACCCCGCCCGCAGCAACCTGCGGCTGCCGTCCTGAAGCATCCAGCGGAGCGACTCCGGGGTCACCGCGCCGGCCAGGGCGAAGCGCTGGGTGAGCACGCCTATGTCCGCCACCGCCTCCTCCCAGGCGACCTCCTCGACCCCCCCCTCGACGACCTGGCTGGTGCCGGGGATCCGAAGCCTCACCCACGGATCCTCCTGCCAGCGCTGAGCCTTCCTGGTGTAAGTGGGAGTGAGCAGGTAGACGAAGCCGGGTGGGACCACCGCGAACCACATCGGCACGGTGCCCCGGCTCTGGCGGTCCCTGGAGCTGACCAGCAGTTCCTCATGCCCCGCCAGCTGCTCCAGGAAGGCCGGCGGCAGCGGCCGCAGCCGGGGGGAGCCGCCGGTCACTCAGCAGGCACGGCAGGCGAAGACCTCGCACTGGTACGGCAGCGCAATTGGCTGGCCGGGCCGGGTCCGGTACTCCTCGGCCAGTTCCACCAGCCGGCCCCGGAGTCGGACCTGGAGGGCCTCCGGCGAGGCGGCGACGAAGCTCAGAGAGAGGACCCTGTCCACCAGCTGCTCGGGGCTCGCCAGCTGTTGGTGGGCGAAGGCGCGCGACTGCAGCGGGGAGAACAGCCGGCTGGCCAGGAGCTGCCGGCGCCACTCCCCGGTGGAGTGGTCCGGCGAGCTCTGGCGGAGTGGGGCGGTCAGCTCGTCCACCTCCCGCCAGAGCTGGGAGTGCGGGTCGCGGCGGTTCCAGACCAACCCCAGCCAGCCCCCGGGGCGCAGGATGCGGTGGATCTCCCGCAGCGAGGGCCGGTCGGCGAACCAGTGGAACGCCTGTCCGGCGGTGGCGGCGTCCACCGAGCCGGAGTCGAGGGTGGTGGCGGCGGCGGTCGCGGACAGCACCTCCACCCCAGCGACCGCCTGCTCCAGCTGGGCGGCCATCTCGGGCACTGGCTCCAGGGCGATGACCCTTGCTCCGAAGGGGACCAGCTGGCGCGTCATCTTCCCCGTTCCCGCCCCGAGGTCGACCACCAGCTTGCCGGGGCCCAGCCCGAGACGGGCCGCCAGCCAGCCCACTGCGGCCGGGGGATAGTCCGGACGTCCCCGTTCGTAGGCGGCAGCACCCCGGGAGAAGCCGGCTCGCGCCTGGGGGTGGATCGACATCGGGGCGATCGTAGCGCCCGCTCCGGGCGGCGATCTTCGCCCTGGCGCCGGTGGCGACCCCGAGCGGATTCGAACCGCCGATCTCCACCTTGACAGGGTGGCGTGTTAGGCCAGCTACACCACGGGGCCCCGCGTCGCCCGGCGAAGGGCGGGCCGATTATACGTCCGGCCCGGGGCGGCTTCCGCGAGGCTTTCGAGATCGGCGCCGCGGGCCCCTCGCTAAGATGGCCTGGCCCCTGCTGAAGAGCTCCAGCGAAGGAGGTCGGCCCGCTTGAAGATCGCGGTATTGGTGAAGCAGATCCCCGACCCCTCGGGGCTGGGCCGGCTCGATCCCGAGCACCACCTGCTGCTTCGCGACCAGGGCGAGGTGGTCCTCGACCCCGGCGACTCGTACGGAATCGAGGCCGCCCTGCAGCTGGCGGAGGCCGACGGAGGAGAGGTGGTGGCGATCTCGATGGGGCCGGAGCGGGCGGTGGAGGTGGTTCGCAAGGCCATGGCCATGGGCGCCAGTCAGGGTGTCCTGGTCAGCGACGAGCGACTGCGGGGCTCGGACGCCCTGGCCACCGCCCGGGTCCTGGCGGCTGCGGTAAAACGGGTCGGTCCCGACCTGGTGATCGCCTGCACCGAGTCCACCGACGGCTACACGGGGACGGTGCCTGCGGCCATCGCCGAGCTCCTGGAGTGGCCCTCGCTCACCTTCGCCAAGCAGCTGGAGGTGACCTCCGGCAAGGTGCGCATCCAGCGCCAGACCCCCAATGGCCACGACCTCGTGGAGGCTGGGCTGCCGGCGGTGGTCACGGTCACCGGGGGCATCAACGAGCCTCGCTATCCAACCCTCAAGGGCATCGTTGCCTCGCGCAGTCGGCCCCTGGACCAACCCTCCTTGGAGGAGCTGGGGATCGACCCCGGCGGTGTCGGCGAGGAGGGGGCGGCGCAGCGGGTTTTGAGCGTTGACCCAGCACCGGCGCGGGAGGGCGGCGAGGTTATCGAGGACCAGGGCGAGGGGGCGAAACGGATCGCCGACTTGCTGGCCGAGCTCAAGGTGATCTGAGCACGGCCAGCAAGATCCTGGTCTACGTGGAGCTGCTGGGGCGCGAGCCTGTGCCGGTGTCCCTCGAGGCGCTCACCAAGGCGCGCCAGCTGGGCGACGTTGCGGCGGTGGTGCTCGATCCCGAGGCCGCCGCCGCTGCACCCGGTCTCGGCGACTACGGGGTGGCGACGGTCTACACCGGCAGTGATCCCGCCTACCGTGAGTTCGTCGCCCAGCCGGCGGCGGCGACCTTGGCGGGGCTGGTGCAAGAGCAGCGGCCCAAGCTGGTCCTCTTCGGCGCCACCTACGACGCGCGCGACATCTGCGCCCGCGTCAGCGCCCGCCTGGGGCTGAGCGTGGTCGCCAACGCCACCGACCTGGAGGCTCGGGGGAGCGGGTTCGCCGCCGCCAGCTCCATCTTCGGTGCCACCCAGAACGTCCTCACCGAGATCTCAGGGGACAGCCCTTGCGTCCTGCTGCGGCCCAAGTCGGTGGCCGCGGAGCCGGCCCCCGGCAGTCCCGCCAAGGTGGTCCCGCTGGAACTTGCCGCGGGAGCTCCCCGGGGGGCCCGCCGGCTGGAGTCGGTGGTGGCGCCCAGCGCCGGGCCCAAGCTGGAGGATGCCAAGGTGGTGGTCAGCGGCGGTCGGGGCCTCCAGGACGCCGCAAACTTCGAGCTCCTCGAGCAACTCGCCGAACTGCTCCACGGGGCGGTCGGGGCCAGCCGGGCGGTGGTGGATGCGGGCTGGGTCCCCTACGCCCGCCAGGTGGGGCAGACCGGAAAGACGGTCAAGCCGGACGTATACCTGGCCTGTGGCATCAGCGGGGCGATGCAGCACACCGTGGGCATGAAAGGGGCCAAGCACATCATCGCCATCAACAAGGACCGCGACGCGCCCATCTTCAAGCTCTGCGACCTGGGTGTGGTTGGGGACGCTCTCCAGGTGATCCCCGGGCTGATCGCCGAGCTCAAGACCAGAGGCGCGTCCAGTTGACCCGGCCGCCCAGGAACCGCCTCCGGCTCTGAAGCGTTGAGCGCCTCCGGCCTCCTGGCGCTGCGGGCCCCTGACGGGGCGACCGTGGCCCTGGAGCGCTTCCCGATCCTGCTCGGCCGCAGCGTCCCCGGAGGGGCCGTGCCCGACGTCGACGTCAGCCACCTCGATCCCCAGGAGGCGGTCGACAATCGGCACCTTGAGCTCGACCGGGTACCGGCGGGCCTCGAGGTGCACGACCTGGGCGGGATCGGAGGCAGCTGGGTCGACGGCCGCCGCCTGGCTCCCGGCGCCAGGGGCCTGCTGGAGGTGGGTGGCACCCTGCGTGTCGGCGGGGTGGTGCTGACCCTGATACGGGCCCCGGGCGCCCTCCAGCCACCGCCCCCGCGGGCGGGACGGGAGAGCGCCAGCCCCTGGCTGGAGAGCGGCCCCGCCCAGGGGGTCCCGCCGCCCCCCTCGGCGGGCGCGGTGCTGCTCGAGGAAGTTGAGCAGCCGGCCCGGCTCGAGACCGAGGGCATGGACCACGACCTCAGCGGCGCCCCGGTGCTGGCCCGCGAGGCCCTTGAGCGGGGCGCGGAGCTGGTCCGCATCCGGCCTGGGGCCCAGCTCGAGGAGCTGGGCTCGAACGGATGGTCGAACCACGGCAAGCCGCTGGCCCCTGGGGCGGTGAGCGAGGCGGTGGCCAGCGTGCGCCGGGTGCTCGATCTGCCTGAGGAGGTCCTCAGCGGCGAGGGCCACGTCGGCGACGTCTCCCTGGAGTTCGTGGTGCCACCACTCACCGACCGCGCCTATCTCAGCGTGCAGCTGGCACCTCGCCGCCCAGCCCTCCTGGAGCCGGCCCTCCTCGAGCTGGCCCGCCGACTGGTTGGAGACGGGGGCACCCTCCTGATCAACGGTCCCTGGCCCGAGCCTGCCCTGGCGGCCCTGTCTGAGCACTTCGAGCGCAGCTACTCGGGGACCCGGGTGCTCAGCTTCGGCGCCGCCGACTGGTGGGTGCCCCCGGGCTGGCCCACCCTCGACCCCTACCACCCGGGGGCCGCCCAGGAGGCCCTGCGCACCGGGGAGCTCTTCCTGGACCAGCCCCCGGACCCCATCCTGGAGGCGCTGCTACGGGCGCTTCCCCGCCCCGAGGGAGGGACGGTGCTAGCCCTGAGACAGCCGTCCTTGGTCGGGGTCCTGGAGCAGATGGCGCGCCAGCTCGACCCCGCCCAGGCCGGCGGCTCGGCCCGGGAGCGCCGGGCCGAGCTGGCCCGGCTCCTACCCCGGGCCCTGAGCTGGCAGGGCCGCCGCTGGGAGCTCTGCCTGGTGGGTGTGGACGAGGCAGGCGACTGGAACACCGCGCCCCAAAGAGCGGGTCGAGGGGCGGGCTAAACCCGTGGCCCGGCGACTGCCACCCCCGACCTCGGGTCCTTCGGTGACCAGTTACCTGGCCCTGATCCTTTTGGTGGTGGTCATGCTGGGCCTGGTTCTGATCAGCGTCAACCACGGGGTGCTGGGACATGTCGCCGGGCTTCGCCCCGCGCTGGGGCTGCGCCACCACTGAATTGGCAGGCGGGATGCGCTCACAATGGCGCCATGCCGGTGCTGTTGCTCAACGCCTCGCTGCAACCGCTCAACGTGATCAGCCGCCGTCGCCTGGTGGTGCTGCTCACCAAGGAGCGAGTCGCCTTTCTGGACGGCGCCGTGGAGCGGATGGTGGTGGAGGAGTTGGCCCAGCGCCGCTTCAGCGACGGGGTGATCGTTGTCCGGCTGCTGCGCAACATCGTGGTGCCGCGGCGGATGCTCCGGCCCAACCGGCGCAATCTGCTGCTGCGGGACGACCACTGCTGCCAGTACTGCGGCGTCCACGGGGCGCCGGCCGAGCTAACCATCGACCACGTGATCCCGGTCTCGCGGGGCGGTAATTCCAGCAGCTGGGAGAACCAGGTGGTGGCCTGCAAGCGCTGCAACGGACGCAAGGCCAACCACCTGCCCGCAGAAGTGCACCTGCGGCTGCGCCGACCGCCCCGCCCCGTGGTCCAGGAGTATGCCCACCTGCTCTTACTGCGCTACCCGGAGGTGCGCAGCGCCTACGAGGACCTGGTCCGCTCAGTGCTGCCTCGGGGAGGACCGGTCGCGGTCGACGGAGCGCGCGACTCCAGGGGGCTCCTCTACGCGGTGGGCGGCGGCCCCCCCTAGGCCCGACCCGACCGCCTCAGTCCAACTCCTGGGGCAGGTGCAGTGGCGGCTCGGCGAGGTAGCGCGCGCTGGCCTGGCCGGACTCCTCGATCCTCTCCACCAGCTCAGAGGCGATCGCCATGGAGCGGTGCAACCCTCCGGTGCATCCCACCGCGACCCGCAGCACCGAGCGGCGCTGCGACTGGTACAGAGGGACCAGGTGGAGCAGCATGGGCAGGAACTGGCCCACCAGCTCCTGGGCGCCGGGCTGCTGCATCACGTAGTCGCGAACCCCGGGATCGGTGCCCGGGCGCTGGCGCATCTCGGCGATCCAGTAGGGGCTGTCCAGGAAACGGGTGTCGAGGACCCAGTCGGCCTCGTGCGGCAGCCCATCGCGGAAGGCGAAGGTGAAGCAGTCGACGCGGAGCCGCTCGCGGTCACGCCAGTCGTCCAGGAGCTGGCGCAGGTAGCCCAGCGTGCTCCCGTCCAGCGAGAGTAGGTGGCGATGGGGCCGCCGACTGGGTGGGGCCACCCCGCCGCCTCGTGGTGACCCGACCTCGATCAGCCAGTAGCGGACGCCGGCCCGGTCCAGTTCGGCGGCCCAGCTCTGTCCGTGCCGTTCAGTCACCAGGAGCGCCAGATCACGGTCCTGCTCGAGCCGGCGGCTCAGCGTTGCCGACGGAGAGTCGCCGAACTCCGCCGAGGTGGGGAGGGCGTAGCCGGACTCGGCCGCCACCGCCGCCAACTCGTCGCGGAACCGGTCCTCGCACAGAATCACCACCAAGGACATGGCGATGGCGCCTCCAGTTGACCTGGCCCACGCTGGGCCTCAGATGCGACCCATCACGAGATAGGCCCCGCGCCCCCTCGCGGTCGCGGCCAATCTTCGCACGATCGGCTCTCGCTCGGGCGGGCCGAGGTGGGGAGAGCTGGCGGCGAGCACCGCGGGCTGCACTCGCCGCCAGCCTGCTAACCTGCCGCCGGACCAGACCTTAGCCGCTACCGAGCCGCGAGAGGGCATCGAGATGGGAGAGTCGCCGGCGGAGCGTCCCAGCGGCCAGGTGCGCGCCGAGCGCCTGCTGCGAGAGCTGGCCCGCCTGCACGAGGTCCTCCACGCCCTATTCCGGCCTCGCCCCGCGGCGGAAGAGGCGGCGAGCCGCCTGGAGGCCCTCTCCAGCCGCCAGGCTCATGCGCTCTTCCTGCTCCAGGCCCGCCCCGCGACGATGACCGAGCTGGCCGCCATGCTGCGGCTCTCCCCGACGGCCGCGACCCCCGTCGCCGACCGCCTGGTTGAGCTGGGAGTGGCCGAGCGGGTACGTGATCCCACCGACCGCCGCGTGGTGTACCTCAGCACCACCAACCTGGGTCGAGAGCTGGTCAGGGAAGGCAACGTGTGGGAGCAGACCGGCCTCAGGGTGCTCGCAGAAGTACTGGAGCAGGAGGCCGCGGGACTTGAGGAACAGTGCGCCGAGGGCCTGGTGCGGATGGTTGAGGCGGCGGTGGACTCGCTGGCCCGGGCCCGACCGGAGGCGTCCGGCCCGGTGCCGCGGCCAGGCCCAGAGGTTCCGTCCCCACCCGAGCCGTAGGGGTTGGGCGGGCATCCTTCCGGCTCAGCGAGCGGCTGAGGTCCCGCCTCGGCCCTTGGCCCCTTTACCCCGGGCCGTTGGTTGGTGAGGCGCCGAACGCGCGACCGTCGGGCGCCCTCAAACTCTGGCCGAGGCGCTGCACACCATCCCACCGCTTCGAGATGCAGACGACTGGGTCGACCGCGGTCGCCCTCCCGGCCCCGATCGCCCCGACCGGGGCGCTGCCGAGGCGGACCGGTGGTTCCTGGGAGTCTGTCGGGTCGCCAGGCTGCGGGGAAATCGCGCTGCTCCGCGAGCTTGCAGCTGCGCTTTATTCTCCGTGTCGCCTAGAGCGGGAGCCGTCCCGTGGCCAGGCCCAACTCATCCCCACTGACCGGGCTGGTAGTCGCCGCCCTGGTTGCGGCAGATGACGTTCACCCGCTTGTAGGCGTTGATGATGGTGATGGCACACACTAGGGCGGCGAGCTGGTCGGCGTCGTAGTGCTGGGCTGCGTTGTCCCACGCCTCGTCGCTGACACCGCCGGCAGCGTCGGCTAGGCGGGTCCCCTGCTCGGTGAGCTCGAGTGCGGCGCGCTCGGCGTCGGTGAAGACCTTGGCGTCGCGCCACGCCGCCACCAGGTTGAGTCGCACCGAGGTCTCCCCGGCGTGTTCGGCGTCCTTGGTGTGCATGTCGGTGCAGACCGAGCAGCCGTTGATCTGGCTGGCCCGGACCAATACCAGGTTCCGGGTCGACTCCGGCAGGGTCGACTGCGACACGGACGCCCCCGCCGAGTTGATGTGCTTCATGAACTGCTGCAGGATCTGGCTGCGGTTGAAGTCGAGACGTGCATCCATGGCGAACTCCCTAAGCGTGCTTTGCTGATCCATCTCAAAGATAGGCCGACCGCGATTGGGGGTTCTCAGTGCTGCGCTCGGCACAACCGATTCCCGCGATCGAGAATCGGCCCTCAAACTCCCGATGGCGCGGAGCGCCCAGCTTGCAGCTCGCCTGGGACAGCTCTTGCCCCAGGGGGCTTTGGCGCCGGGAGCCGGTACCCAGGGCTGGCCGAGCGACGGCCGCTGGGTCAAGTGGAACCCCTGCCGACTTCGCCGCAGCTGGCGCCACCCGGTGCGCGATCCTGCAGTGGACCCGCTGGCTGCCACTTGGCGTGGGCGCGGGCAGGGTTAGGGGTGGGCTCTGCCGATGTCTATCGCCAGGAGGTAGAGCACGAAAGCGATCACCGCGAGATAGAGCCAGGTCATCATCCAGCGCCTCGGGTCGCTGGCCAACCAGAACGCCCTGATCGCGCGGACGTCGAACACCAGTGCCAACCCCGACAGGCAGGCGCCAATGACCGGGCCGAACCCGGCGAACGCCCCCACCGCCGGTACCACCAGTGGGAAGACCATGTACGTGAATACGCACCTCAGGGCGGACAGGGCGAGCGAGGCGGTGAACACTCGTTCGACCTCCGAGTCGCTCGGCGGCACACAGCCATCCGGGATGAGCAGCACCCGCCTGATGAAGGCGTCCGCAGACCGGTGGTCGGTCGGGGGCGGCTGGACTTGAGTCGTCCTCTCCACGACCACGAGACTACATCTCGTCCCGCGCCGCCATCCGAGGGGAAGGTCCTGGCTCCCTGAAAGTCGACCGAGGTGGGACGTGACAAAGGCCGAAGCCCGCACCAGCTGCCGCCCTCGGCTCGGCTTTGGTGTAGGTGGGGCAACCTGAACCCGCATTCGACCACCCGTGTCACCACAGCGAGTTCGGGAGCTGCGAGGGCGGGTCAGAGGGCGGCGGGTTCGCCACTCCCCGGTGGCGTGGGCCGAGCCGACAGATTCGAGGGCCACCAGTTGATCCGGCCCAGCAGGACCGCCACAGAGGGCACCAGGAGAGTTCGGATGATGAAGGTGTCCATGAACACTCCGGCGGCAACCCCGAAGCCGATCTGCTGGATCTCCGAGCCGCCCGAGGAGCCACCGCCGGCGAGCCCCAGCACGGCGAAGGTCCCTCCCAACACCAGCCCGGCGGTGCTGATGGTGGTGCCGGTCATGCCCACCGCGCGCCGGATCGCCTCCCGCAGGGGCATCTGCTGCACTTCCTCGCGGATCCGGGTCATCATCAGGATGTTGTAGTCGGAGCCCAGCGCCATCAGGAAGATGAAGAGCAGGAACGGCAGGAGAAAGTTCACCCCGTCCTGGCCAAGGATGTGGACGAAGACGATCGAGACCACCCCCAACGCAGCCAGATAGGAAAGGACCACGCTGACCACCAGGTACACGGGCGCCACCAGGCTGCGCAGCACCAGGGCTAGGAGCAAGGCGATCAGCACCGTGACCAGCGGGATGATGTGCACTAGGTCGGTGTTGGAGAGGTGTTGGACATCGTAGGCGAAGGGCAGAACGCCGAACACACCCTCGTCTCGAGCTCCGATCCGGCGGCCCACCTCGGCGACCGCGGTCCGAACCGCGGGAACTGCCGCCAGCGCCCGCGAGGAGTTGTCGTTGTTGTGCAGCAGCAGGGTGGAGAACTGAATCGTCCGGCCATCAGCGCTGATGAACTGCGCCAGCTCGCGATAGGAGTTGTACAGAGCGGGAGCCACCGGGTTTCCGACCGGCTCGGTAGGCGCCAATAGGTTGGGGGGGCCGAGCGCAGAGTGCAGGGTGCTGACCTCGGTCGGGGTCAGACCGGTGGTTTGGAGGGCACCCTCGACCCTGCGAAACTGCTGGGTCCGATCGAGGTCCGCTTGGGCGTTGTTGACGACCGACGCATCGCTCCAGACTGAGTGGGGCAGCCGAAACAGGACCGCCGACGCCTGCACGTTGGAGGCTGGAAAGTCCCGGGCCAGCACCGCCGCCCCGGCTGCCGAGTTGGTGCCGCTCGGGGCGGCGGTGTTGCCGAAGCCGGCGGTGGTGCTGCTGAGGGAGGCGGTGGCGATCCCGCCGAAGACCACCACCCCGCTGACCATGATCCAGAGCGGCCTGCGCACCACGCCCCTTGCGAGCCGGGCATAGATCCCGGTGCGGGGATGATCCTCGCGCCGTGTCCTGGTCGGCCAGAAGACAGCCCTGCCGAAGATCGCCAAAAGCGCTGGCAGCAGGGTCAGCCCGGCCAGGAGCATCAGCCCGATCCCGATCGCCAGCCCCGGCCCCAGGCTCTGGTAGAGCCCGAACTGGGCCAGCGCCAATGTCAGCAACGCCGCGATGACTGTCAGCGCCGAGAAGGTGATCGACTCACCGACCGTGGCCACCGCCTTGACCACCGCGTCGTGGGGCTCAAGGCCGCGGCGGAGCTCCTCGCGCACCCGGAACACCAGGAATAGGCCGTAGTCCGTTCCCGCCCCCAGTACCAGGACGATCAGCAGGATCTGGGTGATCACCGACACCTGGATCCCGACATGGGTCGCCTCGGCAATCACCGGTCCTGCGAGCAGGAGCACCAGGGCGGCGGGCAAGAGCGTGATCAGGGGGGCGAGAAGCGCCCGGAAAGCGATCAGCAGCAGGGCGATGATGAACACCACCGAGAAGAGCTGGGTGAGGTTCTGGGAGTGGCGAGAGGACTGCTGGCTGTCGATGATGCTGGGCAGGTCGCCGGTCAGGTAGAAGGTGAGTCCGGGCACGCTGGCGGCCACGAAGTCGGCGCGGATCGACTTCACCAGGTGGGAGCCGCCGCCTCCCCCGAAGGCCGGAACCGCCGCCTCGATCAGCGCCTGACGGGCGCGCTGATTGCCGGAGGTCCCTAGGTCGCGCACCGACCGCACTCGGGGCACGGTCCGCAGCCTGGCCTCGAAGCGTGTGATCGCCTGCTGCTGGGTCGTGCTGAGCGGGCCGGGAGAACTCTCGGCCACCAGGGTGGCGGCAGCGAGGTTGGAGTTCTGGAAGGGGCTGGCGAGTGCCGCTGCCCGGGAGCTGGGGGCGCTGGCGGGCAGGAACGCCGAGTTGGTGTCCTTGCTGACCGAGGCCAGCGAAGGTAGCAGGTGGACGCAGACGATGGCGACCACGATCCAGGCCAGCACCACGGGGACGCGAAACCGCACCGAGAAGCGACCGAGCGCAGTGAACCATTTGGTCATCCGGGGGAGGGAGCGCGCGTTCATCCGTTCCGGGTCCGGTTGCGGCTGGTCGCGGCCGCGGCCGGACCGGAGGCAGGGGCGGGCTCACCCGGATGCTGGCCGAGGGTCCCTTTCTCGAGGAGCCCAACCAGGGTCGCCAGCTCCTGGTCGTCGTAGGCATCGGTGACGGCCGCGAGGCTGGCCCTTTGGAAACGCCGGACCTGCGCCACGACTGCCTTAGCCTTCGCGGTGAGTGCCACCTCGACGCTCCGCCGGTTGCCGGGGTCGTGGCGCCGCGCGGCCAAGCCGTGGCCCTCGAGCCGGTCGATCACCTCGGTCGCACTGCTGCGGCTAATCTCGACCATCTCAGCGAGTTGGTGCATCGTCAGGGGACCGTTGGTCGCCAGGAGCCGGAGCACCTCCAGTTGGCGCAGGGTGGTGTTGGCCATGGCATCGCCGAGCCTCGACTGCAACGCCCGGACCAATTGAGGCGTGGCCGCCTCGAATCGTTTGTGGAACTGGGCCTGAAGCACCCCCAGCCGAGCCACCAACGCCTCGCGGTCGGCGGAAAGACCGGGGGCTGCAATCCCCTTACCGCCATGCTTCGGATACCGTATCATGAGTGCATATAACCATACAGCACCCGAACTATGGTTGGTGCGTGAGAGGGGGGTGCCTGCGAGGCCGAGCCGGATTCCGAGGACGGGCAGTGGGTCGGTGGCGCCTTTCTTCCCGCTGATTTCGGCGCCCGCGAGTGGCGGGCGATCGGCCAGCCCTGACCGCTACCCGTGCCTCGACAACTAACCGGTCGCGGCGAGCCGGCGGAGTGGGAGGAGCTTGTTGGGCGGCTGTCCGGGGAGCTGCTAATGGAGCGGCGAGGCGAGGCAGCGGATCCAGGCCTGCCACTACGAGGCCGTGAAGCGGCTGGAGAGCAACCGCGTGACCACGTCTGGCAGCGGCTGCGGGACAACGGGGTCTGGCGGTGAGTGTGATCAGCTTCCCCGTGCTACGCGCGGCGGTGGATCCGGGGGATGTGACGGTTCCCAAGGAGCCGCTGCCGCCGGGGGAGATGTGCGAGGTGGACTACGGGAGACCGGGACCGTGAATCGACCTCCTGACCGGGCGTGGGGCATCGTGGGGAGGGTCCGTGATGCCCCACACTTCAAGCCACCGGTTGTTCGTGGGTCCGGAGTGGACTTAGGCGAGGGTGCCTGGGCGCGGTGCCAACCGGCGGCGTTCCGCTTCTTCGTGGGAGCGCCGCTGCTTGGCCATCCTGTAGGCGTGGGCGATCACCCCGGCAGCCACGACCCGGCGTTGAACCACGCCTACTCTGAACGGGCGGCTTACCATAGTTGAGTCGGGTCAACTGATACGGGAGTGGCGGGCCTCATGAGTAAAGCTACGGAGTTTACGATCGGTAGCGAGGTTGCGTGTAGTGACGGCGTCTGCGGGAACCTGCGCCGAGTAGTGGTTGATCCGGTCGCCCGTGTGTTGACGCACTTGGTCGTCGAGCCTAAGCATGGCGGTGCGACGGGCCGCCTTGTGTCGCTGGATCTCGTCGAGTCAACGGCCAAGCAGATTCAGCTGCGCTGCACCCTGGCGCAGTTCGAGGCGCTCGAGGAAGCGGAAGAGACACGATTCCTGCCTGGAGCGAGTGGCCAATGGGGCTATGGGCAGGGCCAGATGATGTCGCTACCCTACTTTGCATTGGGCCCGCTAGGCATGGGCATGGGTGGCATGGGGATGGCCGGCCTGGGTGGCATGGGGATGGGCGGCGTGGGTGGCATGGGCATGGGTCCCCAAGCGGTCACCACCGACCGGATTCCGGTGGGCGAGGTAGAGGTGCGCCGCGGCGACCACGTCCACGCCAGGGATGGGGCGATTGGACGGGTTCAAGGACTGGTGATCGACGCCGCTGATCACCAGGTAACCCACGTCCTCCTCGACGAGGGTCATCTCTGGGGCGAAAAGCAGGTCTCGATCCCGATTAGCGCGGTGACCGGTGTCGATGACGGCGTCCACCTGAGCCTTACGAAGGACCAGGTCCGCGATCTGCCATCGGTCGAGCTGGACCATTCGGACTGACTCTCCCTGAACGCACGATCAGCAGTCCTCAAACGACAGTCCCTGACCCCCCGCGCCGTGCTGACGAACCTGGGGTTCCGCCGCCCATGATGCCACTGCGACGCACTTAGCCTCGTTCTGCATGAATGCTGGGGCTACGGCGGGCAACATTCGGGCCGCGCGGCTGCCGATCCGACGCGGTGACAATGTCACCCGAACACTCCGGGCGCCCCTATGCGCTACTGGTGCACGCGTTGAAGGGCGCGGCCGTCGGGCAGGGTGCGGCCGCTCAGGAGCGCCACGAGAAGGCTACTGTCGGCGCGAAGGGCATCGCCGCTGCCCCATCTCCAGTAGATGTCGGCGGCCTCGAGACGG
>JBOHUH010000050.1:0-6686 GCA_050733915.1 Candidatus Dormibacteria bacterium | reverse complement strand
GTCCTGACCTCGGTGCGCTGCCTGGACCCGGCCCACTGCTGGGTGGCCGGGCCGGGGGTGTACTTCACCAGCAACCTGGGCCACAGCTGGCAGCGGGAAGCGCCCCCGCAGCCCCCCCAACCGGCCTACGGGATCGGCAACGTCTACTACAGCTCACTAATCGACGTCGAGTTCCAGAGTGAGCGCGACGGTTGGGCGGTGGGCGGCGACCAGTGCGGCGGAGAGGGGGTGACGCAGTGTCCGGGCGCCGCCTTCCACACCACCAACGGGGGTGCCAGCTGGACCGTCTCCCCGCCGTCGCTGGAGCTGAGCTTTGGCTGGCAGGTTGCCTGCCAGGGGGCCAGCTGCCTGATGGTCACCCAGGCCTTCCAGGCCTCGCAGCTGTACTCCTCCTCCGATAGCGGTTCGCACTGGAGCGAGCTCTTTGAGCACCAGGGTCCGATCAACGCCCTGGCCTGCACTCCCGCCCACTCCCTCTGCGTGCTCGCGGGGGGCGGCAACATCGCGGCCCTGCTGGACACGCTGGGGTAGAGCGGGGGTCCCCTCCAGGACTGCAGCTGCCGCTCCGGAGGTCGGCAGGATCGGGCGCGCGGACTCAGGCTGGCCAGGACCACACCCGCAAGGGCGCGGAGATGAAGCAGATGAGCGCCAACCCAGGAGTGGGCCCATGAGCCTCGAGCTGAAGTCCTGCTGGTCGCTGAGCAAGGAGGCCCAGGTGAAGTCGACGCCGGGCCCCGCCTACCCCGGGCTTGGTGGGTGCCGGGCCGGGCGGAGGCGGCCGTCCCAAACCCCAAGCCTCTCCTACTGGCCAGCTGGCGGCGCCGCGGAAATACGTTAGGTCGATGTCGGCGCCGCCTTGGGGCTTTGCGTCTGAGGCACCGCGCGGCATCTCAGCCCGGCGGCCGCTGCGGGGTTGGGTTGGATCGGGGCCGACAGGCCTGGGCGCGGACTGCGGCAGCAGGTTTGATCTCCCGGCCCGGCAGCTGACGGCGGCCTCGCGCCTACCCGGCCGGGACGCGAAACAGGGTCCAGCTGAAGCAGAGAAGCGCCAGCGCGAGGAGGGCCGCCATCAGCATCGAGCTCAGGTCCTCGTGGTAGACAAGGAAGGAGGCGCCGTTGAAACCCGACCCCAGCACCGCCAGGCCCCCGAGCAGAGTCACCGCCCGGACCGCGGAGCTGGGGCGCATGAAGGCCGCCACCACCAGGCGGAGGGCGGCCAGCCCGAGGAGCAGCCCGAGCGCGATGTGAACCGCGAGCACGCCCC
Source organism: Candidatus Dormibacteria bacterium (assembly GCA_050733915.1). Taxonomy (GTDB): domain Bacteria; phylum Chloroflexota; class Dormibacteria; order Aeolococcales; family Bog-877; genus Bog-877. The sequence continues at coordinate 5,422 of JBOHUH010000050.1, read as the reverse complement.
CCTGGCCAATCCCCCAGAGATCGCTCCGATAGGCGCTGCCGAAGTAGTTGGCTCCCTCTGCCCCGGGGTGGTGGCGCGGGATCGCGATGAAGAGATTGAGGGCCATCCCCAGGAGGTACTGGACCAGGCAGAGCAGGATCAGCGCCATGGCCAGGCGCGGGATCAGGGCGCCCGACGCGGGGCGGCTTTGACTAGCGGTGCTCGCCATCTATAATTACCTCTGTGCCTAAGAATCTTGGGATGCAAGATAACTCCGGCCCGGCCGGAGTGTCAAGACAAGAGCAGGAGGCCCGGGTGGAGGGGGAGCTGCGCCGGGCGACCTCCGCCATTGACGGTCTGGACCAGCGGGCGGCCCGGGTCTTCGGGGTGAATCGGACGGATCTCCGACTCCTCGATCTGCTGGCGGCGCGGGGCCCGATGACCATCGGGGAGTTGGGGCGGGCGGCCGGGATGAGCAGCGGCGGGATGACCATCGCCCTGGACCGACTGGAAGAGGCCAGGTACGTCAGGCGAGAACCCAACCCCAAGGACCGGCGCAGCGTCCTGCTCCAGGTCACGGAGCGAATCGGCGGCCCCAGCGCCCAGGCATTCGGCCCGCTCCAGGCGTGGATGGCGTCGGTTCTGGCGACCTACCAGGGGGAGGAGCTGGAGGTGCTGGCCCAGTTTCTCGGCAGCTGGGCCGACGCGATCGAGTCAGCGCTGGAGAGCTAGGCTCAACTGATCTGCGGGGACGAGCCCAGCAGGCCCGACTCGTAGGCGAAGACGACCGCCTGGACCCGGTCGCGTAGGTCGAGCTTCATCAGTATGTGGCTGACGTGGGTCTTCACCGTGGCGGCCCCGAGATGGAGCCGCTCGGCGATCTCCGAGTTGGCCAGCCCCCGGGCGATCCAGCGCAGCACCTCCAACTCCCGCTCGGTGAGCTCGGCCCACGGAGCAGGCTGGTCCGGGTCGACCCGAACTAGGGCGGTGTAGCGCTCGATCAGCCGGCGGGTGACCGTGGGCGCCAGCAGCGCGTCTCCCGCGGCCACCGTCCTGACCCCGGCCACGATCTGATCCGCCGGGGCATCCTTGAGGAGGAACCCGCTGGCACCCGCCTTGAGGGCGCGGTAGACGTAGTCGTCGTCATCGAAGGTGGTCAGGATCAGGACCCGGGTCCGGCCTGGCGGTTTCTGGCCGAGCAGCTGGCTGGCAGCCTGAATGCCATCCAACCGGGGCATGCGGATGTCCAGGATCGCGACGTCCGGGTTGAGGCTGCGGCAGAGGGACACCGCCTCGTGGCCGTCGGCCGCCTCGCCCGCCACCACCAGGTCCGGTTCCGGGTCGAACATCAGCCGGAGGCCGCTCCGGACAAGCTGCTGGTCATCGGCGATGACGACCTGGATCATCGGTCGCCGTCGGTTGGCAGCCTGGCCGACACCCGCCAGCCGTGGCCGTCCTGGGGGCTGGCGTCGACGGTTCCGCCGAACAACGCGACCCGCTCTCGGATCCCGATCAGGCCATGCCCGGAGCCGTCTCCCACCGGAGAACCGTGACCGTCGTCGCTCACCTGGAGCCGAAGCTCGCCGGGCCGGTACTCGACCAGGACCGACGCCGACCGGGCGTCGCTGTGCCTGATGGCGTTGGTCAAGGACTCCTGGACGATCCGGTAGGCGGAGAGCTCGAGCCCCTCGGGGAGCCGACGGGGCTCCCCCTGGATGCGCAGCTCCACCTCGATCCCGGCCTTGCGGGTGAGCTCGAGCAGCGGCTCCAAGTCGGCCAGCCGGGGCTGCGGCGCTGGCAGCGAATCCTGGGGCGTGCTCCTGGTCAGGCCCAGGAGGCGGCGGGTCTCCCCCATGGCGTCGCGGCCGATCCGCTCGATGTCGCCGAGGGCCTGCACGGCGGCGCCGGGCTGCTGTGCAGCGATCCGTCGAGCCGCGCCGGCCTGGAGCACCATCACGGCGACGCTGTGGGCGATCACGTCGTGGAGCTCGCGGGCGATCCGGCGGCGCTCATGCTCGGCGGCCTGGTCCAGCCGGACCGCCTGCTCCGATTCCACTCGAGCCGCCCTCTCCTTGAGCTCAGAGAGCCGGATCCGGCGCTGGCGGAAGTCATCGCCGAGCACCCAGGCGCTGATGAACAGCCCGTAGTTGTAGGGGATGTCGGAGAGTACCACCTGGTGCTGGTGGCTCCAGTCCAGGCCAAAGCTGACCGGTAGCAGCAGCGCCACCAGGAGGGCCGCGGTGGCGGCGCGGCGGCGTGATGAGTGCTCGGCCACGCTGAACAGCGCCAGCAGGACGGCGAAGGTGACCGCGAAGTCGTTGTTGTAGCCCAAGGCCACATGCAGGAGCGCTGCCACGCCGACTAAAAGGAAGATTGCGAAGGGGTGCTGGCGCCGCCGCCCCAGGGGCAGCGTGGCCACCAGGAGAAGCGCCAGGCTGACCGGAGCCGCCTCCGAGCGAGAACCTGGTGAGAGCCACACCAGAGCGAGCGCGGATGCCGACACCAGCGCGGCCAGAGCCCAGTCCAGCCCTGCCTGCGCGCCGCCTTCCCTGAGCCTGGCCCAGCTGATCACGGCCCGATCCTAGCCCGGCCCGGCCCGCTCGGCATCGGCCGCGAGGATGAGGGCTCATCCGCCCACAGCGGGAGAGAGATTCCATCCTGGGGCGGGCGACAGCCGCGCTGTCGGGCTCGAGACTCGGCCCATGATCAATTTGGAACGCGGCTTAGTCTTGCGGCGGCCTACTTGGGACACCCTCAGCCACGCACGCTCAAACTCCGCCAACTGGGCCCTGGCGGGCCTGGCCGGGGTGGGGTTCACCGGTCACATGCTGGTGGCCGGCAACTACGGCTACTTTCGCGACGAGCTCTACTACATCGCGGCAGGACACCACCTCGCGCTCGGTTACGTCGACTTCCCCCTGCTGATGGCCGTGCTGGCCTGGGCGCTGGGCGTCCTCGCCGGCGACTCCCTGGTCGCGATCCACGTGATCCCGGCGCTGGCCAACGCTGCGTTGATCGTGGTCACCGGCCTGATCGCCCGGGAGCTGGGCGGCCGGCGCCTGGCGCAGGCCCTGGCCGGCGGGGCGAGCCTGGTGTGCCTCACCTTCCTGGCCACCGGGTCGATCTTCTCGATGGACTCGCTGGACGAACTCTGGTGGACGCTCATCGCCTATCTCCTGGTGCGGCTCGTGCAGCGGGACCGGACGCAGCTCTGGCTCTGGATCGGCGGGGTGGCGGCAGTCGGATTCCTGACCAAGGTGACCATCCTTTACTTCCTCGCCGCCCTGCTACTCGGTCTCCTGGCGTCCCCGGCCCGAGCCCGGCTCAGGAGCAAGTGGGCTTGCCTCGCGATCGGGCTCGGACTGGTCGGGCTCTGCCCCTACCTCATCTGGGAATTCCAGACCGGGTGGCCCACCCTCGCCTACTGGCACAACTACGTGGGCACCCTGGTCGGCCACTCGCCGCTCGACTTCGCCCTGCAGCAGGCGTATGTCATGAACCCGATCACGCTGCCGCTCTGGAGTGGAGGCCTGGTGTGGCTCCTGCGCGGACGGGGCGGACCCGAACTGCGATCGCTGGGGATCACCTTCCTAGTCCTCTTCGCGTGGTTCAGCCTGGGCCCCTCCAAGTCCTACTACCTGGCGCCCGCCTATCCGTTCCTCTTTGCCGCCGGCGCGGTCTGGTTGGCGCCGCACCTGTCCCGGCCCGGCCGCTTCTGGCCGACGCCGTCCTACCTGGCGGCGCTCGCCGTCAGCGGCATCCTCCTCGCCCCCATCGGAATGCCGATCCTTCCCCCGTCCACGTACGCCGCCTGGTACGGCTTCCTCGGCACTGACGCGGGTGCCCAGATGGAGCACCACCGGGGCGGGGCGCTGCCGCAGTGGCTGGCCGATCGGTTCGGGTGGACCGCACTGGCCAAGCAGGTTTCCACCGCCCTGGATCAGCTCCCCGGCTCGGAGCGACGGGTGGCATGCGTCTTCACCGCCAACTACGGCGAGGCGGCGGCGCTCGACGACCTCAGCACCAGAGCGCATTTCCCTCCGGCGATCAGCGGCAACAACAGCTACTACTTCTGGGGACCGGGCAACTGCTCCGGCCAGGTAGTGGTCACCGTCGGGCTGACGCCCGCCCAGGTCTCGTCGAGCTATCGCTCAGTCTTGAAAATCGGCCACACCAGCTGCCAATTCTGCATGCCGGCGGAGGACGGTCTGCCCATCCTGTTGGCTCGCGACCCTCGACGGTCGCTCAGGAGCACGTGGCTCGGGGTGCAGAATTTGGGATGATCAATGGTGGGCCAAAGGCGGATAAGCCGCACAGACAGGCCTGCCGAGTCGGTGCGCCGCATCAGCCGATACCGCGGGCCCCGGACGCCACTGTGTCGGCGACACGCCCCAACCCGAATAGCGCTTCGCCGGTCTCCCAGTCAGGTCAGCACTAGTCTGGCTGGCCCAACACGGCTCTATATCAGCGCTGAATTGGTTGTGGGGACCGCCCGAGTTAGCGCATGATCTGATCCCGGGGTCATCCAGTCTCTGCTCGAACTGGGGTCGTCGGTCGTGCGGCAAGCGATCCAGGCACCTCGCCGGGCCGCCTATTCATCGATGGTTTCACCGGGGGCTCATCCGGACCGAGGCCGGAGAACGGCACGCTGCAGCGGCTGCCGTCGCAGGACGAGCCCAGGAGCACCGGGAACGGGCGGCCGAACCCGAGTTCGACCGCCTCACAGCCCAGGACCTCCGGGAACAGGGAGGTGAACGCCTCCCGGTGCTCGGGCCGTACAGTGACGTGAACCCGTGCCCCGAGACCCGTGAGGCGCGGTGGCGCCCAGCTAACGCCTCATCTGCCAGCGTAAGTGCCGTTCGCCAGCCCACCTCCACCAGGACCCCGCACCAGTGCCGCCAGTCGAAGATGACGTTGCTGGAGCGGTTCGCCGACGACCGACCGCTGGTCCCCGAACTGCGGCCGTTCGAGGTAGCCAACGTCCTGACCACCGCGGAGCTTCTGGGCGGCCTCCCGATCGAGGTGGAGGAGATCGGCCGGGAAACCGTCCTGGGGTCGGTGGCCGCGCTGGCGCGGGAGTTCCGACTGAGCGTCTACGACGCTGCGTATCCGGCCCCGGCGCTCCGGGTGAAGGCGCCGCTGGCGACCGCGGCTGGCCGATTCCGCGAGGCGGCCGCGGGGGCTGGAGTGGCCGGAGTCGAGATGCCGTAGGCATCTCCCTTGGTGGCGCCGGGTGTAGCCCAGCTGAGGGCCCACCGGGCCGACAGACGGGATCCCAAGTAGGGACATCGGGAAACCCTCGATGTGTCGTGCTACGAGGCTCGACCGACCTGAGACCCAGTCGCTGGGGCCCCGCCCCAGCAGTTCACCCTCCCGAGCACGCTCAAGCCCCCACCCGGTGCACGGTCCAGCCGCCACCTCTGCTGCGCTGAGTCGACACCGA